>JABIYR010000078.1 GCA_018702695.1 Nitrospina sp. | reverse complement strand
GTGGGTTTTCTTTGCGAAACCGAGGTGAAGTTTTCCCTCTTGATTAAAAGGAGGTTTTTGTGCGCGCACTGGTAATTGATGACTCCAGAGCTATCAGGTTGATTCTTGGACAGATTCTTAAGGCTCTACAGTTCGAAGTGTTTGAAGCCGGACATGGTTTGGAGGCATTGGAAAAACTTAAAGAAACAGGGCCGTTAGATATTGCTTTGGTAGATTGGAATATGCCTGAAATGAATGGTTATGATTTTGTCTGTGAAGTTAGAAAAGACGACCAATACAAAGATATGAAGTTAATGATGGTCACTACAGAAACAGAAATGGCGCAAGTCATCAAGGCTTTAGAGGCGGGCGCCAATGAATACATCATGAAACCATTTACAAAAGATATGATAGTTGAAAAATTGACTATCTTGGGCCTTGATGTTGACTAAGTAGAAACGTCTAAAAATTCTCCCAAAAACGGTAACGCCTGTCAATAAGGATTATAATGGCCATTAACCCGGCAGATTTTGATTATATTAGTAAGATTGTCAGAGAGCAATGCGCAATTGTCTTGGAAAAAGGCAAAGAGTATTTGGTTGAATCTCGGGTCATGCCTTTGGTTCACCAAGAAAAACTGGAATCGATAGAAACACTTGTCCGAAAAATCAAATCGGACCCTCGAGGTAGCCTCAAAGATGCAGTCATAGAGGCTATGACCACCAATGAAACTTCCTTCTTCAGAGACATTCACCCTTTTGAAACTTTAAAAAAGGTAATTATTCCAGAACTATTGGAAAAACGTAAACTGAAAAAGGAATTGAATATCTGGTGTGGGGCCAGCTCCAGCGGCCAAGAGCCTTACACGTTGGTTATGTTGCTAAAAAATGAGTTTCCCCAGCTCAATACGTGGAAATTAAATTTTTCAGCCAGCGATATCTCCAATCAAATGCTCAATCGTTGTAAAAGCGGAATATATAGTCAGCTGGAGATCAACCGTGGGCTTCCTGCCCCCCTTATGGTTAAATATTTTGAACGCATTGGAACGGAATGGCAGGTAAAAGAAGAGCTTCGTAAAATGATTCAATTTCGCATCATCAACCTTTCGGAAAGGTGGCCGATGATGCCACAATTGGATTTAGTCATGATGCGAAACGTTCTCATCTATTTTGATGTCGAAATGAAAAAAGATATCTTGGGACGAATTCGAAAACTCCTCCGGCCTGATGGATACCTATTTTTAGGAGCCGCCGAAACCACACTCAACCTAGATGAAAATTTTGAAAGGATGCCTTTCAAGCAATCAGGTTGCTACCGTTTAAAACAGGGATAATCATCATGGAAAATTTTGAATCCGAAATATGTCAGTACACAGAAAATATCTGGAAATCCATACTTGAACTGGATGTAAAAAAAACTCCCGACGAAGATTATACTCCCAATGCAGGAGAAGATGTCCTCGCTGGGTGCGTTCATATTTCCGGACAATGGGAAGGAACCGTCACCTTAGACTGCACCTTGGAGTTAGCTAAAAAGGTTGCATCCATCATGTTCAAGATGCCTGAAGATGAAGTTCCTTCAGACTTGATTCAAGATGCTCTCGGAGAGCTGACCAACATGACAGGTGGCAATATAAAATCACTACTTCCAGAGCCCTGCTTTTTATCTCTCCCTGCCGTAACCATGACCCAACATGGGCTTCGGATTCCCGGCAGTGAAACGGTATCCACCGTTACATTCAAATGCTGGGGTTTTAAATTCAAGGTCTCTGTTTTGAAGAAAGTCGAACAGAATAATTGAGAGGTTTTCTCTAATGCAGTTTCTCGAACAGGAAATCCAACAATATACGAAGTTGATCTGTTCCACCCTATTTGGTCTTGAGGTGAGCCCTATTTCAGGGTCCTATGAGGGGTCTTCCGATGAGACAATCACTGGAAGCGTGCAAATCTCTGGAGAGTGGAATGGGGCCATCATTCTTTCCTTGCCATTGACCTTGGTCAACAGTTTTACAGAGATTATGTTTTCTCTCGAGCCAGGTAAAGCTTCGATGGATGATAAAAAGGATGCTACAGGTGAACTGATCAATATGGTCGGCGGAAACATCAAGGCTCTATTGCCTGAACCCAGTTTACTTTCAACCCCAATTATCGCCTTAGAAGGTAACAGTTTGCAGTTCCCTTCTTCGAAATTGAGAACGCATTGTCAGTTTGAATGTCAGGGGAAGAATTTTGGTTTATCCCTCTATGAGCAGACTAAATAGACTCCTCTGAAACAGATCTCAAGCAATACAGTTTAAAGACCTCCACCCTGTTTCGCTCTGAAACCGATCCCTCATTCATTTCTTTTTAAACCTTTGTGCGCGCTGATTTCCTTGTCGACCACATCGATATTCTGGGAATTATATCGCACCAAGTTTTGCAGATGTTCGTAGCTTTCAAACTGCACCTCTGAAAATTCAAGACACAGTTCCTTACCTGTAATACGCCCCACCTTACCCCTCATATCAACATGAATCGGAGGTTCGGCTCCTTCTAAGAAAACCGATATATCACAGGAGGTTCCTACCGGAATGCTGTCCCCTTCATATCGAAGTGATAGACCCACCATGCTCAAATCTTGCGTATCATGAGTCTTTATAACTAGATCGCCTGCCCGCACTTCCACCCCTATTTTTATAGGTACCCGGGTGAACTCTCTATGCTCACTGCTCTTATTTTCTGTCATGTAAAAAACCCGTTAAATATTCAACTCTCCTATTATAACGCACTAAATAGTAAAAGTAAGGGAAATTGAAACAACGATCTATTAAAACCTGTTTAAAAACAAGCTTTTAATTGTATATGGTGGCAATCATAACAAATTCCTCTCCTCAGTATATAGCGCATGAAAATAATCTAATACCAGCTTGACATTGCAAACAACGAGTCTTATTTAACAGACAGATATGTAAAGAGATCACACTCATTTACTCAAACCAGTAAATTTAAAGGCTTTTATAAAACTAAGGAAAGGATTAATCATCATGGGAAAAATCGTAGGCATTGACCTTGGCACCACCAATTCGGTGGTAGCTGTTATGGAAGGAAGTGAACCCAAAGTTATCCTCAACGAGGAAGGAAGTCGAACGACACCCTCCGTTGTAGCGTTCACCAAAGAAGGAGAAATACTGGTCGGTCAGGTTGCAAAACGACAGGCTATCGCAAACCCCGAGAACACGATTTTTTCCATCAAGCGCTTCATGGGCCGATCTCTCAACGAGGTGTCGGAAGAAATGAAAATGGTTCCCTATGAAGTCATTCAGGGGTCTAAAAATGAGATACGAATTAAAACAGGCGATAAGTCTTACACACCGCCTGAGATATCTGCCATGATTCTGCAAAAACTTAAGAAATCAGCAGAAGCTTACCTCGGACAACCCGTAACAGAAGCTGTTATCACCGTACCCGCTTATTTCAACGATGCTCAACGCCAAGCCACCAAAGATGCAGGCAAAATTGCAGGGTTGGAAGTCAAACGAATCATCAATGAGCCTACAGCTTCAGCTTTGGCATATGGGTTGGATAAGAAAAAAGACCACACCATCGCTGTTTATGACTTCGGTGGCGGTACTTTTGATATTTCCATCTTGGAAGTTGGAGACAATGTAGTAGAGGTTAAGTCCACCAACGGCGACACGCACTTAGGTGGTGATAACCTAGACCAACGCGTCATCAATTGGTTGGTCGATGAGTTCAAAAAAGAACAGGGCATCGACCTATCGAAAGACAATATGGCTCTGCAAAGATTAAAAGAAGCGGCAGAAAAAGCCAAAATGGAATTGTCTACCACCAATGAAACGGATATCAACCTTCCCTTCATTACGGCCGATGCCGGTGGGCCCAAGCATCTCAACATCAAACTTTCAAGGTCAAAATTTGAGGGCATGATTGATGACCTCTTGGAAAAATCAAAAACGCCCTGTGTAAAAGCATTAAAAGATGCCGGGCTCAAGGCAGATCAGGTTCATGAAGCGGTATTGGTGGGTGGGTCAACCCGTGTACCGAAAGCGCAAGAACTGGTTAAAAACCTATTCGGCAAAGAACCTCATCGTGGAGTTAACCCCGATGAAGTGGTAGCACTCGGTGCCGCTGTACAAGCAGGCGTACTTTCTGGTGATGTCAAAGACATCCTTCTTTTAGATGTCACACCTCTTTCTCTGGGTATTGAGACATTGGGCGGGGTCACAACTAAATTGATCGAACGCAACACCACTATTCCAACACGAAAATCAGAAACATTCTCAACCGCCGCAGACAATCAGCCCTCGGTAGAAATCAACGTCATCCAGGGTGAACGTGAAATGGCAAAAGACAACCGCTCCCTCGGAAAATTTCATCTCGATGGAATTCCACCTGCACCACGCGGTGTGCCTCAGGTTGAAGTAACCTTTGATATTGATGCCAATGGTATCATTCATGTCGGAGCCAAAGATAAAGGCACTAATAAAGAACAAAAAATCACCATCACCGATTCAACCGGCTTGAATGAGGACGAGATCGAACAAATGGTGAAAGATGCAGAAGCCAATGCCGATGCAGATAAAGAAAGAAGAGAGAAAATTGATGTTCATAATCAACTCGATTCCGTAATCTACAATACGGAAAAAACGATAAAAGAGAATAAAGAAAAACTTAAAGAAGAGGATGTTACCGAAGCCGAAGCAGTCATTGAAGAGGCCAAAAAACATCTGGAAGACGAAATACCCGCTATGAAAGAGCAACTAGACAAAGTTAACGAAGTGGCTCATAAACTGGCTCAAACGATGTATTCTCAAGCTCGGGAAGAAGGAGAAGCATCCACCGAACCTCAAGCGGATTCCTCTGGTGACGACAACAAGTCTGACGATGACGTGGTCGATGCTGAATTCGAGGATGTTGGAAAAAAATAACACCTATCGCGTGCCCCCGATATCTTTGGGGGCACGAATCTATCATCCAAAATTTTAAATACTCCGATGCCACAAAAAAAATCCAAAACCAAGGATAATTCGCAAAACGAACCTGAATTAAATATAGTTGACCGAAGATCTTCTATGTATGAAGATGAAGAAACCTCAACTTCTGACACTGAAGAACGCCTGCCCACCTATGTAGAGCGACTCAAACAAGAAGTCGAGGAAAAAGATAAACGCCTTCGCGAATACATCTCGGCTTACAAAGAAAAAACTGGCGAGAATGATGAATTTCGCAAGCGTCTTGAGAAAGATAATGATGTCCGTCTCGATCAATTCAAGGCCAATCTGTTTTCGCGCCTGATTCCTATTTTAGATAATTTGAATCGGGCCATTCAAACTTCCAGCACCTCGAAAGAATTTGAGGGGCTTCTTCAGGGAGTTGAAATGGTTGCGAAACAATTTTCCCGAGAACTGAAAAATAATGAAGTGCAAAAGATCGACACCCAAAACCGAAAGTTCAACCCAGCAACTGATGAAGTGGTCATGACAGAAGAAACCACCGACCCAGAAAAGGACAATTCCATCGTGCAAGAATTAGAACCCGGTTATCTATTTCGAGACAAATTGATCAAAGCCGCTAAAGTAAAAGTGTCCCATTTAAAATCATGAGGACATCCAATTTAATTATTAAAGGTCCCGTTTAATCTCTCGCTCTAAACGGGCTGGATTACAAAGATCCATTTTTTTATTCTGACTGGAAAATAACGACTCATGAGCCAACGTGATTATTACGAAGTACTGGGTGTTTCTAAAAATGTAAATGAAAGCGAATTAAAAAAAGCCTACCGTCAACAGGCTCTTAAATATCATCCCGATAAAAATCCCGGTGATAAAGCGGCTGAAGACAAATTTAAAGAAGCATCCGAGGCTTATGACACTCTCAAAGACGCAGAAAAAAGACAGATTTATGACCAATACGGTCATGAAGGTCTTAAAGGGCGTGGTTTTGGCGGTTTTAACGGGTTTGATGATATTTTCTCTCAGTTCGGAGATGTGTTCGGTGATTTTTTTGGTGGCGAAGGTGGCGGCAGAGGCCAAAGAACCGGAGCAGACCTGCGTCTCGATATATCAATCACTTTTCAGGAAGCCATTTTTGGCACCGAAAAAGAAGTCCAAGTCAGCAAACACCACCTCTGCGACACTTGTCATGGATCAGGAGCCAAACCAGGGCACCAACCGCACCCCTGCAGAACCTGTCGTGGAACCGGTCAGGTGGTTCGCGCTCAAGGGTTTTTCAGTGTGCAATCGCCCTGCCCCGATTGTCGGGGAGCCGGTCAGATAATTGAGCACCCCTGTAACGATTGTCATGGCGATGGCAGAGTGCTTAAAAATAAAAAACTATCCATTAACATTCCCGCAGGTGTGGACGATGAGTCCCGGCTGAGATTAAGAGGCGAGGGTGAACCCGGTCCACAAGGTGTTTCAGCTGGAGACCTTTACGTCATCATGCATGTCGCCGCACACGAATTCTTTCACCGAGAAGGTCACGACATTCATTGTCGTATGAACTTAACCTTCTCTCAAGCCGCTCTCGGAGCTGAGATTCAAGTTCCTCTTCTGGATGACGGAAAAACACAAGTCATATCCATTCCGGCTGGTATACAGTCGAATGACAACCACCGCATTCCGGGTGCAGGTGTGCCTCAACTGCGAGGACATGGCAGGGGCGACCAGATCATTCACTTCACGGTAGAAACCCCCAAACGATTGAACAAGAGACAGAAGGAACTTTTCAAGGAATTGGCAGAAATTGATGGCAACCCTATCAAAGAAACACTAAAAGGTTTTTTCCAGAAATTGAGAATATAACTTCAACTCAATGGGGCATTCTGAAAATAGTTCAGTCTTGCCCTTCCCCCCACAAGAAAAATTCCATCCTAACTCTAGTTCACACGATGAGAGGCCTTTCAAAACTCTCGCCTCTCTCATTAACGTTTTTTAATTTCACGTTAATGGACAGTTAATAATTAAATCTTATCCTTAATTCAACGACCCTGAGCTATCTGCACACGGTTGTTATTTGATTAAAACTGCATAATAGTTGGAGGAGTTCCACCATGCTTCAAAAATATAAAATTCCATCGGCTTTCATTGGTTTCGCTTTATTTCTATTCCCCCTATCCTATGGAATCGAAAAACCCGGCTTGATCACGGCGGATTCAGCTATTGCAATGAGTGCCAAAACCATCCCTATCGGAACCAACTTGATCGTTGAGATCGCTAAAAACAAAAACCCTTCCGTCGTTTTCGTCACATCGAAAACTAAGTTTCAACCCGCCAAAGGAGGTCGGCCTTTTGGCAATTTCAATTCACCCAATCAGAGAAAACCCTTTTCACCACCGGCTCAACCTCGCCAAGGAGGTGGAACGGGAACAGGCTTCATCATTGACTCAACCGGTCTTATTTTAACGAATAACCATGTTGTAGAAGGAGCAGGCTCTATCAAGATAACCCTGCAAAATGAAAAAGAATATGAAGCTCAATTGATCGGTTCTGACCCTAAAACAGATATTGCCTTAATTAAAATTATCCAGAAGGATGGCGACAAGGCTTCCTTTCCATTTCTAACTATGGGCAATTCTGAAAAAGTAGAAGTGGGAGAATGGGTCGTTGCCATCGGCAACCCGTTCGGGTTATCTCATACCGTAACTACCGGAGTTGTCAGTGCAATGGGTCGCAATATTGGTGCTGGCCCTTATGATGAGTTTATCCAAACGGATGCCTCGATCAACCCCGGAAACAGTGGCGGTCCATTACTAAACATGAATGGAGATGTTGTAGGAATTAATACCGCCATCTATTCAGGCAGTGGCGGAAATGTAGGCATTGGTTTTGCGCTACCTATCAATATGGCAAAATCCATTCTTTTGGACTTGAAACAAAATGGAAAAGTAACCCGTGGTTGGTTGGGAGTCATGATTCAAAAAATCACTCCCGAACTGCAAGAATCTTTCAAACTTGAAAGCTCAAAAGGTGCGCTGGTCAATGATATAGCGCCTAATGGGCCAGCGGCCCAAGGTGGGATGAAACGCGGCGATGTAATCACTCGATTCAATGGTGTCGTCATCACCCATATAGACAGCTTACCCAAGCAGGTAGCGGCCATAAAACCGGGGAAATCGGTACTGGTCGAAGTCATCCGCGAAGGAAAAGTCCAAACCTTGAATATCAAGATTGAACCCATGAAAGAAGAGAAACCTGCCTAATTCCCCAGCCTGCTGAAAGGCAGGCTACCTCCTGGAAGGGGACTGTTTTGTCAAGGGCAGTCCCCTTTCAAACTTCTTATAATCAACTATTTTAAAAACTGACTGTGGGGAAGTTGTGTGTCTCCCATAAGGTGCAAGTCAACCGATCTTGCCGCCTCACGACCCTCTGCAATGGCCCATACCACAAGTGATTGCCCACGTGTCATATCTCCAGCCACAAAAATGCCCTCCACACTGGTCATTTTTTTATCATCACAAGCCACATTGCCACGCGCATCCAGTTTCATGTCTAACTCCTGCAACATGCCCTCATGAATGGGGTGCACAAAACCCAGCGCCAGCAGAACCAGTTCGACCTCCAACTCAAATTCTGAACCCGGCACTTCACGCATTTGCGGACGTCCTGTCTCAGGGTCTGGCTCACCAAACTCAATCTTCACACCATGAACTTTGCTAACCTTGCCATCTTGCCCCGAAAACTTTTTTGTGGAAACACAGTATTCGGTAATTTTATCTTTATTCTCCCGAACATTGGCCTCTTCATGTGAAGAGGACACCCTGAATATCTTAGGCCACTGCGGCCAAGGGTTACTATCACTGCGCTCACTCGGAGGCTCTGGCAAAAGTTCGAATTGGTAAACATTTTTTGCCCCTTGCCTTAATGAAGTCCCCAAACAATCTGATCCGGTATCGCCGCCTCCAATGATCAAAACATTTTTGTTTTTGGCAGAGATAGAAATATCCTCGGCAATGGTGTCGCCTTCATTACGCTTATTTTGTTGCGGCAGAAAGTCCATGGCAAAATGAACCCCTTCCAAGTCACGCCCTTCCACTGGCATGTCTCGCGATTTTTGCGACCCTCCACACAGCACCACCGCATCAAACTCTTTTTTCAATTCATTAGCCGATTTATCGACACCAATATTAATTCCCGTCTTAAAGACCACACCTGAATCGGTCATCAACTTAATACGCCGTTTCACCACCACCTTATCCAATTTGAAATGAGGAATTCCATACATGAGCAATCCGCCCACACGGTTCTCCTTTTCAAAAACAGTGACCTCATGGCCAACGCTATTGAGCTGTTCAGCACAGGCCAAACCCGCAGGCCCCGAGCCAACGATGGCTATTTTTTTACCCGTTCGAGAAGCAGGTATCTGAGGTTTAGTAAAACCCAGTTCGAACCCCTTTTCTGCCACCATCTCTTCGATCTTACAAATCGTAACCGCCGGTTCAGAGATCCCCAGTACGCAAGCGCCTTCACAAGGTGCAGGACAAACCCGACCGGTGAATTCAGGGAAATTATTGGTCTTTTGTAATAATTCCACCGCCTCTTTATACCGACCTCGATAGACCATGTCATTCCAGTCTGGAATCAAATTGCCCAGTGGACAACCCGCGTCACTCTGGCAAAATGGCACACCACAATCCATACATCGAGCACCCTGCTCCTGATAATTTTCTTCCGGTAAAGGGACGTAACATTCCTTCTGATCTTTAAGACGATCTTCAACCGGTCGACCTGACGGTATCTCCCGCGTAAAATCCATAAACCCTTTTAATGCGCCCATATAAACTCTCTATATCCTTTCTGGCAGTTGCCTTCAAGCAACCAGCTCTGCATTTTCTTTTTTACGGCTTTCCAACACCCGTCTATAATCTTTGGGGTATATCTTGATAAATTTTTTCAAGCTACCTTCCCAATCATCAAGAATCTTCTTAGCCACACTACTTTTTGTGGTTTCAAAATGCTCCTCAATCAGTTCCCGCAAGTGCTGAATATCTTCCGGCTCTTCAACGGGAAGCAGATCTACAATACTTTTGTTGCAGTGAATGGCGAAGGAATTATCAGGGTCGAAAATATACGCCAACCCACCACTCATCCCAGCGGCAAAATTTCTGCCTGTTGAACCGAGCACCACAACCGTTCCACCCGTCATGTATTCACAACCGTGGTCACCAACCCCTTCGACCACCGTCTCGGCCCCACTATTACGCACTGCAAATCGTTCCCCGGCGATGCCTCTAAAAAATGCTTTGCCGGAAACAGCTCCATAAAGAACTGTATTGCCAATCAAAATATTCTCTTCAGGGACCAATGTCGATTCACTTGGGGGGTAGATAACGATCTTCCCTCCAGACAGTCCCTTACCCACATAATCGTTGGCATCGCCCGCCAAGTCAAAGGTTACACCTGGGGCAAGAAAACCACCAAAGCTTTGTCCAGCAGATCCTTTAAAATCTATACAGATCGTATCCGCAGGAAGACCTTTCTCACCATATTTTTTTGAGATTCGATAACTGAGCATCGCTCCCGTCGCACGATCCGTATTAACGATAGCCATCTCACCTTTCACCTTTTGCTGATCTTCCAGCGCCGGCGCGCTCATCTTAATGAGGCGATGGTCCAAAGCATTGTCTAAATCACCACTCAAGTCTTGGGTGCAAATATTACGAATTGCGACATTAGGTTTCACATCTGGCTTGTAGAGAATTCGGCTGACATCAACTCCATGAGCCTTCCAATGCTCCGGTGCATAGCCCGCTTCAAGAAGTTCTACTCGACCGACCAAGTCTTCAAACCTGCGCACACCCAGTTCAGCCATGATTTCTCGAACCTCTTGAGCCACAAATTTGAAGAAGTTCACCACATAGTCCGCCTTACCCGCAAACTTTTTGCGCAGTTCCGGGTCTTGCGTTGCAATACCAACCGAGCAAGTATTGAGATGACATTTTCGCATCATGATGCAACCCATGGTAACCAACGTGGTGGTTGAAAAACCAAATTCATCCGCCCCAAGAAGAGCGCCGATCACAACATCGCGACCCGTCTTAAGCTGACCGTCAACCTGCACCCGAATGCGCCCGCGTAAATCATTGAGCACCAAAATCTGCTGAGTCTCAGACAAACCCAATTCCCAAGGAAGTCCGGCATGTTTGATCGAGGTTTGCGGCGAAGCACCCGTTCCACCATCGTGCCCGGCAATCAGAACGCCTTCAGCATGCGCCTTCGAAACCCCTGCGGCAATGGTTCCCACTCCGGCTTCGGCAACCAGCTTAACGCTGACCCGTGCATCGGGGTTGGCATTGTGCAAATCGAATATCAATTGTTGTAGGTCTTCGATGGAATAAATATCGTGATGCGGAGGCGGTGAGATCAACGCCACACCCGGTGTCGAGTTGCGGATTTTAGCAATGTACTCACTGACCTTATGGCCCGGTAATTGCCCACCCTCTCCCGGCTTCGCACCTTGAGCTACTTTAATTTGCATTTCATCTGCCGTAGAGAGGTAATAACTATTCACTCCAAAACGACCCGAAGCAACCTGTTTGATTTTACTACGACGCGAGTCTCCATTTTCATCAGGAGTATTTCGTGCTGGGTCTTCACCGCCTTCACCCGTATTACTTTTCCCGCCCAACCGGTTCATGGCAATGGCCAAAGTCTCATGCGCTTCACGAGAAATAGAACCGATAGACATCGCCCCGGTGCAAAAACGCCGGGTGATTTCTTCCACGGGTTCGACCTCATCAATAGAAATGGGCGTGGCTTTTTTAAATTTAAACAAACCACGCAAAGTACATTGGCGGGTGCTTTCGTTATCAGAATGTTGCGAAAACTTTTTAAAAGTCGCATAGTCATTCGAGCGTGTGGCATGTTGCAACAGCCCGATCGCATTCGGGTTGAGCATATGCTTTTCTTCGCCACGTCGCCAGTGATAGCGACCTCCTGACTCCAATATCGAAAAAATATCTTTGGCGTTGCCTTTTTCGTGACGCGCTAAAGCCTCCTTGGCCAACACTTCCAAATTGGCACCGCTTACGCGTGAAGGCGTTCCGGTAAAATAGCGTTCCACCACTTTATCACTCAGGCCGACCACCTCGAACACCTGCGCCCCACGATAACTCTGAATGGTAGAGATTCCCATTTTGGCAGTGATCTTGAAAAGACCTTTACGTGTTGCAGAGATAAAATTCGTCACCGCTGTTTTGGCATCGAGTTTTTCCATGAACACGCCCTCTTCTGCAACTTGCGCAACCGTCTCATAGGCCAGATAAGGATAAACCGCCCCGGCACCATAGCCGATCAACAAAGCAAAATGCATCATCTCACGCGCTTCACCCGTCTCGACCACCAGCCCCACTCGTGTGCGCGTTTTTTCACGCAATAGATGGTGATGAACCCCCGCCGTTGCAATCAGGCTGGGTATCGGCACATGGTCCGCATCCACTCCCTTATCAGACAGAATCAAAATGGTGGCCCCACCCGCAATGGCTTTCGATGCCCCTTTGCATAATCGGTCGAGCGCCCTTTCCAAGCCTATCTCGCCATCGGATGCGCGGAACAGCATTGGCAATACCACGGATTTCAAATCTTCCTGATCCAGCGCATGCACTTTTTCCATTTCCTGACCGGAAAGGATGGGGTGCTTGACTTTCAATTTTCGACAATGTTCAGGAGACTCATCTAAAAGATTACGCTCCTTACCCAGCGTCACTTCCATAGACATGACCAGCTCTTCGCGTATCGAGTCGATAGCCGGGTTGGTGACCTGCGCAAACAACTGCTTAAAATAACTGAATAAGTTCTGCGGCTTCTGAGATAAAACCGCCAAAGGCGTGTCATTGCCCATCGACCCGGTGGCCTCTGTTGCCGTGCCTGCCATCGGTGCAATTATAAACTTCAAATCTTCAGCCGAATAACCAAAAGTCACCTGCCGACTCAAAATCGTTTCAAAATCAGGCGCAAACTTGAACCCGGTATCAGGAAGCTCCTGCAAATTAACCTGGTTCTCCTTGACCCACTTCGCATAAGGTTTTTGAGTGGATATTTTTGCTTTAATTTCATCATCAGAAATAATGCGCCCTTCATTGATATCAACTAGAAACATTTTCCCCGGTTGCAAACGCCCCTTGTATTCGATGTTCGCCTCATCGACTGGCACCACCCCTACTTCAGAAGCCATGATGACCAGCCCATCTTTAGTCACATAATAGCGAGATGGGCGCAAACCGTTACGGTCCAACACCGCTCCACAGGTTTCTCCATCAGTGAAAGCAATCGATGCAGGGCCATCCCACGGTTCCATCATCGACGCGTGAAACTCATAGAAACCTCGTTTATCCTCATCCATGGTTTCATGACCACTCCAAGGTTCCGGAATCATCATCATCATCGCATGGGGAAGAGACCGCCCGGTCAGAAACAGTAATTCCAAAGCCTGATCAAAGTCAGCCGAGTCACTGCCCGCCGGTGCAATAACAGGAAGGATATAATCAATATTTTCAAACAAGGGAGACTCAAACATCGACTCGCGAGCATCCATCCAATTCTTGTTGCCACGTACGGTGTTAATTTCACCATTGTGCGCAATATAACGAAACGGTTGCGCCCGCGCCCAAGAAGGGAAGGTATTAGTGCTATAGCGAGAATGCGCTAAAGCCAAAGCCGAAACCATTTTGGGGTTTTGCAGATCCAGATAATAAGTCTCCAACTGAGGAGCCATTAACTGCCCTTTATAAATTAAAGTCTTGCTAGAAAGGCTACAAGTGTAAAAACTCTCATTATTATTGTTCAGTCCAGCTCGGCGCACGCCCCATGCAGAACGCTTGCGAACACAATAAAGCCTTCGTTCAAATGACAGTTGATCCTTAACATCTGGCCCTGCACCGACAAAAACTTGCTTGATCACCGGCTCCACAGAACGTGCCATTTCGCCAATCGTTGTATTATCCAGTGGGACATCACGCCAACCGAGAAACTCTAAACCTTCCGCCTCAATAGCATGTTCAATAATGTCTTGTCCCTGACGCGTCGATCCGCCTGTAGGAAGAAAGATATTACCCACCGCATACCGACCCGGCTCAGGCAATGTGAACCCAGAGTTTTCACATTGCTCCAGAAAAAATTCATGCGGAATTTGAATAAGAATTCCCGCCCCGTCTCCAGAAGCAGAGTCAGAACCACAGGCCCCGCGATGCTCTAGCTTCTTGAGAATTTCTAAACCTTGGGTGATAATTTCATGAGACTTCTCACCCTTCATATTCATAACAAACCCCACCCCACAACTATCTTTTTCGAAGGCGGGGTCATAAAGACCCTGTTTTTTTGGAAAAGCGTGCATAATATCCTTAAATCATTGAAATTAAAAAGCCTAACAACCCCATAAACAACGAAAACTCAAAGCATTTCGAGAAATGAGGAAACTATTATAGATAGCAAAAGTCGTGCCTTGGCAGAACCCCTTGATTAATAAGAGGTAACAGGTCACCCCTCGCAGTGAAGAATAAAAAATATACACTACTGAGTGTATATTTTCAACAATCCCGGAAAATATTGGGCGCTATGTGTAAAAACCACCTGAACCACCCTTTGAGAAAGGGCCGTAAAATCCAACGTCCAGTGACATAAGAGCCTATACAAATAAAGATGCCAGAAAAACAGAAGAGGTCTTAATTAATCACCGCATAAATGAATTCATCTTAACGATGCGGTCACACGAATTAATTACTTGATTAGCTATTTTTATTTGTCAAATTAGCGTTATAATGAGCTGGTTTCATGAGGCGACCCGCAAAAAGGTCCCTTGGCTGGAGATGAAGTATTTTAAGCTCCATGAGATGTTTGCAGTTCCTATAACCCTTTGAGTCAGGACCCCAGCATGATTGTAGAAGAAATAATGACAAGCAAGATCGTCACCATTAAATCCGACGACACCCTTTTTAAAGCACAAGAATTGATGGTTAAAAATTCCATTCGCCACTTACCCGTTGTGCATAAAAAGGAGCTAGAGGGCATTATCACAGAAAGTGATATTCGAGGTGCATTCATTCCCAAAAAGGCAACAGACGTCTCTACTTTGGATCCAAAGAAGATGACCGTTTCTAACTTCATGACACGTGACCCGCAAACAGTAAATCCCGAAACAAATATAGAAGATGCGGCTCTACTAATATACAAAAACAAAATCGGTTCGCTTCCCGTTGTCACCGACGGCAAATTGGTCGGCATCATTTCCATTCTCGATATGCTGGGCTTATTCATAGATATGATGGGAATCATCCACTCAAGCTCGCGCGTTGATGTCATCATGGATAAAGATCCCAAAAATTTTGAAGCCGTATCCAAACTCATTCACGATCATGGGCTGAACATCATCAGCGTAGGCATGGCCCCTTACGCCAAAAATAAAAAGAAACAAGTCTATTTCTTTCGCCTTGATCTCTGTGAAACCGCCTCCGTAGTTAAAAAGATAGAAAAGGCCGGTTTCAAAGTACTCAACGCCATCGACTAGAGTCTTACCAAGGAGAGCTTTGCACAACGCTCGTTTCCTTCGATAGACTCAGGGTGACAACTCAAAAACTCAGCCAAAGTCATACTGAGGTAGTTATGCTGTACATTAGCTTTTCTGCCCCGAATGGGGTATGCGTAACACCTAGTTTTTTACTTACGCAAAGGTCTCCTTCAAGATACAGAACCATCTTTTAATATTTGTATTTTGGGCCGAGTTTTGTTTATAATAAAAATCTGATGTTTTTTCTTGAAAATAGGCTAAAGGTAATGGTTATTCACTCCAAAAATCAATTAGGTTTGTACTCCCGCCTACACCTACGCCTACTAGCCCTGCTCTAAGGGCGAGCCTTCACTCTCAGCAATCAGGCTCCCCCAACCGGTTTTTGAAGCTCTCCACCGATTCACAACTTTATTTATTTTGATTCTAGGGATAACCTTGGAATTGTTTTGATAGGCTATATAGAAGTACTGATTTAATCCTGAAAGGAGATTTTTTAGTCATGCAACCCGAAAAACTCATCATCTTCGACACCACTTTAAGAGACGGGGAACAATGCCCCGGTGCCAGCTTGAATATCAAGGAAAAGCTTGAGATCGCTCGGCAACTGGCTCTACTTAATGTTGATGTCATTGAAGCGGGTTTTCCGGTTGCGTCTCCGGGAGACTTTGAATCGGTCAAGCAGATTGCCGAGGAAATCCGTGGTACAACCATCACCGGTCTTTCTCGCGCTTTGGAAAAGGACATTGAAGCCACCGCCCGAGCTTTGGAAAAGGCTGAGTCGCCACGCATTCATGTCTTTCTCTCTACGTCTAAAGTGCATCGCGAGCATATGGTCGAAAAGGCCAAGGGGGAGATCATCGAGATGGGCGTGAAGGCCATTCAGTTTGCTCGCAAATATTGCGACGATGTGGAGTTTTCACCTATGGATGCAACGCGTACTGAAAAAGATTTTCTCGCTGAAGTCACGCGTGAGGTTATCAGTGCCGGTGCGACAACGGTCAACATTCCCGATACGGTTGGATATGCTGTGCCAGAAGAATTTGCCGAACTCATTCGCTATTTGAAAAGCAATGTTTCTAATATCGATCAAGCAGTGATCAGCGTGCATTGCCATAACGATCTCGGGCTTGCGGTTTCGAACTCGCTGTCTGCAGTGCAGGCCGGGGCGCGGCAAGTTGAATGCACCATCAATGGCATCGGTGAACGGGCTGGCAACGCCGCGATGGAAGAAGTGGTCATGGCGGTGCGTACGCGTAAAGATTTTTTCAGCACGGTGTATACCGGAATCGAGACCAAACATATTCAGCCTTGCAGTAAACTGGTCAGCAGTTTGACCGGGTTCTTTGTGCAACGCAACAAAGCCATTGTTGGCAAGAATGCGTTCGCACATGAGTCGGGCATCCATCAACATGGTTTTCTCAAACGCCGGGATACCTTCGAGATCATGGACCCAGCCGATGTTGGCGGGGAAGAGTCTGAACTGGTCATGGGCAAACATTCGGGCAGAAACGCATTGCAAAGCAAAGTACAAGAGTTAGGCTACACGCTGGATAAAGCTGAGTTAGACAAAGTGTTTGAAGAATTCAAAATTCTCGCTGATGAAAAGAAGGAGATTTTTGAGGACGATTTTCATACCCTCATCCAGAAGCAAAAATTTTCTGTCGAGCAGAACGACACTTATGAGCTCGGCTCTTTAACTTGTGGCTTTGAAACGGGCAAAGTGCCTGAGGCTAAGGTGGTTCTTAAAGATCTTGATAAACAGGAACACTCGGAAAGTGCCAGTGGCGACGGCCCGGTGGATGCCATTTATAATGCGATCGATAAAATCACCGGTCTCAGTTGCAAGCTTCTCGACTATCAAGTGATGGCAAAAACCAAAGGGCAAGATGCTCAGGGCGAAGTGACGGTTCGTGTTCAGCATGAAAAACGAGAAGTTCTAGGCAAAGGTGCTGGGGTCAACACGCTTGAAGCCAGCGCATTGGCCTATGTGAACGCGATCAACAAACTTCTATTAAAGTCCAAAGCAGAGGCGACTGAGAGCAAAGAACTACCGGGGCCTTAAGACATTATTTAGATAACACTGCGATCCCCTTCTAAATGAAATCATTTGGAGGGGGATTTTCTTTTCAATTTATATAACAGGGGGCACCCATCACTAAACGGGACACATTGTTCAATGATGCCGCCAGCGGGCCTTTTGAGTTCAACGAGTCGGTGGCTAATGTTTTTGAGGATATGTTGCAACGTAGCATCCCGATGTATCAGGAATGTCAGTCCTTGGCGGTGCATTGGTGCGTGCAGTTTGCCAAACCCAATACCTCAGTTTATGATTTAGGTTGCTCCACCGGCACCTTGCTTCTCAAGTTGGCTCAAGCCATGGGTCCAGACAAAAATATAACATTGTGTGGGGTCGACAATTCCCCCGCCATGTTAAAAAAATGCAAAAAAACGCTCAGCCAGTCCCCGATTGTTTGTGAATTGATTGAGGCCGACTTCAATCAAACTCTCACCTTAAACAACGCTTCTGCGGTAGTGATGAACTATACCCTGCAGTTTGTGTTACCAGAAAATCGAGAGGCCTTTTTAAAAAATATCTATCAGGGTTTATTGCCAGGTGGCTCTCTCATTCTTATCGAAAAAATTAAAAATGCGATTCCAGACTTAGATCGCACCTTCATCGAGTTTTACCATCAATTTAAAAGGGATCAGGGCTACTCGAATCTGGAGATTTCGAGAAAACGCGATGCGCTAGAGAATGTACTCATCCCTTGGACGGTGGAAGAAAATCAGGCACTTATAAAAAAAGCTGGTTTTCAGACGGTTGACCTGTTTTTCAAATGGAACAACTTTGCCGGATTTATTGCTTTGAAATAAAAACTATTGTATTCTTTTAAGCTTCATGGGGACCATTTTCAATGGAACTCGCTTAGTTATTATTGCTGAATCAGGAGCGCTCGATCATGCCTAATTACGACCATACTTGCGAAAAATGCAAAAAAGATTTCGTGATCGAAATGAAAATGTCTGAAGTGGATGTGAAAAAAGTGACCTGCCCTGAATGCGGTTCTAAAAAGGTTTCGCGCAACGTGACCAACAACACGTTTTGGAGCGAAAGTATTGACCGCTACAATTACTCAAAAACTAAAAACGATTGAACCTAAATAATTCATGCTGACTCACCCTCAACCTGAGACGAAAAAATTCCCCGGTCGCTTTGGCGAGCTGGTCCAATTTCCTCTGCAACGCATCCATATTGAATTGACCAATGTGTGCAATTTTGACTGCACATTTTGCCCCAAACAGGAAATGACCCGCCATTATGAGTACATGGATTTTGATAAGGTCTGTGGCATCATTGACGAGATTGCGGAATACAATATGGCGGAAAAAATCACCTTTCATGTCATGGGTGAACCGTTCATGCATCCGCGTTTTTTTGATATCCTCGATTATGCCACGCAGTTAGGGGTGAAGACGGGCATCACCACCAACGGAACCTATCTCGATGAAGAAATGGCCATCCGTCTAGAAAAGGTCACGGCATCGCAGGTCAATATCTCATTACAGACTCCCGATGCGGAATCCTACAAAACCCGAAAATCTCGAAAGATGCAATTCGAAGAGTATCACGATCGCATCTTGAATTTTATCGGTGCTTGCTTAAAGCAAGAAAAGCCACCCAAAATTAAAGTCCATTTTTTGAATACCTCCATTAAGTCTGAGGTACCGGGTGAAGACTGGACAGTTGGAACCATGAGCGTCATCAACAACACCAAAGAGCTTCGCAATACATTTCGATATTGGGCGCATGAGGTGCACAAAATATGCCCTCCACTTAATGAAGAAAATCGACAACAGGTTGAAAAGAGAATCGACAAACTTTCTGCCTTCAAGTGGAATGTTGTAGAGGTTGCACCCAATATCTCTTTTGAGACCTACATCCTGAATACCTGGGGCAATGCGTTCGCCGAAGGCGGTCATGTGGTGCCGTCTAAAATAGGTTATTGCAGTGCATTGAGCGACCATTTTGCCATTCTATGCAGTGGCGACTTGATCTATTGTTGTGTCGATTACGATGGCAAAACCAAAGCCGGGAATGTTTTTGAAAACTCCATCACCGAAGTTTTGAATTTTCAGCCTGTGGTCGATGCAGTGGAAGGATTTCAAAATTTGAAAGTGATTCACCCACATTGCCAAAAATGTCTGGGTGGAAGCACTTGGTTTAAGTCTGTTGTGAACCGAATCGGTTCTATCGTTATCTGGAAGTACCTCAAAAACTTCTTCTACAGAAAAAGTTAAAAAGACAGCCGGAAACTCACAAAACAACACCAGAGCATGTGGGGGCATGGTTCCCCAGCACCTAAAGGGATACAGATCTCAAACCATCCCCGCAACACGCTCTGGCCCGATTGGGAGGCTGCCCTCCCGCCACCTACATAGCTAATATGTTGCCTGATTACCAGTTTGTCAAGATTGGCGTTTGCTGAATTTTCTGACGTAGTAGGCGGAAAAATTTCGGATGGACAACATGCCTGTGATTTTGTTGTTTTCGCTGACTGCGATATGTCGTACCCCGTGCTTTTGCATGACCAGAAAAGCTTTGGCCATGAGTTCACTTGACTCTATATGAATTAACGGTTGCGACATGATCTCTTCCACACGCACTTCGATGGGTTTTTCTATCTGAGCAATGACTCTTTTTGAAATATCGCCTTCGGTCACGATTCCTATATAAGTTCCATTTTGTTCGACCAGAACAGAGCCCTGCCGGGTATCGAACATTGTTTGCGCCGCTTCGGTGACGGTGGCATTGTGGATAACGCTGGTCACCCCGTGCGTCATATAAAACCGGACTTCATCTTGTGAGACGGAACGTCTTTCCTTCGGTTCTTCAGGCATAATCTATCCTTCCCTGAATGATATAAGACTTATATTCACCTATTTCAGTGTCTCCGATAAAGTGGAGGGGCCCAACAGGCTTATCATAAACACATCCTGCTCACCAATCCAATGCTCATCATACCTGACTCATATTCACAGCTCAATAATTCATGTTTAACAATAATTTATTGCTAACTGGCTAAAATGGGAATTATTTGGAAATATCGTCAGAGTATTGTAAAATCAACAATTGAGTATGGTGGTCTAAAAAATTTGGATTAGTAGCGGATTCCCCGAAAAAACCCAAAAAAACCAAAATCAGGTTGTCAGGATAAACCTGTCCAATGTGATATAGAGACGACTTTTCAAGGTTTGCAATAATATTGATTTAATAGCTCGTTCAGTTCTAGAGTGAGTGGCCCTTTGCCCCGGCTATTATCATCATATTTTCCTTCCTGATCACTCATCCAATTATTTGAGTTTCATTTAAATATCCACCCCTTTAAACTTATTTTGTAATGATTATAGCTAGTAATATAGAAAAGTCTTTCGGCCCACAAGTACTATTCGAAGATGTGTCCTTTCTCATCAACAAAGGCGAACGCGTTGGGTTGGTCGGTAAAAATGGGACTGGGAAGTCGACGCTGTTTAAAATGATTTTAGGTAAAGAAAGCATCGATTCAGGGTCACTAACGTTCCCCAAAGGGTATCGCATTGGTGCGCTCGAACAACATATCCACTTTACCAAACCCACGGTTCTCAGCGAATGCATTGAGGCCCTACCACCGGAAAAACAATGGGATCATTACAAGGCAGAGATCATACTTTCTGGGCTGGGTTTCTCGGAACAAGACTTTCAAAAAGACCCCACCTCCTTCAGTGGAGGTTATCAAGTGCGTATCAATCTTTGCAAAGCCTTATTGTCGGACCCCAATATGTTACTTCTGGATGAGCCAACCAACTATCTGGACATCCTTTCACTACGCTGGCTCAAAGAGTATCTCATTAAATGGCCCGGAGAAATGGTTCTCATCACGCATGACCGTGACTTCATGGATAAGGTCAGCACCCACACGTTGGGCATTCACCGCAAGCAAGCAAAAAAAGTTAAAGGCGATACCATCAAATTCTATGAGTTGATCATTCAAGAAGAAGAGACTTATGAATTGACTCGAAAAAATATAGAGAATAAGCGCAAGGAGATGCAATTACTGGTAGACCGTTTTCGCGCCAAAGCGTCCAAAGCCACAATGGCTCAGTCACGTTTGAAAATGATGAATAAAATGGGCACCATGGATAAACTTGAAACCGAGAAAAACCTAGGGTTCCGGTTTAACCATCTTGCTTGCCCAGGAAAAACCATCATGAATGTTGAGAAACTGTCTTTTTCGTACGATGGCAAAAATAATATTTTTTCCGACATCTCATTTTCCATTGGGAAAAATGATCGCATCGCAATCATTGGAGCAAATGGTAAAGGCAAATCGACCTTATTAAATAGTCTGGCAGGCGAACTAGTTCCCACCGAAGGAAAAATTATTCAACACCCCAGTGCATGCCTGGGGCATTTTGGCCAAACCAATATCGAACGGCTCGACCCGCAAAACAAAGTGATCGACGAAATACTGCGCTCAAACCCCAGCCTTTCATTACAAGCGGCACATAGCATCTGCGGTGCCATGATGTTTGACGGTGATATGAGTAAAAAAAAGGTGAATGTACTATCAGGTGGAGAACGAAGCCGAGTATTATTGGGAAAAATAATTTCTCATCCGACCAACTTATTGCTTCTGGATGAACCCACTCATCATCTGGATGTCGAGTCCATTGAAACCTTGATTGAAGAATTGAACGAATATAAAGGCGCCCTCATAATTGTCACTCATTCTGAGCTTTTACTCAAAGCACTGGCTAAAAACCTGATCATCTTTCACCGAGGCCAGGCCGAGTTTTTTCGCGGAGGTTACGATGAGTTCCTTGAAAAAATTGGTTGGGAGGGACAACCCGTTAGCGAGAAAAAGGTTAAAACTAAGATCAATAAAAAGGATGCGAGAAAACAACGCGCTCTGGAACGTCAAAAAGCCCAAGCCAGTCAAGATTAAATGCTTCGTCGCTAGATCGATGAGCTCAAACAATACTCCACGAAAGACCTCTGAGCATTCTAAAAAATCATGATAGATAATATTAAGAACGACCTCGGTCAGATCACCCACGAATCACTCAAACATTCATTTCAACATCACCTGAAATACACTCTTGTTGATGACAAGTTTTCAGCAACAAAAATGGATAATTTTATCAGCCTAGCATTGTCGGTCCGCGACCGTCTGGCTGAGAAATGGCTACTAACCCAACAATCTTATTATGAAAACAATGTCAAAAGAGTGTACTACCTTTCCATGGAATTCCTCATCGGACGGTTATTGACCAACAACCTGATTAACCTTGGAATCTATGATGAGTACAAATTAGCACTAGAAGAGTTAGGTTACGACATTCATGAGTTGGAGGAAACAGAGGTTGAAGCAGGTTTGGGCAATGGCGGTCTGGGTCGCTTGGCTTCTTGCTTTCTCGACTCCATCGCCAGTTTGGGAATTCCTGGTTATGGATATGGCATCCGCTACGAATTTGGAATATTCTATCAAAAAATAATTCGCGGATATCAAGTCGAAACGGCTGACAACTGGTTGCGAGTAGGAAACCCTTGGGAGATAACCCGACCTCGTTCTCTCTTCCCGGTAAAATTTTATGGCCGTGTTGAAACACAGAAAAATTCACAAGGTCAATTGGAAAACAAATGGGTCGACACTCAAGAAGTCATGGCCATGGCACACGACATCCCCATCCCTGGATACAAAAATAACACCGTCAACAATCTTCGCTTATGGAGTGCTCGATCCAGCCGCGAATTAGAACTGGAACTTTTTCAGGCCGGTGATTATTTGCAGTCGGTAAAAAACAAACATGAAAGTGAAATAATCTCCAAAGTTCTATACCCTGCTGACCATAATGAGTTGGGTAAAGAACTTCGCTTTAAACAGGAATATTTTTTCATATCAGCTTCACTGAGCGATATCATTCGACGTTATAAAAAACAGCATGACAATTTTGATCAGTTCAGCGAGAAAGTTGCCATTCAATTGAACGACACCCACCCTGCACTGGCTATTGCCGAATTAATGCATGTCTTGCTTGATATCGAAAATATACCGTGGGAGAAAGCTTGGAAGGTTACGGTCAACACCTTTGCTTTTACCAACCACACCATCCTTCCCGAAGCGATGGAAAAATGGTCCTTAGATTTGTTCAAGAGAGTATTGCCTAGGCATTTAGATATTATTTTCAAAATAAACCAAATGTTTATGGATCAAGTGGCGGAGCGTTACCCTGGCGATCTAGGTAAAATGAATAGAATGTCCATCATCGAGGAAAATCATACCAAATATATTCGCATGGCAAACCTTTCCATCCTTGGCAGTCATTCTACAAATGGAGTTGCAGAATTACATTCCAGTATACTCAGAGAAAAAGTATTTCCCGACTTCCATGAAATGTTTCCCAACCGGTTCAACAATAAGACCAATGGAGTAACCCCAAGGCGCTGGCTCAAGGCGTGCAATCCAGAGTTATCAAATTTGATAACCGATTGCATTGGCAACTCTTGGGTGCGCGATTTGTCCAAAATCATAAAACTTCAAGACCATATCGAAGACTCGCAATTGAGAAATCGCTGGAGAATCATTAAAACAAATAACAAAAAACGCTTGGCAAAACATATTCAGGACACATTGAATTTAACCATAGACCCCAATTCTTTGTTCGAAACTCAGATCAAAAGAATTCATGAATATAAACGCCAAGTATTAAGCGTTTTACATGCCATTGCCCTATACAACCGCATACGGAAAAATCCAGGCCATTACACATCAAGTAGAACAATCCTCTTTTCAGGTAAAGCCGCTCCGGGCTATGCCATGGCCAAGCTGGTTATCAAATTCATCAACAGTGTCGCTGACAAGGTCAATGATGATTCGAGTTTGCAGGGCAAACTTAAAATTGCTTTTTTACCCAACTACTCCGTCTCACTGGCAGAGAAAATCATTCCTGCCGCAGATCTGTCTGTGCAAATCTCAACAGCAGGAATGGAAGCATCAGGCACTGGCAACATGAAACTTTCTCTGAATGGTGCTTTAACAGTGGGAACACTGGATGGTGCCAATATTGAAATTATGAAAGAAGTGGGACAAGAAAATATTTACATATTCGGTTTGAATGCAGAAGAAGTGCAGAACAAAAAACAGTCGGGTTACCAACCCCGTGATATCGTCAAGCAAAACCTAGAATTGAAAGAAGTTCTCAGTATGGTTCAGAAAGGTTTTTTTTCAAATTCACACCAAGATCTTTTCCAGCCCATCCTAGAAAACTTGCTCAACCACGGCGATCCCTACATGGTTCTGGCAGACTTTCAAGCGTTCTGCGATATTCAAAATGAAATTGGGCAGGCTTATTTAGACACCGATACATGGGTTAGAAAATCAATCACTAATGTATCTAGAATGGGTGCTTTTTCCAGTGACCGTTCCATTAAAGAATATGCAAAAGATATATGGAACATCCCGGTAAACTCGGACAAATAAAGTTCTTAACACCGGCCATATTTATGGGTGGTTTCAGCAATCTTATCGATTGATTCATTGGTCCATTGATCAGGCAAGAGCCGCCACTCCCAGTTACTTCCAACCTGACCGGGGCGGTTCATGCGGGCATTTGCACCCAATCCCAACACATCTTGCATAGGAAGAATCACCGTATCGGCAATGGAACTCATCGCTAAAATTACCATCGCTTCAGAAACAGTAATAGAGCAAACCTTTTTATCCAATACGCTCTCCAGCTCAGTCTTCGTTTCTTCTGTCAGTTCATCGTCATACCAGCCTCGCACGGTATTGCAGTCATGAGTCCCGGTATATAAAAAACAGTTTTGCACATGGTTAGCCGGTG
>JABIYR010000187.1 GCA_018702695.1 Nitrospina sp. | reverse complement strand
GTCTGCGTATCGCTATCTGTGGCGATGCGTAAAACCCGGTTGAAGGTTTTGTCTTGATTGAAGTTAGGGATTTTATTTGAAGCCACCACGCCCATCCTCAAACCCTGGGCCGTGTTGACCATGACGTTCATGCCTACCTTGAGTTTCAATTCTCCCAAGCTATAAAGTTCTGATTTGCTGTGGTATAGAATACGTATCCCAATGATAAATCTAGACGGCTTTTTTTCAGGTGGATTTTTAGTCGTTTTTTCAATAGCAGGTTTCATAACCATTACGCGGCCTCACAAAATTCTATAAGCATATTTTCCAAAAATAATTGGGCATTCGCATTTCCGGATAACGCGATCTGCGTGTTGCGGACAGCGGTGAATTGATCCATCCAAGCTTTCAGACTACGAGTTTGTGCAATGGGCATCATTTTAGCGGATAAACTTCTGTTTTGGATATCGGTTTGACCACAACCGGAACGATACAGGGCTAAGTCGCGAATCAAGCCTAAAAACTCATTGAGCACCGATTGCAGTTGATTGGTCTGTCTGGCCCAGGCTTTGGCAAACCCGAATACGATATCCATACGATTGAAAGACACATTTTCCAGTACATCCAGCAGTTGTTCTCGTAAAGCTTCCATTTCTGCTAGGTTTTCTGCCATGGCTTGGTTGACGCTTCCCTGCGCTCTCTGGGTATGGAAATCAAGCTCTACTTCTGTCAACGACTCTCCGGCTTCGGCATACTGCGATTGAATTATTTCTCTGATATGCGTGGGCGAAAGGCGGTGAAACTGTATGCCCTGGCACCGTGATAGCAGGGTCGGCAATAATCGGTTCGGGTTCGAGGAGACCAATATTAAAACGGTGGCACTGGGAGGCTCTTCCAAGGTCTTTAAAAAGGAGTTCGCCGCCTGCGGGTTCATGAGTTCGGCAGAATCGACCACCACGACCTTTTTTTTCCCCTCATAAGGCAAGAAACCAAGCTTTTTTTGCAACTCGCGAATGGCGTCTATTTTAATAACGGCTTCTCTTGCTGTGGGGGTGCTTTTTTCCGGCTCAATAAAAAAGAAGTCAGGGTGTACCCGACGCTCAATTTTAAGGCAGGAGTCGCATTCTCCACAAGCCTCTAGTGGGTCAGAGCCTTTACAGTTGAGCGTTTTAGCTAAGGCGATGGCGAGCTTTTTTTTGCCCACGCTTTCTTGTCCATAAAACAGGTAGGCGTGCGCCACGCTGTTGTTTTGGAGAGCATTATGCAGTATTTTTTTCGGCTGGGATTGTCCCAGAACGGAATTGAATGACATGATAAAGCGATAAAAACTTTTCCGACTGTAAAAGGAGAAGTTAGAGTTTTTCAGGTGTTAAGGATTGTTGCCGGATACCTTTATGAGGGGCAAACGAAGTAGACTCAACCCTTTAAGAGCATTGAGCTTACCACGAATTCAGTCAATTGGTATGTTAAATCCGAAAATTAAGGGCCCTAGTGCCGAGCAACTCCAATCAAACCTATTTTATCAAAGGTGCTTCGAGGTGGATTGCATCGAGGTTTTGCAGGGGTCGGGCATATTTTTGTATCGATAACATCGATGAATATTGAAATGGGGGATGTTTGTGGTTATAATTCTGGGCGGTTTTGTTACAATAATTAAAAAGCGCATTAAACCTATTTTTATATAGGATGGATTCATGGCAACGAAAGAAAAAACCAAGCGTAACGTTCAGAGAAAACGAAAGCCAAAGATTCTGGCAGTTATCAACGATAACTGTACCGGTTGCGGTGGCTCACCCGTTTGTATCACAGAGTGTCCGGTTGACAGTTGTATGTATGAGATTGTGAATCCTGATGCTCCAGCATTTAACCGTGTTACGGTGGACCCTCTGCTGTGCATCGGTTGTAAAAAATGTACCAGTAAAGGCCCAATGGATACTTTGCTGGAAGGTTGTCCTTGGGAAGCGATCGATATGTTACCCTTGGATGCTTATGAACTAGAATTTGGAACCCTCCCTTATTGAATTAAACGAAAACCCCTAAAAAAGACGGTGTTGAAGAGGCTTTTCCCTCGAACCTGTGAGTACTATGTACGAAAAAGGTTCTTTTGCTCCCAACTTGTTGAGTTGGGATGAGGAAGATTGAGGTTTTGAGCTGATTTAGGCGCAGAAAAAAAATATTTTGGACAACCTCAGAATGTTGAGGTATTATGTGCGCGATTTCCTGCAAGCCGATTCCTCCCAAGTGTTCAAATAATGAGTGAAAATAATGGCCTCCGGCAAGGTATGCAGATCGCGTTCAAATTGGGAACTGAACTAACGGTAGCCACGTTGATCGGTGCTTTGATGGGTTATGGGATAGATAATTTGTTAGGCACCAGGCCTTGGGGTTTGGCGGCCGGAGTTATATTAGGAGGTGCCGCTGGTAGTTTGAATGTTTACCGGGCGGCAATGTTGTTGGTGATTGAAGACGATGACGATAATAATTCCTGACTTATAGGATTAAACTTAGACCATGGAAAGCCCTTTACATCATTTTGAAGTTCATACCATCATTCCTATTCATATAGGAGGGCTGGATCTCTCTATTAACAACGCTATTGTGGCGATGTGGGTTGGGTTGGCAATTGTCGCCGGAGCCTTCATGCTTGTTGTGAGTCGAGGGGTTAACCCGGTACCGGGGAAACTGCAGAGTGTTTTGGAAGTGGCTCTGGAATTTATACGCAGTATGGTTTACGAGTTTATCGGAGAAGAAGAGGGCAAAAAGTATGTTCCGTTCATAGCCACGCTGTTTTTGTTTATACTGGCCTGTAATCTCATTGGTCTGGTTCCGGGTTCTTATACGATCACCAGTCAGGTGGCGGTGACAGGGGCCATTGCGGTGGGTATCTTCATCATGACTCTGGTCATTGGTTTCGGCAAGCATGGAATGCATTTTTTTGGCATTCTGGTGCCGCCGGGAATTCCAAAGATCATGATCCCTTTGATGATTCCAATAGAGATCATCAGTATGCTGGCGCGTCCAATTTCGCTGGCGGTTCGTTTGTTCGCAAATATGACGGCGGGGCATACGGTTCTGGCTGTTTTGTTTGGCTTGGCCATGACAGGGCCATTGTGGTTGGGTTGGTTGCCTTTCAGTTTTACCATTGTGATTAACGGACTGGAAATTGCCATCGCATTTATTCAAGCTTATATCTTCACAACGCTGACCTGTGTTTATATTGGCGATGTGATCAAGTTACATTAATTTTTTTTTGACACAAACTAGGAGGAAAGAATGGGTTCTGAAGCTGCAGCGTTAATAGGAATGGGATTGTGTGCCGCTGGTTTTTTTGGTGCCGCCTTGGGGATCGCTTATATTTTCGCGAAAACCATTGAGACAGTAGGACGTCAGCCTAATGCTGAAGCGCGTGTTGCCAAATATTGCTGGATCGGTTTTGCGTTGGTAGAAGCAATCGCTCTGTACGCACTGGTTATCGCCTTTATCATTATGCCGTAAAGAGGTTTTGGCGCGTTGCCATTCAGCCTCTCTGTGTTGTACGAACTTTATTTAAGGATTGGATATGCCTCAATTTGAACAGGTTTCTGTTTTCGGCTCACTGATTTTCTGGTCGCTGATTTCTTTTGGCCTTTTGTTTTTTATACTTAAGAAATTCGCTTTCCCTCCGATTTTGGAGGCTCTGGAGTTGCGTGAGAAAAAAATTCGCGATGACAGAGATGACTCGGAGCGACTGAAAGAAGAAGCGAAAAAAATTAAAGAAGAATTGGAAGCAACACTGAAATCCGCACATGGAAAAGCTGAGACGATAGTACAGCTGGCTCAAGATGAGGCTAAAAAGTTTCAGGCGAAACAGCTTCAAGAAACGGAAGCGAAAGTTCGGCAGATTCAGAAAGAAGCAGAGGCAGATATTCAGGGATCGCGCGATAAACTCCTGCAAGAGATGCGCAGTTATACTGCGGCTCTGACAATAGCCTCGACAGAAAAATTTCTAAAAAAGGCTTTGGACGATGCGGATAAGAAAAGGCTTGTGGACGAATCCATCGAGCAGGTGATTCAAGAGCTGGAAAAAAGTCAGAGAAACTGATGCCAATGGGCAACTTTTCTTAGGTAAGGTCGGTTGCTTCCATTTACATATTAGGTCATGAAGGGGGACACCCCTATGTGGAATAAAATTAAGGCTGAATAATGCTGGAAAATCAGATTGGAAAAAGATATGCCGAGGCGTTGTCCGAGACCATCACGGATGTGGCGGTTCTGGAAAAGGCTCTAGAGAGCTTAATTGCTTTTAACGATGCCTTGAAGATAGAAAAACAGTTGCCCCGTTTTTTTGAACACCCTTCTATTTCTCGTGAAAAGAAAAAGATTGTGGTTCAAGAGATCTGCGGTCGCCTTCAGGTTGATGAAAAAGTGTCCAATATGATGGTCATGCTCAATGAGCGTGGCAAAATTTTATATTTGGCGAAAATTGTTGAATATTTTGAAAAGGCTGTAGACCGACGTTTGAATCGAACTCGGGTTCATGTTACCTCGGCTTACCCCTTGGCTGCTGAAAATACAGAGCGGTTAAAAACTGCGCTGAATAAAATTTTAGGAAAAACTATTTTGATTGATACCGAGGTGGATGAGTCGCTGATTGGCGGCATCATGTTGCGCATCGGAGATCAGGTCGCGGATGACACCATTCGCAACCGTTTAGAGAACTTGAAACGAACGATAGAGAAAGAGGAGGTAGCCTAAGTGAATTTACGAGCCGATGAAATCAGTTCCTTAATTCAAAAGCAGATAGAAGGCTTTGATGGCGGAATTGAGCTCAAGGAAACCGGACGAGTAATTTCTGTGGGAGACGGAATTGCACGAATTTATGGCTTGGGAGAAGCCATGGCAGGTGAACTTTTGGAATTTCCCGGTGGTCTATCTGGCATGGTCTTGAACCTTGAAGAAGACAATGTGGGTGCGGTTCTGCTTGGGCGTGATGATAATATTAAAGAAGGCGACGAAGTCAAACGCACAGGCCGCATAATGGAAGTCCCGATTGGGCCTGAGATGGTCGGTCGTGTGGTGGATGGCTTAGGTCAACCTATTGATGGCAAAGGTCCGATCAAAACCAGCCAATTCGGCCCTATCGAGAGAGTGGCTCCTGGTGTTATTGATCGTAAATCGGTTCACGAACCGATGCAGACTGGCATCAAGTCAATTGACGGCATGATTCCTATTGGGCGCGGACAGCGTGAATTGATCATTGGCGATCGCCAAACAGGGAAAACCGCTGTAGCGATTGATGCGATCATCAATCAAAAAGGGCAGAACATGTTCTGCATTTATGTTGCGGTCGGTCAGAAGCGTTCCACCGTTGCTCAGGTCGTGAAAACGCTTGAACAGAATGATGCGATGAAATACACCATCGTAGTTTCGGCCTCAGCCAGTGACCCGGCTCCGATGCAGTTTATTGCTCCGTATGCGGGTTGTGCTATGGGCGAGTATTTTCGTGACAATGGCCAACATTGTCTGATTGTTTATGATGACCTTTCTAAACAAGCGGCGGCCTACCGACAGTTATCTCTATTGTTACGCAGACCCCCTGGGCGTGAAGCGTATCCGGGTGATGTTTTCTTTCTGCATTCTCGACTGCTAGAGCGATCTGCAAAAGTCAGTGACGAGTTGGGTGCGGGTTCGATGACGGCTCTGCCGATTATTGAAACTCAAGCGGGTGACGTTTCTGCTTATATTCCTACTAACGTGATTTCGATTACAGACGGACAGATTTTTCTTGAAACCGATTTGTTTTATTCGGGTGTACGTCCTGCTATTAATGTCGGTCTTTCTGTGTCGCGTGTTGGTGGCTCGGCTCAAATCAAAGGTATGAAACAAGTTGCGGGTAAACTGCGTTTGGACTTGGCTCAGTATCGAGAAATGGCGGCATTTGCACAGTTCGGCAGTGACCTCGATGCGACCACACAAGCCCAGCTTCTCCGTGGAGAACGGTTGGTCGAGCTTCTCAAACAAGGTCAATATAAACCTTTGAGTGTTGTTCAGCAGATCATTTCCATCTTTTCCGGGGTACGTGGATTGGTGGATGATATTCCTGTTGCAGATATCCAGAAATTTGAGAGTGGTCTTTTGAATTTTATGGATGACAAACATAAAGATTTGATGGGTAAAATTGCTCAAGCTAAAAAACTGGATGATGAAACCGAAGGTCAGGTGAAAGCGGCTATCGAAGAATTCAAAGGTCTTTTCAAGAATTAAAATATGCCTAACTTAAAAGAGATAAAAAGACGGATCCAGAGCGTAAAGAACACGCAACAGATCACCAAGGCTATGAAGCTGGTTGCGGCATCAAAACTGCGCAAGGCCCAACAAGCAATTCTTGAGGCCCGTCCTTATGCTATCAAGATGATGGATGTTCTCAATCATCTGGCGGCAAGATGTAATAGTGATTTGCACCCTTTGCTTGATGTGCGTGACGGGAAGCGTCACCTATTACTTGTGATCACGTCTGATAAAGGGTTGTGTGGCGGTTTCAATGGCACGATTATTCGTAAGACGGCGCAATTTCTCAAAGATAACGAAAGCCATGACCACTCTTTGATTGTGGCAGGTAAAAAGGGCAACGATGTTTTTAGCAATCGCCCTGTGACCATCTTGGAAGATATTATTGGCTGGACTAAAGACTTTGATTATTTGAAGGCTCAAGCAATTGGTGAAAACTTAGCTACCCTATTTACTGAGAAAAAAGTAGATAAGGTCTCCATGGTTTACAACGAGTTTAAATCGGTGATGCAACAAGAGGTCGTGATAGAGCAATTGCTACCCGTTGCACCTGAAAAGCTGGCTCATAAAGAAGGTACATTTGCTGTCGACTATGTCTACGAACCCGATGAAGAAGCCATTCTCGATGATTTGCTCAAACGTTATATGACGGTGGAAGTTTATCGAGCATTTTTGGAGTCGAGTGCTAGTGAACATGGAGCAAGGATGACGGCGATGGATGCCGCGACCCGTAATGCTGGCGATATGATCGGTGGCTTGACGTTGACATACAATAAAGCGCGACAAGCTTATATCACCAAAGAATTAATAGAAATCGTAAATGGCGCTGAAGCTCTCAAGGGTTGATAGCGTGATAGATACTGAAAATTGTGGAGGGGAATGAATGAATAAGGGAAAGATCATCCAAGTTATGGGGCCCGTCGTAGACGTGAGTTTTGAAGACGGAGTTCTGCCGGCCCTGTATAACGCGATCAACATCGAGCGTCCAGGAGAAGGCGGAGAAAAAGAAACACTGGTATGTGAGGTGGCACTACACCTTGGTGATAATGCAGTCCGATCTGTGGCCATGCATTCAACCGATGGTTTAGTTCGCGGAATGGAAGCGATCGATACTGGAGCTCCTATTACCGTTCCGGTTGGAGAAGAAGTTCTTGGACGCATTCTTAATGTCGTGGGAGACCCTGTAGATAAAAAGCCTCCTGTTGATTCTAAAGTAAAATGGAGCATTCATCGTGACGCCCCTGAGTTTAAAGAGCAAGACACAAAGATGGAAATGCTTGAGACGGGTATCAAGGTCATTGACCTTCTTGAACCTTACCTCAAAGGTGGCAAAACCGGTCTGTTCGGCGGCGCAGGGGTTGGCAAAACAGTTTTGATCATGGAACTGATTCGTAATATCGGTGCTGAGCATGGCGGATATTCGGTTTTCGCAGGAGTCGGTGAGCGAACCCGTGAAGGAAATGATCTTTATCATGAAATGGTAGAGTCTAATGTTATTGATAAGACCGCACTCATCTATGGTCAGATGACTGAACCTCCTGGCGCACGTATGCGTGTTGCTCTAACGGGTTTGACCTGTGCCGAGTATTTTCGTGATGAAGGCGGAAAAGATGTATTGTTATTTATCGATAACGTCTTCCGTTTTTCACAAGCTGGTTCTGAAGTTTCCGCGCTTTTAGGGCGTATTCCTTCAGCGGTTGGTTATCAGCCTACTTTGGCAACGGAGATGGGTAACTTGCAAGAGCGCATCACCTCAACCAAAAAGGGTTCCATTACATCTGTTCAGGCTATTTACGTGCCTGCGGATGACTTGACCGATCCGGCACCGGCAACGACTTTCTCGCATTTGGATGCAACCACTGTATTGAACAGACGTATTTCTGAGTTGGGTATTTACCCAGCCGTTGATCCGCTCGATTCTACGTCAAGAATTTTGGATCCAGAAGTTTTGGGCGATGAACATTACAACACCGCTCGTGGTGTTCAACAGGTTTTACAGCGTTATAAAGATCTGCAAGACATCATTGCGATTCTCGGCATGGATGAGCTTTCTGAGGAAGATAAGCTGGCTGTATCGCGCGCACGAAAAATTCAGAAATATCTCTCGCAACCATTTTTCGTAGCCGAAGTATTCACCGGTGCACCGGGAAAATATGTCAAAGTCCAAGATACGATAGAAGGGTTCAAAGCCCTTCTCGAAGGTAAAGGCGATAACCTCTCTGAGCAAGCCTTCTACATGGTGGGAAATTTGGACGAAGTTTTTGCTAAACAGAAAGAACTGGACAAAAAATCAGCATGAGCCAAAAATTAACACTCAATATAGTAACACCTGCGAAGCAATTGGTCTCTGAGCAAGTCGATCAAGTCAATGCCCCCGGTTCCGAGGGCGACTTGGGTATTCTATATGACCACGCTCCTATACTGACAAATCTTCGCTCTGGTCAGCTGTCTTATGAAGTGGATGGCGAGACCATTGCTTTGGTCGTCAGTGGGGGTTATCTGGAAGTCACAGATAACCGAGTGACCGTGTTGGCAGAAACGGGAGAGTTCCTGCATGAAATCGACCGTGAGCGTGCAGAACGTGCTCATGCCGCCGCTGAGAAACAGTTGAGCCAACCCGATATTTCAGAAGAAGACTTCATCGAAACGCAGAAAAAACTCTTCCGCGCCATCGCTCGCTTGGAAAACTCAGAAAACAATTAAACATAAATTTAGCTTTTAAAGCAGTATCTTTTTCTATTCAATTGTATGAATTTAAATAATAGTCTGAAGCTTTTTGAAGAATAGATTCTGCTGTTTCAACATCAAAAAAACCTCTAGACTCCATCTCTCCCTCTCCTTTATAATTTTCAAACCATAACTCCAAGATATTGGAGACACCGGGATATTTTTGATCTAATTCTTTTATTGAATCTATCTTATAAAATGGAGAGTTTTTGCTGACAGCGATTAATTTGTCATCCTGCTCTCCATCATCTAATAATCTTAAGACACCGATTAACCTGGCTTGTTCAATGCTTCCTCTCAAAAGGGGTGGCCCCAAAACAATCACGTCCAGTGCATCACCATCTCCGCCAAGTTCTTTTGGAAGTATGGTTTGTGGGATCATCCCGTAGTTACCTGGGTATCCAATATACTTAACAACTCGGGGTTTGCCTTTTTTTATGTTCCAAGCTAGTGCGCCATCTGATTTTCTTGTCTCCCATTTTTCGGTACGGCCTGCTGGAATTTCAATTACTACATTTAACTGCCCCATCTCATTAAAGCTTGGAATATCTTTCCATAAATTTTGTTTAGAAACTAAGGTGTAGGGGTCTAATTGCATAAGCCCACGGGCCACCCCGCATGATGTAACACAATCGTTTGCGTTCGCAAGGACTGGGATAAACATACAAATAATGATGAAATAATTTCTGATATTGAATTTCATAATTCTATGTTTCCAAAGAGTGTTAGTATTTTTACCCGTGCATGGATTGCTTAATAAGCTAATGGCTAACAATGCATTAAATTTATATTAAAGTTAAGGTCTGTGAGACTATTTTTACTTATAGATAATCCTTTAAATATTTCCCTGTATAAGACGCTTTGACCTTGGCTATTTGTTCGGGAGTGCCTTGAGCGAGAATCTTGCCACCGCCATCCCCGCCTTCAGGGCCGAGGTCAATAATATGGTCGGCGGTTTTAATTACGTCCATATTATGTTCGATGACGATGACTGTGTTGCCGGAATCCACCAGCCTGTTTAATACAATTAACAGGTGCTCAATGTCAGCAAAATGTAGGCCGGTTGTGGGCTCATCTAATATGTAGAGGGTTCTACCCGTACTGCGTTTGCTCAACTCTTTCGACAGTTTAATCCTCTGAGCTTCTCCGCCGGATAAGGTGGTGGCCTGTTGACCTAATCGAATATAGTCCAGCCCCACATCGGTGATAGTTTGCAGTTTGGTTTTGATCGAGGGAATATTGATGAAAAAATCTTTTCCTTCTTCTGCCGTCATGTTCAACACTTCAGCAATATTTTTGCC
>JABIYR010000182.1 GCA_018702695.1 Nitrospina sp. | reverse complement strand
CGGGGGACAATATACGTTCATGGTGAATTTCCCCCTGCTTGAGAATATTGGCCGGGAAATGGGGTTCACAGAGATCAACCGTGAATATCAGAATCAGTTTGTGGAAAAAGACCTCGGGGCCAAGGTCCTCAGCGTGGTGGATCTAGTGCAACACCACCCGCAAATAACCAGCATGCCCCCTTGGGATCGGGACATCTTGATGCTAAGCACACTGCATGCTCTCAACACCGTGTATCGAAGCCCTTATTCAGGAAAGCTCAATTATCCGACCCTAGACGGAACCCCCAAAAAGCAACGCAAACAAATCGCTCAGTTGGCTAAAAACCTGAGTGGCAGAGGGGTTCCTGATACCGTTGCTTATGTCACACAAGATGAGGTTTTAGCCGCATTGAAACCTCTTAGAAAGTTGGGCTACCGGGAGAAAGATATTCAGTCCGCTTTTCAATCTCCCGCCTCACCCGTGTCTTTCATCCATATTCAATTCAGCTCTTAAACTTCCTCAACTAGAAAAAAACTTCCCCCGTTAAACGGAGGGAAGTTCTTTTATATCGTCGTCATCATCATCCTCTTCTTCACCGATCAAGAGGTTTTCGTCTTCAACCATGAGCTCTTCAAACTCTTCTTCTTCTTCGGCTTCTTTCGGATAAGGAAGTTTATCCCAGACAACAATACGAGAATTGCCTCGGTCGCAGATAAAAAGTTTGAATTTAGGTTGCGGCTCTTCAGGCTCACTTTCTGCCGTAGCCGACTCATCGCTCTCATCGTCTTCGTCATCCGGCATGGGAACGCCTCGGAACTCTTCTTCATCGTCTTCCTCTTCGACCAAATACATGCCGAAAGGGTCACTCAGTGTGAACTCTGAAGCTTCGTCTAGACCTCGGTTAAAAAGGTTTTCCGTTAAGCTCGACTGGCCTATCACCAAGTCGGCAGGCTGTCCATTTTCGGTAGGAACTTCTTTCCAGTACAAGACACGGTTATTACCGGTATCTGAAACGAATAACCCTGCCTCACCGAACACAACATCGGTTGGAAAATAAAAACCATCGCCGGACGGACGATTATGTCCATTGCCCCGGTTTGGCTCTCTACTGAAAAAATCTTTTTGTCCAAGTACCACATCGGCGGCGGTTCCGGTTTCGCGTGGAATTTTGTTCCAAATCAACAAACGATTGTTGCCCTGATCCACTACAAAAATGCGCTCACCTTCTGCGTCGAAATGCACACCGGCCGGAAAACTGAGCGTATCTTGGCCGACATTGTCAAACTCACCTCGGTTTGGCCAACGTTCATCCATTCCGCCTTGTCCCAGCGAAACATCGGCATTCCAACCATCACTGAAAGGAATTTTATTCCATATTAAAACTCGGTGGTTGTCTTTATCGGCAACAAAAACACGTTTGCCATCACCGGAGTGAATGCCCATAGGAAAAAACAAAGAACCCGAACCGACAAATCCGCGACGATTGGCTTCGTTGTCATCCAGATTGTCCTGCCCTAAAACCAGAGAAGGAGGCTCGCCGTCATCTGAGGGAATGCCACTCCACCTCAATACTCGATGGTTGCCACTGTCCACCACATAAAGCTTTCCGTCGATCACCTCAATGCCTGCTGGCTGAGAGAGTGTGTCATCTTCGGATTTACTGATGGTGAAACCGTCCAGACTTTCATCGCCCAAGCCTGAGGTCATTTCATCCAAAGTGGTGGTCATGCCTCTATTTTCCAGGCAGTCTGCAAAATCCTCTTGCCCAAGAACCAGAGACGAGGGTTCACCATTTTCTTCGGGAAACTGCTCCCAAACTAATACCCGGTGATTGCCTCGATCGGAGACAAACAGCATGTCGCCAAACTTCGTCACATATTGCGGCTCGCAAAGAGTGTTGTCGCCCGGATCATCGGCCCCCCGGTTTGATTGAGACATGGAAAAATCGCCCTGACCAATAACCAAACAAGCACCGGTTTCCTTTTCCTCCTCTACAGATTCCTCCACCTCATCTAACTCATCCGACTCATCGACCTCATCCAACTCCAATTCATCATCGAATGAATCTTCGGCTTCAGTATCTTCCATCTCTTTATTTTCAGACATTAAACAATTCTCCAGATATATTGATTACCAATTCGAGCTTAAATAATTATACTTATGATCGAGGTCATCGGTGGTTATACAAGCCTTCAGGGTGACTCCAACACCTTTAACCTCTGCCACATAGAAATGACTTTTCGTCCATTTCGATCCTGATGTTTCCCATCCCAAATGGCAAAAGCCACCAACACAGGATTTTTTCTTCTGAATTTTATATCCCATTTATTCAAAGAATCCAAGGTGCGAAAAAAAACCACGCTCCATTTGCCGTCTTTCCACACTCCTTTTCCCAATATATTCTGTTTGGTTTGAGGCTGAGGGGTCAACGTTCCGAACCCTTCTGCATTCAACTCTTCAACCGGCACTTCTCTGAACGGGTTGAGCGCATCAACGGGGTTGACCTCACCCCCGAATATCATTGTGTCCAGATCAATGCCTTTTGTAGCGTATTCCAGTTTCTCTTTGGTTTCAATTTCTGTTTGCCAATCTGCCCGCCACTGCCAGATATTAACCACTTTCCCGCGGTTTCCCATGCCAAAAAACGGCTCGTTATGACCGTGTTTGTGCAATAACACTTCGCCCAAAGCAAATTCCATTGCGATGGCATCTTTAAAATCCTGATGACGACTCGAAGTTCGGTCGGCCTGAGAATCTTCCCACACTAACCGAAAGGCGATGCCTTCATCATTCATTACAGACTGGAACTGAATCTGGTCGATCGGGTCCCTGCGTGCATTCAGAGGAATGGTATGTATATTCTGAACCGGGACATTCTCCCACAATGGGTTATCCGGTTCCATATCAATTTCCTGCTCAACACGATGCGTAGAAAGGTCTGTCTCATATTGAGCGGGCTTAAATTCCTCTTTTCTGATGCTGGAATCAATATAGGATGCCAAATCCCACCGCTCGGCATCCTGCAAGTGATTGTAAGATTTCATCGGGGTGCCAGCAATACCCGTTGTCAAAATCTGGTATAAATCTTTTTTATCAAATCCAAACTTATAGGTATTGGGGTCCGTGAGGTCGTAAATAAAAATCCGATGATCCCAAATATCATACAGTTCATCGGCAATGGGCCCATCCCCCCGCATGTCCGTTCCGTGACAGCGCGAGCAACTCATTGCCTGATAAATTTTCTTACCTCTTGCAATGGATTCTGCGGTGGTTGCCGGGGTCTCTCCCACCTTTATTGCAGGTCTGGCAGTTTCGCTGGCAAACTTTTCAGAAAAACTTTTGATGTATTTAACAACCCCCTTGATCTCATCCTCCGACAAGGCTTCTCCCCATGCAGGCATGGAGGTACCAGGTACCCCCCGGGCAATAGTCCGGGCAATGTCCTCGTCCCGAGGAAGGGAACCAGATGGCGTGGTGCTGTATTTAAATACACCCTGACGAAAATCTCTCGGCCAAGGGTAAAGATAAGCCATCGCCTTGCCCCCGCCATTGCCATTTTCACCGTGGCAAAACATACACATATGCTTGTAAACCGTTGACCCCAGACGCAGAAGGTCTTTCTTCTGCTCGCCTGCTGTAGAACCCGGAGCATGCTCCAATGGCCCATGTGCATACAACGACGAAGTCCCCAGCACCAGCCCACATAAGACCAGAAATAAAACTCGTCTTATCTGATTAACGAACCCCCAAGCTGGGAGTTGCAAGCGAATAAAGTTCTTCATTACCGTTTAAACCATCTTCCGAGATATCAACCCAGATATCGATGCAATTACGTCTCGAATCAACCCCTTTGCAATAGAACAAAGGATTACGGCTGGTAAAATACACAACCGGATGCGAAAAATAGACACTCAGATTATCGAACTGGGCAATCTCGATAGCCTGCTCAATGGTGGTCTCTTCAGCCGAACCTTTACGGATCACTTTTCGAATGACCATATAATCCAGCTTACTATCCAGATCAAGGTCGTAATAAGTAGCAATCAAACCGGGCACACTCAATGACTCCCAGCCCCGGTACGATGGATGTTTCCATCCGGGCTCCTTGGGAATGTCCGTATTCTGCAATACAGTCCCCGCGCCATCCTGCCCTAAAACAGGGCTGGCCCCGAATAGTAATAATGCCAAGACAATGTAAAAAGCCAGTACTCGCATTGCCACTCCACCCTTACACCAACTTTAGTTTAGTTCCCTTAAACTAACATATTTCAGCGGTCAATCAAAAGGCTAATGTCTCTATGAATAAGGGGCCTTCTCACCCATTTATGCAAACTCAAAAACACTGTTATTCTCACCCGTTAGAAGCTATTTCATCGCCGCAGTTACGTCTGGGAAAATTTCAAAGACATCATGCAGTTTAGCCAGCTCAAATACTTCCTTGGGGGAACCATGAAGCCCCGCCAGAACAAACCGCCCCTCTTCATGGAGAGTCTGATGCCAATGAATGAAAACACTGATGGTTGAGCTGTCGAGGTAGGTGACTTGTTCTAGGTTTAAAATGTACTTATCAAACCCTCTACCCCGGTACGCTTCTATGAGCAAACTGACATCGGGGGAATTATAAACATCCAGTTGACCTGCCAAATCGATGATGATGGTGTCTTTTTCATCTCGGCAGTCAATATCGATCTTTCCCATCAACCCTAGAATTTCTTTATGTACTTTTTCCATACAAACAAACCTTTCCAAGGAATACCAATTTTATGGGCTAATACTGTTGTTCAAAACGTTTAGGGTCTGAACTACGTGGCTCGCAACGATGCCAATAACTCGCTTTTTCCGGCTCTATTTTGCGAGTTAACGGGTCGGCGCGAAAAAACGAAGTGACCACTCGAAACGGGGTAAACATAACGAAATACAAAAGCCCCAGAATTAGTTTAAAATTAAAATTCCCCACCACCATGCCAAACTTCATCCAAACCCGGTAAACCGTTGCCAAGCGCGCCGGGGCCAGCAAGCCCAATAGCAAAAAAAACAGCACCCAAACACCCAGGGCCATGGCCGCAGTGAGCCAGGCTTTATAAAGAAAAATACCCACAAAACAAGAAAGAACTCCCGCCATCATCATTCCATATTGTCGCAATTGCTTTTCAGTCGG
>JABIYR010000117.1 GCA_018702695.1 Nitrospina sp. | reverse complement strand
TTGGAATTAAGGGGATGTCTCCAACTAGGAATATTAGAAAATGAAAAGTAGAAATACTCGAAAAATACATATAGGCAAACTGGAAATTGGTGGCGATGCTCCCATTGCGGTGCAAAGCATGGCGGCAACGCAAACTCAGAATATTGAAGCCACATCCAGGCAGATAGAAGTTTTGGAAGCGGCTCAGGCTGATGTCATTCGTATTGCGGTTGACAGCGAACAAGATGTCGAGGCTCTGAAAATTCTGCGCCAAAAATTTCCCGATAGTGTTTGGTCGGTAGACCTCCAAGAAAACTATAAGCTGGCCCCTATCGTAGCTCCTCTGGTTAATAAGATCCGCTATAACCCGGGCCATTTATTTCATTTAGAAAAAGAAAAAACCATTCGTGAAAAGGTTGAGTTCATTGTCAACGCGGCGAAAGACAATAACTGCGCCATTCGCATCGGTGTTAATTGTGGTTCGGTGGACCCGGATTATAAAGAACGTTATAAAGATGACTCGGTCGAGGCGATGGTCCGCTCAGCTGTTGATCATTGTAAAATGTTGGATGAGATGGATTTTGAGAATTATTGTGTTTCGCTCAAAGATTCGGATTCTCAAAAAGTGATCGATGCGAATCGGCGATTTGCTAAGGAGCGGCCTGATGTGCCTTTACACCTAGGTGTGACCGAGGCTGGATTACCGCCGGAAGGTATCATTAAAACGCGGATCGCTTTGGAGCAACTGGTTTCAGCTGGCATTGGCGATACGATTCGTGTTTCATTGACATTGCCGAATGATGAGAAAGGTGAGGAAATTAAGGTTGGACGAGAAATCCTCAAAGATATTGAAGAAGGTCGATTTCGATCTGTCCCTGAAAATTTCCTCGAAGGTTTGAACATCATTGCCTGCCCCAGTTGTTCTCGTGTAGAGAATGATAAGTTTGTGGATTTGGCGCAGGATGTGCGTAAAATGACTGAATATGCTGAAAAACACAAGCTGACCATTGCGGTGATGGGGTGTCGGGTTAACGGACCCGGAGAAACGGATGATGCTGATCTGGGGCTTTGGTGTGGGCCTACCCGAGTCAACCTGAAGAAGGGAACTGAAACGCTGGGTTCTTATTCTTACGAAGAAATTCTGGGTCAGCTAAAAAGTGAAATAGACAAAATGATTGTGGATAAAACTCCTAGCTAGCTGAAAATAAGACAGCGTATTTTGCCTTGATTGTTTGCCGCTAATTGCGCACAAGAATAAAAACGATATTTAGCCCCGCACTCGGTGGGGAAACATTTGAAAAGGTTTTGACATGGAATTTGATGTTGAAGAGCTTGAAGGGTTAAAAAGAAAAATCAATATCACCATCCCCAAAGAGGTGATGGTAAAAAGAATCAATGACGCTTATAAGGTTTTGAACCGTCAGGCCAATATACCGGGTTTTCGACCGGGGAAGATTCCCCAAAAAGTGCTGGAAAAACAAGTTCCGCTACAGTCTTTGTCAGATATGTTTCAAGAGTTAATGCAGGAGTATTATGAAGAAGCTCTGCATAAAACGGGACTCAAGCCCACAGGTCAGCCAGAAATTGACCATGCCGGGTTGCAGGATATTAAGAAAGACGAGCCTTTGACCTTTGCCGTGCTCCTCGATGTGAAACCCGATTTAAAGGTTAAAGATTACAAAGGTCTCAAATTTAATAAGAAAGAGGCCGTCGTTAAAGAAGAGGAAATTGATGAAACGCTGGTCAAGGTTCTCAGCCGTCAGGGTACGGTAGACGAAATGCCTGCGGGGTATAAGGTTGAAGATGGAGATATTCTTACTTTAGATTTTCAAGGTACCATGCACGATCAGCCTCTGGAGAATGGCAGTGCCGAAAATTTTGAATTGCGGGTAGGCGAAAAGAAAATGCTTCCTGGGTTTGAAGATCAGTTAATCGGGCATGTTCAGGACGAAGAATTTGAAATTAGAGTTATGCTTCCTGCGGACTGGAATCAGAAAGTACGTCGAGTCAGTTTTCCTGTCCCTGGGGCTACCGATGAGCAACAGGAAGATGACCGAGCGGCCTTCAAAATAAAAATTAAGCAAGTACGTAAATTGCATCTCCCTGAATTGACCGATGAGATCGCTCAACGAGAAGGTTTTGAGACCACGGGTGAACTGCGTCGTGCTATCAAGATTGATCTGCAAAACCATAAAGATCAGGATGTAGAATTAAAAATTAAAGAGGATATTTTTAACATACTGGTTAAAGATGCAGAGTCTGGGCCTCCCGAGTCATTGATAGAGCGAGAATTAAAATTCATGATTGAAGGCATGAAATATCAAATTGCTCAGTCAGGCATGAAAATTGAGGACTCAGGATTTGAACCTGAGAAAGCGATGAAGGAGTGGCGGGAAAAAGCAATCTTCAATACAACCGGATATATGATGCTGGAGGCTGTTGCGGGAGCTGAGAATATTCACGTAACGCAACAGGATATGGAAGGGGAATATGAACTGCTTGCGAAGCAAACGAAGCAGAAGGTCGAAGAGATTCAGAAACGGATCATGTCAAACCCCGATTCTTTGAACCAAACGACGACTAAAATTCTCGGTCAAAAAGCGATGAACTTTATCTACTCCAACTGCGAATTTAAATTCTATAAAGAGGGTGAAGAGCCAGTAAAACCGGCTGAGCCAGAAAGCTAAGTATTCTATGAAATTTGTAAAAGTAATGCTAGAGGAAGACCTCCCCATTGGCAAGTCTGCAATTATATCAGCCGGTGACCATGAAATTGCTCTGTTTAACTATAAGGGGAAATATTATGCCGTTGCCAACAAATGTCCACATAGAGGCTCCCCATTGGGGGAAGGGCGTATTGAGCAAGGTATTATAATCTGTCCGAACCATGAGTGGCGTTTTAAACTCGAAGATGGGGCTAATATGCAGAACCCGGAATTGTTCATCCCGACTTATCCGGTTAAGACCCGGAACGATCATATCTATATTGGGTTGGAGGGGTCGAGTGGGGACATTGCCTACGGAAAAAAAGCTTCCAATTTGCCATCGAGTCTCAAATTCAGCGTTCCCACCATTCAAAAACCGCGTAACCCTGACGAAGAACTGGATTAGTTCCGGCCCATTTTCTATTGAACCCATAATAGAAAATGGGTGGATGCGTTAGGGGAGGGCTTAACCAGTAGGGTTGTCTTCTTCAATTTCTACCCATTTTGGATCACCGTGGGCTTTATAGTTTTCTGTTCCACAGAAGGTTCCCTCATGGTAGATATTGACTTTAAATTTTCCGCCGCCATATTTATCGGTGATATAAGGAACGGGGTCTTCAATTTCGATGAGTTCGGGGGTTTTATATTTGCCGATCAGTTTAAACTCCATTCCCATTCCGGAAGGCAATAAAACATAAAATTTCAGGTTGGTTTCTGCGAGAATTTTTTTAAAATCATCCTCACAGTCGTCGCGGCTATATGTAGGGCCGACTCGGTGTCGGGCGCGTCGTTTGAGGTGGTCCTCCATCAGGTTATAAAACCACCAATTTTTCTTTTTGCGGTCATCATGGAGAAACGGGTATTCAACAAATCCGTGTTTATTGATAAAAGGTTTTTTTGCCATTGAGTCACTCCTTAAGTTACAGCTTGATGTCTGATTATATTCTTTTGAACGATGACTGACAAGCGGTTGCATTGAGAAGAAATCGTTTCTGCATTTATTTTTGGTAATTATTTTGTGTCGTTTTCGTATTTTATTAATAGGTAAATAATGAGTCAGTTTTTCAGTAAAAATTATTGGTCGATTGGCTTTCAATCTAAATTTTATGATCGCTTATCTCCTGAATCCTATTTCGATTCCATGCGCCGGGTGATTGCAAATTTGCCACCGGAAAAATCTTTGAGCCTATTGGATGCAGGTTGTGGTTCGGGACTGATTCTGCAATTTCTTGCGCCGCGTATCAAGCAAGGCATGCATTACACCGGGTTGGATAGGCTTAAACCTGGAGTTGTCCAGACTTTGTTGCGCGCTCAAAAGTTAAATATTGCTGAGCGTGTTTCCTGCTTCCAGTCTGACCTGATAACACCCTTCCCTGTAACAGGGCAAAAATATGATGTGGTTGTGGCGCATTTCTCGCTCTATACTCTAGACTCAATAGAACATAGACAGGTGGCTTTGAAAAATTTGAAGGCAGTGCTGAAAGATCAAGGGAATCTTATTATTGTCAACCCATCTGTGAACTATAATGCCGTGTCCATTATTGATCACAGCGTTCAATTGCTCAAAGAATCTCACGGTTTGTTATCGAGTCTCATCAAGAAATATATGGTTTACCCTTTTACTAAGACCATCGGTCTCCGGTTTATACAAAAACAACTTCGCTCAGGAGTGTGGAAGGCTTATACGCATGAAGCATTTTCTCAAGAATTTGAAAATGCGGGCTTCGAAGTTCAGCATATTGAGGAAGTTTATGCAGGCAGTGCGTTGTTAGGTATAGGTAGAAATCGGCCGTAACCTCATTGCGATACGGGAACTCGCGTGCCATTGTTTTGATAACTACGATACACAGCTTCCGTAAAGCGCATGGTTTCCAACCCCGTCGCAAAGGATGTATGGGTGAAGGGTTTCTTATTTCTAACCGCATTGATGAACTCTTCTTCAACTTTCCAACTTCCTCTCAAGTTTTGAGGAATGTGGACCTCCTCCAACAAGTTTTGGTCCTTCCGCCCAAAATATAACTTCCCGTCAGGAATGAGTTCGAGAACTAAAGTTCCTTTTTCTCCCATTATTTTGATGCTGGGGGTCGCGGCATGAGAGCCTGCCTCACTGATTAAAAAGGTTCCAGAGATTGATTTCTGTAAACCTACTTGAATGGAAAGATAGTCTGGGATTTGTACTGAGACGGGTTCTCCGGTTTCAGGATCTATAGCCATGTCATTGAATATTTTCGCTTCCGCCTTAACCCATTGAGCTGTTGGCAACCACCGGATCAATGTTTCGTAAATAATTCCCAATGTCATGACATTCATGCCACTATATTTTTTGTTCCGTCGCCAATGTAAATTGGCTTTTGAATCGGCAAGCGAATTGGATTGATAATCGGCATGGAAATACAGAACTTTTCCCAAATCTCCGCGATTGATCATTTCGGCGATCAGGGCATCGGCATGAAGTGTGAAGGGGGCCGGAACGAGTTGCGCTACTAGGTCAGGGTGGTTTAATGAACACTCAAACATGGTTTTGGCCTCGGCCTGATTCATGGCCATGCGCGCCTCGCATAATACATGTTTGCCTGATTCGAGCGCGAGACAGGTCGCCTCTGAATGCAGATATGGCCATGTTCCGATAACGATGGCATCCAGATCGGGGGAGGTGGCAACTTCTTCCCAGTTATTTCGAACGGTGGGTATTTTAAAGTCTTGTGCAATAATCTGCGCCGATGTTTCCGTTTTATTGGCAACCTCCAGGATTTCCACGCTAGGCAGGGCCAATAATTTGGGCAGATGCATTTTGCGGGTATTATTTCCTGCTCCAATGATTCCAATACGAATTTTTTGATCAGTCAATGGATGCATCTCTCAATTTATAAAATAATATCTTTAACATTAGTAAAAACAATCAGTTTGTCTTGTTTATGTGATTGTGTTACAGTAAATCTTATACACAGCTGTAATTTAGGCGACGATTTTTTTGAATATTTTTGAGTCTTGTTATGAATTATGACATCAATATTTTAATTGTCGAAGATCTTTTCACAACTCGTTTGTTTCTTCGCCGTACCTTGAAAAAATTAGGCTATACAAATGTCGTTTTAAGCGAAGACGGTCAAACAGCGTTAAAAGAGCTAGAGCAAAAACAATTTGATCTAATTATTTCAGATTGGCATATGCCCAATATGGATGGTCTCGATTTTTATAAGGCACTTAGCAAAAATAGAAAATGGAGCGAGATTCCTTTTCTATTAATCACGGCTGAGAAAGAGCGTGATAAAGTTATTGAGGCTGTTAAGGCGGGTATCAAAGAGTATCTCGTGAAGCCTGTTGTGCCAGAAAAATTGGGCAGTAAAATTAAAGAGGTGGTTTTTGGGGGCGCAGACTAAAACCACCGTCCACGCCCCACAACCTTTTAACTCTTCCTATCTTTAAAGCCCAGCATCCTTTTGGATGGCTTTGGCTTTGTCAGTTATTTCCCACGTAAAAGACTTTTCTTTTCTACCAAAATGTCCATACGCCGCAGAAGGTGTATAACGCGGTTTTAATAGATCTAGCGTTTTCACAATGCCCGCAGGTTTGAGGTTGAAGTGCGAGCGGACTAAGTCTTCCATAATATCCGGGTCAACATTATGCGTGCCAAATGTTTCGACGAAGACCGATACCGGGTCTGCAACTCCAATGGCGTACGCGAGTTGAACTTCACAGCGATGAGCCACTTTTGCCGCAACCAGATTTTTAGCGATGTATCGAGCCATATAAGCGGCAGAGCGATCTACTTTGGAAGGGTCTTTACCTGAAAATGCTCCGCCACCATGACGAGAGAACCCTCCGTAGGTGTCGACTATAATTTTTCGTCCTGTCAAACCACAGTCACCATGCGGACCGCCAATTACAAAACGTCCTGTCGGGTTGATATGGATTTTCATTTTTTTGTGTTGCAGTTTCTTGGGGATTACTTTTTGAATGACCAATTCGGTGATATCTGCTCTAAGCTGTCGCGTAGAAATATTGGGCGCATGCTGGGTAGAAATGACCACCGTTTCGACGCAGACGGGTTTATTGTTTTCATACCTGAATGACACTTGAGATTTGGCATCCGGCCTTAAGTAGGGGAGCTTCCCTTTTTTCCTTACTTCAGCAAGTTTGTGTACCAGTTTGTGTGCATACATGATGGGTGCTGGCATCAGTTCTGCTGTTTCGTCAGAAGCATAACCAAACATCATTCCCTGATCACCGGCTCCTTGCTCATGTTTGTCGTCGTTGACACCTTTAGCGATGTCGCCTGACTGCTCGTCGAGAGCTACCATCACACCACAAGTTTCAAAGTCAAAGCCCATATCTGAGTGTGAGAACCCAATATTCTTGATGGTTTGTCTTACAATCTTAGGAATATCTACATAACAATTGGTAGAAATTTCACCAGCGATTACCGCAAAACCAGTGGTGATCATTGTTTCACAAGCAACTCTTGCTACGGGGTCTTGTGCGAGTATTGCATCCAGAATTGAATCTGATATCTGATCTGCAATTTTGTCTGGATGTCCTTCTGAGACGGATTCTGAGGTGAACAAATAATTTCCTGAGCTCATTAAAATTTCCTTTTATTAGAAGGTTGGGAAATAAAAAATATTGAATAATTAGATTACGTGCTGATCATTTTCGCTGGAGACTGATTTTTCCTCGAAACTGAGATCGCGGTCAAAATCTTCTGGAAATCGTGACATCATTTCATGGGTGATGAAGGCCTCTATTTTGTCCGGGCATTTCATTTCTAATACATTATCGGCTAGTGTTTTTGCTTCCTCAAGACGTATCGTACGAATGATTTTTTTAACTTTAGGGACAGAGTGGGGTTCCATACTCAAATCATCCAGTTTTCCCAAACCTAATAAAAGCATTGTAGCCATGGGGTCACTCCCCAGCTCTCCACAAATCGAAACACTCTTGCCTGCATTTTCAGCTGATTGCATGACGCTTTTTAAGGCCCGCAAAACAGATGGGTGAAAAGGTTGATAGAGATGGGCAACATTTTCATTGGTTCGGTCTACGGCAAGAAGGTATTGGATTAAATCATTCGTGCCAATGCTGATAAAATCTACTTCGGCGAGAATATGATCGATGCAAATGACAGCCGCCGGGGTTTCGATCATAGCACCGACTTCAATTTTTTCATTGAAAGGAATTTGATCCCTTCTCAATTCACTTTTTGCTTTTTCAAGGATCTGGTTAGCCTGAATAATTTCTGTTGCTGACGAAATCATCGGATAGAGAATTTTTACATTTCCATATAAGCTGGCCCTTAAAATGGCTTTCAATTGGTCGATCAAAAGTTGCGGGTAGGCGAGGGAATAACGAATACCTCGAAGGCCGAGCGCAGGGTTATCTTCATCGCTATTGTTATCACTTAACTGTTTGTCCATTCCTATATCTAAGGTCCGAATGACAACAACTCGGCTGTTCATTTCTTGAACAATCAGTTTGAAGTTTTCGTAGAGTTCTCTTTCTCCAGGCAGTGAGTTCGCGGCTAAATAAAGATATTCGGTGCGGTAAAGCCCGACTCCTTCGGCACCGAATTTTTGTAATGATGCCACCTCTTTGGAGGATTCAATATTGGCTAGTAATTGAACTGGATGGCCATCCAAGGTTTCGGCCGACTGGTGAATATTGGTCAGCAGTCGTTCTTCATATATCCGGTAGTTTTCTTGTTTTTTTCTGTAATGGTGCAAATTTTCCTTGGATGGGTTGATGATTACTTCTCCCCCAATTCCATCAACAATAATTTGATCTCCAGAATTAATATCGGAAGTGAGCCCTTTTATACCCGTGATAGCTGGGATGCCCAAAGCCGCGGCAAATATGCCCACATGTGATGTCTTTCCTCCAGCTTCGGTAGCCAGGCCCTTGACAAAGTTCCTAGGCATCATTAACGTGTCTGCTGGGGTCAAGGCATGAGTCACGATGATGACGGATTCTTTGATGTCAGATAGGGATTCTTGCGAATGACCGATGAGGTTCTTTAAAATGGTTTGTACCAGTAGGTCGAGATCGTCTTTTTTACCCTTTAGATAATCGTCGTTGATATTATCAAACAGTTTTAAAAAATTATTTAAAGTTTGTGTCAGAGCCCACTCTGCATTCGTTTGAAATTTTTTGATATTATCGATGGTATCGTTGACGAGAATATCATCATCGAGAAGCAGGCTGTAGGTATCTAAAATAACTGCGTATTTGTCAGCAATTACTTTTGCACGTTTCTTGATCTCTGACATCTGGAGCTTGGTTTTTTCTATTGCTTCACGAAAGCGTTCGACCTCTTTTTCCGCTTCAAGCTCATTGAGTTGGTGCTTGATGATGCAGAATTTGGTTGAATCGAGTAAATAGGCTTTCCCGATCGCGACCCCTTTAGATACTGCAATGCCTTTCATCATCAATTATATGAATTTTGCGTCTTCTTCGAGTAGAAGAGAGTAGATTTGATTTGCATCCTCTAGCTTAAGAATACCTTGGCGTAACTCTTGATTTTTGAAAATTCTTGAAATGCGAGCTAAAGCTTTTAAATGCTGCCCTGTAGAATTGGAGGGAGCAATGACCATGCACACAAAGTGGACGGGTTTTTGGTCGAGAGACTCAAACTCGACTCCGCCTGTAGAGCGACCGAAGACAGTAACGATTTGAGAAAGCTCATCGGATTTTCCGTGTGGAATGGCTACATTCTCACCAATTCCGGTGCTTCCCAATTTTTCTCTCTCCATTAAAGTATTGAACAAACCCTCCTTGTTAGTGATCAAACCAAGTTGTTGCAGAAAATCAGTTATTTCACGCAAGACCTCTTCCTTGTTCGTTCCCACAAGGTTGGCGATGATGGCATCCTTCTTTAAAATATCGTCTATTTTCATTTTGTCAGGAAATGTGTGAGGAAAAAGTTGATTCAGTCTTGATTTTGATCTTTAGATTGTGAACCTTTTTTGTTTCGAAGGTCTTGGCTTTTTTCCCTATGTTTTCTTAGTTGTTTTTCAACTTTTACCAGAGCATTATCCATTGAAACATAGAGGTCTTCGGTCTCATCTGTGCCATGAACCGTAAAACCTTTGGTTTTTACGGTGATTTCTGCAAAATGCCGGTGTTTTTCTACATGCAATGCCACATGAATATCAGCTTTATCTACCAATTCCTTAATGGTTTTATCCATTTTGGTTTGTAAATGTTCACGGATTCCATCTGTGATATCAATATTTCGTCCTGTTACAGTCAATTTCATCAAATTCTCCTGGAAAAACTTCAAGCAATGTTGATTAAGATCTGTTAAACGTTGTTCAAAGTACTAGAATTAAGGGGTAATTAAAACAACTTTTTTCTTTTGCTGGCTGGTAGTATATTCAGCTCTTTGCGATATTTTGTAATGGTTCTGCGTGCTATTTTAGCATTTTTTCTCATTAATGCCTCTACCATTTGATCATCCGTCAGTGGAGCACTCTTATCTTCTTCGTTGATGATTTCCTTGATCATATTTTTTACTCGAATCGAAGACATCGCATTTCCCATATAAGACTTGATTCCGCTGTGGAAAAAGAACTTCAATTCAAAAACTCCTTGAGGAGTGTCTATATATTTATTGGTGGTGATTCTGCTTACGGTCGACTCATGCATTTCAATGTCTTTGGCTACATCTTTTAGCACCATCGGTTCCAAATACGATAAGCCACTATCCAAGAAGCCTTTTTGTAGCTTTACAATACTTTTTCCTACCTTGTAGATGGTTTGCCTTCTTTGATCGATGCTCTTAATCAACCATAGGGCTGAGCGATATTTATCTTCCAGATATTCTTTCGTCTGTCCCTCTTTGGTGGTTTTTAACAAATTTTGATAATAAGGATTGATCCTTATATTTGGCGCGCCATCATCGTTCAATGCCACATCGTAACCCTCATCCGTTTTGAAAACAACCAGATCAGGGACGACATAATCTACCTTTTCAGAGTTAAACAAAAGACCCGGTTTGGGGCATAAATTTTTGATGATTTTTAATGCTTCTAAAACTTCTTCCAAATCAATTTTTAATTCAGAGGCTACTTTAGGTAGAAACCGGTCTTCCAGCCGCTCCAGATAGTTTTCAATGAGACCGTCAACATGAGGGTTGATATCAGGGATAAGACGGGTCTGGTTTAATAAGCATTCTTTCAATGATCGTGCGGCCACGCCAGCGGGTTCAAAGTTTTGTATGATATCCAGAACCCGGTGTACATTCTGTTCTTCGGTATTGCAGACTTCAGCTATTTCTTGTAGATCCGCGCATAGATAGCCGTCACTTTGAATATTGCCGATGATGCATGAGCCGATAAACTTATCGGACTCGGAGTCAACCGACATATCCAATTGCCACATGAGGTGGTCTGCTAAGTTGGCTTCTTTTTTATAGGTGGATTCTATTGAGGGTCTTTCCGTGTAGCTGTCTGCCGACATGCCCTGATCAATATTACCTTGGAAATAGCTTTCCCAGTCTATTTCCTGATCTTGAGAGTCTGAACTGGACTCCTCCTCAACATTAATGTCTTCATTTTTGGGTGGCTCATCTAGGTTATCTTCCTGTTCATTCTCATCTTCAAATAACTCTTCCAGAACTGGGTTTTCTACGATCTCTTGTCTGACCAGTTGGGCAAGTTCTAACCTTGCTAAAGGCAGAAGCTTGATGGCTTGCTGAAGCATGGGGGTCATGACCAGCTTCTGCCCCAACTTCAGGTTTAAATTCATCTTCATTTCCATCGCCATAACTTTTTTTCTCCTGGCCCTAAAATGAAAACTGGTTGCCCAGATAAATCTGTTTTACTTTTTCATCCTGAGCAACATCCATCGGTTTTCCTGATGCGATAATTTCCCCAGCATTAATAATATAAGCACGATCAGTAATGCTTAATGTTTCTCGAACATTATGATCTGTGATCAAAACACCAATACCCTTAGCTTTCAGTTGGGTAATGATCGATTGAATATCAGCTACGGCAATCGGGTCGACTCCTGCAAAAGGCTCATCCAAAAGAATGAAAACAGGGTTGGTTGCCAAAGCCCGACTGATCTCTACTCGCCTTCGTTCTCCCCCTGAGAGTGAAAAGCCCTTAGAGTCTTTGATATGCAAAATATTGAGTTCGCGAAGAAGAGAGCGGGCCTTTTTCTTGCAATCAAAGCTAGAAAGCTTTTGTGTTTCCAGCACCGCAATGATGTTTTCTTCGACGGTCAATTTTCTAAAAACTGAAGCCTCCTGTGGTAAATAGCTGATGCCCCTTTTAGCGCGTTCATGCATGGGGAACTGGGTGATATCTTCACCGTTGATCAGCACCTTACCCGAGTCAGGTCGCGTCAGCCCTACAACCATATAAAAGGTCGTCGTTTTACCCGCTCCATTTGGGCCGAGCAAGCCTACAATTTCCCCCTGATTGACCTTCAGATTGACTTTATTGACCACCCTTCTGGTTCTATATTCTTTAACGAGGCATTCAGCTCTTAGGTCTACCAATTTGTTTTTTTTGGGTGGAAGGTTTATTTGTAATTTGTTTAGACTTTTTCTCAGGAGCTTTTTTTTCATCCTTAGGGTAGAGTTTCATGCGCACTCTTTCATTGACCACAAAACGATCTTTCTCTAACAGGAAGATCATTTCTCGACCTTCAATCATGCTATCCTCTTCCCATGCTGTTGCTTTGGGAGTGCCTGTCAAAATGATTTTTTGTAACTTATCTAGATAGATGGCTTTATCTCCCGTTGCTTTTTTCAGACCTCGGGTGATGACCACATTGCCAATGGCAACAATCTCATCGGTTTCTTTTTTATCTTCAGAGTTATAAACCTCCATGATATCTGAGGTGATTTTCAAGTCACCGCGATAACTTTCTACATTGCCTGAAAAAATTATTTTGACGCCTCCATTTTCAGATCGCATTCGGTCTGAAGTGATTTCTATCGGTTCATTGTCATCGGCAGTCTTTTTGGCCGGGGTCTGAGCGCCTGAAGATGAAAACGTTAATAACAAGGCTAAAAAAATAAGGATTGAGGTGGCGAAATTTTTATTTTTCATTTTCTTTTGTCGATTTAGAGTCGCTTTTCGAAGGGCCAGAACTCAACCTGTCCATTAACATGGCTGCAGAACCCACTAGTTTTACATGGCCGCTTAAATTAACGTCTTTCGTTTTTTCTTTGTAGACTCCCGAGTCAGCTGAAATGACGTATTTTCTGTTGTCTTCTTTGTGGAGGGTCATTTCAACATTTTGCAATTGAGTTAATTCGGTCGCATTGTTAATTTGAGCTAAATCGGCCTTCAGCTCCCATTCCTTAACACCTTTGACTTCGTGGGTGACCTTAAAATTCTCGATTTCAACGTCAACCCCATCTTTCATTACCTTAACTTTGATATTTCCCATCTCGACAGAAGTATTTATATTTTCAAAAAAATAATACCCTGCGATTCCGATAATGCCTAAAACTAGGAGCAGTAAAGCTTTTCTTATGGTATCGATCATTTAACTATTTAATTTATATAGCATTAAGTGTACATGCAAATGGCATACCAGAAAGGCAATGATGACATACCAACCTTTTAAAGTAAAGTGAAATCAGGGAAGGGTCTGGGCTCCGCGAAAAAAGAATGGAAGGTGAATTCGCGTTGAGAATCGTCGATGCTATTTATGTAAACTTCCATTCTTTCTTGGATGTTCATTATGCGCTGGTCTGGGTTTTTGGAGTCTTGTAGTTTTTCAGCCCATTCGATGATCGTGACACCTTGATTAAACATAATCTCCTCCAATCCTAGGGAATATATTTCTTCCTGATTTTCAATGCGGTACAGGTCAATATGATAAATAGGGACTCTGCCTGTGTATTCATTGATCAAGGTGAATGTCGGGCTACGAATATAGGAGTCTTTAGTTAAGCCCAGTCCATAACAGATTCCCTGAGTGAAGCGGGTTTTACCCGCTCCGAGATCCCCATATAAAAGAATGATGTCTCCGGCAATCAAAGAGCACCCCAAAGATTTTCCCAGTTGTAGCGTTTCTTCAGGGTTGTTTGATATTTTTTTCATATTTATGGAAGTAGCTGTTTCAGTGTTTCTGGCAGGCATCTTAAGAGATCTCCTGCTATCAATGTGGTTTGGCTTTCTGCATCGTCAAAATCATCACCTGCCTGACCGTGGACATAAACTCCCGCAAGTGTGGCCTGCTCGCTAGATAGGCCCTGAGCCATGAACCCAGTAATGATTCCGGTCAAAACGTCTCCCGAGCCACCGGTGGCCATGCCCGCGTTGCCAGTAGCGTTGACGACCACTGACCCGTCTGAGAATCCAATGAGGCTGGGTGATCCTTTTAACACCACCGTTACAGAGTGGTCTCGGGCAAATTTTGCGGTGGTGGCAATGCGGTTAGATTGAATTTCTGACGTGGGTAGTCCCATCAAACGAGACATTTCTTTAGGGTGAGGGGTCAAAACGGTTTCAGATTGCAATAACTCCAACCAGTTTTTATGAGACGCTATCGCATTGAGGGCATCGGCATCAAGAACCAGAGGGCATTGAATAGAGGGTAATAGATCCCCTAATAAAGCAACCGTTTCAGGGTCGGTGGTGATTCCCGGGCCGATGGCCAATGCTGATTTACCTTTAATTAGATCAAGGATAGATTCTTTTGCTTTCAGGGCTAGCGTTCCGTTTTCGGTTTCGGCGAGAGGCAGAGTCATCACTTCTAAGGGGTGCACCTCAAATGCTTTTTGGCAGGAAGCGGGGAGGGCCAGAGTGCATAATCCGGCTCCCGACCGTAATACTGCCAGAGCGGTCAAACCCGCCGAACCGCTTTTTCCACGTGAGCCAGCCAAAACCAGAGCATGACCATAACTGCCTTTGTGTGTATTCGAGGCACGTTTATTAAAATAAGATTTTATATCATCGGCTTCCAGCTTATGAACCTGGATAGCTTGTGTTTTGATAGCCATTGTGGGAATCCCAATGTCTATAAGGCGAGTTTCCTTCATGATGCCAACTGAGGGGTGAAGTAAATGACTGGGTTTCCAACACGCCAGAGCAAAGGTTAAGTCAGATAAAACATGTGGGCCGATTAATTGACCGCTATCTGAGTCCACTCCTGAATTAATATCAACCGAGACCACAAATTTTTCAAATTGATTGATTTTATCGATGACCTTTTCCATAAAGCCCGAAGCAGGCTTGTTCAACCCCGTACCAAAAACAGCATCGACGATGATATCGCAGTGGCGGAGCTTGTGGTCAGACTGATGCAAATTGTCCGCTGATAACTCCTCAACCTGAATTCCCATATTCAGAGAGGAATTTGCATTGACTTGCGCATCCCCTTTTAATTCTGAGAGTTTCCCCGCTAGCAAAATACGAACTTTAGAGCCGAGGTGAAGCAAGTGTCGAGCGATGACAAATCCATCGCCGCCGTTATTGCCCTTGCCGCAAAATATGAAAATATTTTTGCGCGACAAGTCAGGAGAAAACTTCAGCATTTCTCGGACCACCCCGGAGCCAGCATTTTCCATGAGAACGATTCCGGGAATACCCAGCTCATCAATAGCATGTCGGTCAATGGCCCGCATCTGTTCAGCCGTCACAACAGGAAGCAATGAAGTTCTCCTTTATGATTCAAAATTAGTAAGAGGATCATTTTAACTAATTATATTCCATAATTCTCATTAAGTTCCTACATGACCAGCTCAAAATTTTTAATTCCAAGGGAAATGCCGTTTACAAGAATTTCTAAATGGTGGGTGCCGGGGTAATAATTGCGGGTGGTGATTTTCTTGATGGCGTGCTTTTTTGTTGCTTCAAATGTAGCCAGAGATGCGAGTGTTAGGGTTTTCCACTTGAACACTTTTGCCGTCGTGCTTCCATTTGCTTTGCGGTGGTGAATTGCATAGTCGATAATTAGGGGTTGAACGCGTTTGCGCGTTGAGGTTAGGCATAACTCAAATATAAGAGCATCTCCAAAAGGTACAAGCGGGGTCATGATATTGAATGTGTTCAATTCGATCTGGGGTGGGTGGAAGCCGAGGACTTTAAGCGTTCCCTGATGTCCCCGCTTAATAAGAGTGCGACAGGCGTGGCGGACAAGTTTTTCCCGTTCTTTGCTGGCCCCGATCAGCCACTTTTTTGATAACTTCTCAACGGTTACCGGGTGGTCTTTTGCAATATCGTTGAGATGATTTGCAACAGAACGCCTGACATATTCTTCCTTGTCATCCTTCAGGACTTCCAGTAGGGGGAGAAGAGGGGTGGGGTCTTCGATAAAGGCAGGCAACCGCATGGCCCAAGGAAGGCGAGGGCGAGTTCCTTCGGAAACCAGACGGCGAACGTGATAGTTGGGGTCGCGTGCCCATTTCTTTAATACTGATAGTGTCCGAGGCGAGTCTTTGAGCAAGAAGTAACGAATGCCAAATTCTGAGCTGAATCGTTGGGTCATTTCCTTGAGAAGTTTCATGGAAAAATCAAAATAATCGTGTCCATATAGTCCGACATAATCGGCCATAGGCATGATAGCCCAACCACAAAGGCCCTGATTGTTTATCTTAGAATTATCAATATTATCGACATCAACCGGTGCGAGACTGGCCAGAATAATTTCTGCGGATTCTTCAAAGTCATCGGGAAGAAAAGTGCGCATGGTGCGAGTTATTTGAGTTGAGCGCTGTTTAAGCTCTAAAGATTCTAGATTGTTCCCGGCCAGTTTAATAAAACCTGCGGCATCAAAATCAGAAAAGGTTTTAGTAAAATGTTCGGCCATATGACGGATAACGGCTCTGCTCAATAGGTTCTTGATAGGTTCTGGCATTAATGACCCCTGTATGAAAATATACTTTTTAGTACATAAATAACTAAACTGAATCGCTATTTATATAGATTGACCCAATACAAGGGATCAGACAAAAACTGAATAAGGATAGTCGGTAGACTCTTTAAGAGTTATTTCATCGGGGGTGGGGACAAGCCCGTTGATCACGCCAAACAGGTGAGGGCAGTCGTAGCCCAGCAGAACCTTATCTTCTCGTTCGAGAGAGTTGAAATGTTCGGGGTCTACTAAGAAGTTTTGATCAAAGAAGTAATTGCTGATAAAATTCCCCAAAAGCACAGGTTTGCCTTTTAATTCAGGGAGCTGAACCAGCTTTTCGCTGTCGTGGTTATAGTTAAAAGAAAAACGTACGATCACATCATATAAAAAACACGAATGGTATGGGGTCATCTGATGCCAGCAGGTCATGTCCCTCAATCCAGATTTTAAAATTTTCAGTATTTCTTTAAGAGCATAGAGAGAATTGATTTTTCCCGCATGGGGGTAGAACTGCAGAAAATCTTCCCTCCAGTACTCCTGCGGCTGACGCTCAATGAATGATAAAACATCATCTTCTTGACTTAGAGCCACTTCAATAAAATGGCGAGGGTCAAAACGGGAGTCGTAATCGGAGTCAGGAGATGGGATGAGTTTTCCGGGAGACGAGCAGTTATAAATGTTATTTTTGAAAGCTAGCATTTGAATAACTTCTATAAATGATTATGAATTATTATAGCCCAATAAATGGGCGAATTTGAGACCTCAATTTATTTAAGTGAGAATTAAGCAAATTGTATAAAAATATTTATGACTTTGAGCTGAAAGATATTGACGGAAAGCTTGTGAAGCTCAGCAAATTTCAAGGCCGGGTTTTGTTGATCGTCAACGTTGCTTCTCAATGCGGATTCACACCTCAGTATTCAGGTCTGCAAAAACTTTATGAAACGTATCGCGATCAAGGTTTGAGTGTTTTGGCCTTTCCCTGCAATGATTTTGGCGCCCAAGAACCCGATGCTGACAGTGTTGTTAAAAATTTTTGTGAACAAAAATACCGTGTGACTTTTGATCTTTTCAGCAAGCTGTCAATTTTGGGCCGCGAGAAGGCTCCTCTATATCAGTGTTTATATGATTATAACTTAAAGTCTCAGGGTGCGGGGGGATTGCGATCGACCCTGTTTAAGCTGATAAAATGGTTTCTGCACCGTAAGAAAGGGGTGCTGGCTCCTAGGGAGAATGAAGCAGAGTGGAATTTTCATAAGTTCCTAGTTGGTAAGGATGGCGTGCCCGTTGCTAGTTTTTTAAGTGAAGTGGCGCCTGACTCACAAACTTTAGCAAAAACCATTGAAGAGGAATTGAGAAAATAGCTCAGGTTGAATAGGGTGTTTCTGTGCTCAAGGTGAAGCGGGTTTCTTCATCATCGGGGATCAGTCTATTGACGACTCCAAAAAGACAAGAATCATTGAGTTGTAAGTGTTTCTTTTCTTCTGCTGACAGGTTATTGTAGCGGTCGGCATCCATTAGAAATGCAGTTCCAAAAAAATAATTGTCCAAAAAGAAGTCGAAGTTTATAGGTTCTCCTTCTAATGCGGGAAACATTTCTTTCCGAAGATTTGTTTCCAAATAACTGTATTCCTCGAAAGTTCCATGCAGACTGTCAAACAAATATGTCATATGATAGGCATTTAAGGAGTACCACTGGTTTTTGTCTACCAACCCTTCTAATAAGGATTGTGAGAAGGTGTTGATGAGCGTTAGCGATCCAAATCGGGAAGCATGCGGGAAGAGCGTCTTGAGGTGATTTTGCCCCTCATGCTGGGGAAGCTGTTGTAAGCCGTGAAATATTTCCCGGTCATTCACAAGGGATTTAAAAATGAAGTCGTAGGGGGGCAGAGTTTCCTGCGTTACATTTTCAGAATGTTCTGCGGGATTATTATCGTAGATATTTTTTTTGAATATCAGCATGAATAGGTCAATTTGAATGGTCCTGTAATAGGTCCGTATTGGAGCTTGGTACGATTAATTTAAGCTTATCATGATTAAAGATTTTCAAGGTTATTAGTATGCTCGAAGATAGTGGTTTTTTGCGGCAAGAGTTAGGTCAACAGCTTACAGACTCTCAATTGAATGCTTATTGGGGGTTGATCGCTCAATACCGTCAGGGGCCAGCAAAGATTCAGAACTGGGACTCTATAACTAGCCCAGACTCGGAAAATCTGTTGAATTATTCCAGTCTGTCTACTGTGAGTGAGTCGCATACAGCGAGCCAGGTGTCCCGCTTAGTTGTGGGCAAACTAAATGGAGGTTTGGGAACCAGCATGGGTTGTGTTGGGCCTAAATCTCTGGTGACAGTGCGAGACAATAAATCTTTCTTGGACTTGATTTTAGAGCAGGTTGAAAATCTGAATATGGAATGGAAACAAAAAATTCCTGTTTTATTGATGAACAGTTTCTACACACATGAGGCAACCCAGGATCACCTAAAAGGTCAGGAGTTTTCCTCAGAGATCATTGCTTTTCAACAAAATAAATTCCCACGTCTGCAAGTTGAAAACCTGACCCCGCTCCCCCAAGCTAAATGGGGTGATTTGGCATATTATCCCCCGGGTCACGGAGATTTCTATCAATGTATTCAGGAGCAGGGAATTTTGCAACGTTTGATTGATTCAGGCAAAGAATTTCTTTTTATCTCCAATGCCGACAACCTTGGAGCGACGGTAGACCCGGTTATTCTGAATTATATGGATGAATCCAAAACTCCATTCTTAATGGAAATGACTCCCAAGACTCCCGCAGATGTGAAGGGGGGAACTCTTTATCAACAAAATGGCAAGCTCAAGTTGTTGGAGATCGCCCGCGTTCCCGATGACAAGATAGATGAGTTTTGTGATCAGAATAAATTTAAAGTATTCAATACCAATAATATCTGGATTAATTTGGTGGCACTGAATGACCGACTCCAACAAGGGCCATTAGACTTGACGGTGTTAGTGAACCCCAAAAACATTGAGGGCATTGATGTTGTTCAACTTGAGACGGCAATTGGTTCGGCTTTAGAATGTTTTACCGATGCAGTGGGCCTCACCGTTCCGCGTGAACGTTTTTTGCCAGTTAAGAAAAATGATGATTTACTACTGGTGCGCTCCAACCTGTTTTCTCTGGATAAAGGTAAATTGAAAAGAAACCCGGATAGAAAAATTCCGCAATTGCCCGAAATAAACTTGGGTGAATTTTTGCAAAACATAGAAAACTTTCAAACTTGTATGCCAGTCATTCCCGACTTGATTGATTTAGAAGCGCTGAAGATAGAGGGTGATGTTCGGTTTGCTGGCAAAGCCTCTCTTAAAGGCAAGGTGAAGCTTAAGGGGTTAAATAAGACCTTAACCTTGCCAGCAGGAATCGAGATCGTTGGTGAATGTTTAGAAAGTTGAAGCTTGGCCCTCATAGTAGATCTCCGCAAATTTAAAAAATCCTCAGCTTTACAGACTACATACTGTCAGTGAAAAAACCTATTGTGTTGTCAGCCCCATTCTGTGGTTATTATGATTTTGATGTTGGTTTCTGCCTCCTTTTGTCCTGTAACTCCTTAACTTTAAATATATTATTTTATTTTGGAAATAAGGATTGACATGCTTTTCTTGTTGAGTATACTACCCGTATGTTGGGAGTTAGACTATGCCTTTTGTAGGAATAATCTCACTCTCGTTGGTCGGGAAGATGTGCTTCGGAATGGGTATTCGTACCGGGCATTGAGGTGTTTTTCTCGGCAAATTGTTTGTTTCGTTCGCTAATGGGAGGAGACCGGTTCTTTGGAACTTGTCTCATTTAGAATATGTGTAGGTGAACGTTTGTTAACTAGGGTAAGGGAGAATTTATTATGAAAAGACTCGCTGTTGTATTAATTGTTGCTGTTGCTTCTTTTTGTCTCGCAGGCTCTGCATTTGCTGGTAATTTGGCTCCAGGTCAGATGACCAAATGCAATAATGCAGGTTCCATCACTTTGGAAAATGCCGGGGGTGGGGGAGTAGATAGGGGTGAAGCGAATGCTTCCGTATGGAAATCATCAAATTTCACGACGGTTGCTATCAGTTTAAGCCCGAATGCCAATAATGGTTTTCCAGGGAATGGGGGTGGATCAGCAGGTAATGCTAAGGTTCATATGACTAGCAAACATTCCATGGGTCAAAACAAGGTGGTATTGAATTCGCAAACTAATTTCAGTCGCGGTGACTCCATTGGAGATATCAGCGGAGAAGTTAGAATCACCAATACCGGTACAGTTGGTATCAACGTCAACTGCGGTTAATAGCTTTTAGAATTAAAGCCGATCTGCGTAAGCAGGTCGGCTTTTTTTATGTCCTCAAAAATAAAGAAGAAGCCCGCCTGCAAGAATTATTCGGTAAATAATGAAAGGTAAAAGCCCCACTTTTGCCACGATCTTGAGAAGCAGTTGAATAGCCAGTAAACCCACCAGAAAGCTAATGCCCAGCCCGGTTAACAAATGGAGGTTGGAGTAGATGGGTTCCGCGGGGGGGTGGGTTATGAATTGCAGTAGTTTATGCATGCCAGCGGCAAAAATAATCGGTGTGCCCAGTAGAAAAGAGAAGCGTGTGGCGGAGGTATGCGACAGGTTGCTGAATAGCCCTGCGGCGATGGTGATGCCTGACCGCGATGTGCCCGGCAATAGGGCAATGGCTTGCGCGCATCCGATAAATAAAATCTGCCTGAGGCTGAGGCGGTTCAGTTCCTTAGGGGTATTGTTGTTTTTAGAGCGATGGCGATCTGCCATGATGAATATGAGGGACCAAAAAAACAGGTTGTATCCTAAAAATGCAGGGCTTCTAAGGTTGGCTTCAATCCAACTCTCTCCAAATAAGCCTATCAAGCCTGCGGGGAAAGATGCGATGATAATGCAACGGGCAAGATGGTGGGTTTCGGGCGATTTCTTAGGGGCAAAAAGGCCCTTCGCCAAACCCGTCAATTCTTTTCTGAAGAAGATTATAATTGCCAGCAGGGTGCCTAGATGCAAAATGGCATCCAGAGCCATGCCTTGATCTTCAAAATTGAATATCAAAGGGGTCAAAATCAAATGCCCGGAACTGGAGATGGGCAGAAACTCTGTCAGCCCCTGAATCACACTCAATAAAATTATTTGATAAAATTCCATTCGAATCGATGAATCCTTATTTACAAAAGCCTGGGAGAAACATTAACTGGACCTGGGTTTTGATAATTGTGGGGCTCATGGCTCTTTACAACCAGCACCTTATTAAGACCGACCCGGAAAATACCTATCCCAATCGCATCCGTCGAGCGCTTCGCCTTTGGTGGAACCCTGCTGGAACCGAGCTGGAAAAACATCTGATAGGAAAAGGCATTCGATGTCAAGACCCGGATTTGCTTTACCAGAAAGTGGCCGGAGCCACAGTGGTGATCCAGACCCATGGGGGCATGGGTTCCGGCGTATTCATTGGCCCCAGACTCATTGTAACGGCGGATCATGTGGTGGATGGAAAAAATTTAACAATACTCCTTCCGCAATTAGAGAATGATGCTTTAGCCAAACCAGGAAGACGCATGGGTGTGGGTTCTGTGAGCCGCGTAAAGGGGTTGGATCTTGCGTTCGTGACCACCCGACATGCTCACCCCTCTTGGCTTAATTTGGAAGGAGACCTTCAATCGGTCAGTGATATGATGATTGTCGGTCATCCCAAAGGTAAATATTACTCTTTGCAAAAGGCCCGAATCAAGAAAAAAGAGTTAATGAGTGTCTCTGAATACGTGATATTTAAGGACAATGAAATATTTTTTGGCAATTCCGGCGGGGCGATGGTCAACTGCAATGGCAACCTCGTTGGCGTGGTGTCGATGATGACTGACTTTCAAAATAGCAGACTCAAGGAAGGGGTCGGTATCAATGCTAATACGATTCAAAAGTATGCTCCGAACTCGAAATGGCGATGACACTTGCCTTAAATGAGAAAAGCCAGTACGCCTTTAGTTTGCTGGGTTTTCTCTTTTATGTTATGTTACGCAGAAATCAGCCCGATGTCTTTGGAAACTAACAAGTTGCCTCTTCAAGAAGCTTGGCTGATCGAGGCTGTTTTATGATTTTACCTATCCTGTTTCCTACATGATTATTATCAGTCCGGTCACGATTGAGAACCTTCGTCGATAAAGTATTTAAGTAATGAGAGAATTTTCGAGAATTAAGCGCCTTCCTCCCTATGTTTTAGGGATCATCAACGAAATTAAATATGAAGCCCGGCGACGTGGTGAAGACATTATCGATTTTGGTTTGGGCAACCCTGACATGCCAACGCCGAAACATATTGTTGATAAGCTGGTAGAGTCGGCGCAAAAAGAAGCCAACCACAGATACTCGGTTTCACGTGGAATTTATAAACTGCGTCTCGCCATTACCGATTGGTACAAGCGCAACCATGACGTAGACTTGGACCCCGATACCGAAGCCATTGCAACGATTGGCTCTAAAGAAGGCATTGCCCATTTGGCTATGGCTATCACCAGTCCGGGTGATTCGGTTCTGGTGCCAACCCCTACTTACCCCATTCATACTTATGCATTCATTTTAGCCAATGCCGATGTCATTCATGTACCACTTCGGCCTGACACCGATTTTTTTGAAGGTCTGCTCGACGCCTACAAGAGTAATTGGCCACGCCCTAAAGCGATGGTCATCAACTTCCCCCATAACCCGACGACTCTAGTTGTGGAGATTGATTTTTTCGAGAAGGTGGTCGATTTCGCTAAAGAGCATGACCTCATTGTGATCCATGATTTTGCTTATGGTGATATCGTTTTCGATGGTTATCGTGCGCCAAGTTTTATGCAGGTTCCTGGGGCTAAAGATGTTGGCATTGAGTTTTTTACTTTATCCAAAAGTTATAATATGCCGGGTTGGCGCGTTGGTTTTGCGGTGGGCAATGCAGAAATCATTCATGCTTTGGGTCGTATCAAAAGCTATCAAGATTACGGCATGTTTCAGCCTATTCAAATTGCGGCGACGGTAGCATTGAACGGCCCGCGTGATTGCGTGGAAGAGATTACAGAAACTTACCGCAGTCGTCGCGATGTCTTGTGCGAATCGCTGAACCGAATCGGCTGGAAAGTGACACCGCCTAAAGCAACCATGATGGTTTGGGCAGAAATTCCTGATAAATTCAAGAAAATGGGTTCTCTTGAATTTTCTAAAATGCTTCTGGAAAAAGCCAAAGTGGCTGTGGCTCCAGGCATCGGATTTGGCGAAGGCGGAGACCATTTTGTGCGTTTTTCGCTAGTTGAAAATGAGCACCGGATTCGACAAGCGGTGCGTGGAATACGAGAGCTTTTTTAATAGATTAAGGTGAAAATGAAAACGATTAAAATAGGGATGATAGGCTTTGGCACCATCGGTGTTGGGGTTGCTAAAATTCTAGCCGAAAACCGCAATATCATAAAAAAACGGCTGGGGGCTGAAGTCGAGTTGGTTAAAATCGCAGATCTCGATATCATCACCGACCGGGGCATAGCTTTGGCCGAGGGTGTCCTGACAACTTCTGTCGATGAGGTGATCAATCACCCCGACATCAGTGTCTGTATTGAATTGATTGGTGGTTATGAACCAGCCAGGACCTTTATGCTTCAGGCCATCGCTCAAGGCAAGCATGTGGTGACAGCAAATAAGGCCTTACTTGCCAAACATGGCGATGAACTCTTTTTGGCGGTTGCGCAAAAAGGTTTGTCCATAGGGTTTGAGGCCTCGATAGGAGGGGCGATCCCGATCATCCGTTCGATGCGTGAGGCATTTGTCGCAAACCAGATACAGTCTATCGAGGGGATTGTCAATGGAACGGCGAACTATATTCTCAGTAAAATGTCTGATGAAAATTGTGACTTTGACAGCGCATTAAAAGAAGCGCAAGAAAAAGGTTTTGCCGAAGCCGACCCGACTTTTGATATCGAGGGAATTGACTCGGCCCATAAAATAGCGGTGCTAACGAGTCTGGCTTACGGAACCCCTGTGCCCTTTGACGATATAATGGTTTCAGGCATTTCTAATATTACCGCTGATGATATCGATTGTGCCCGTGAATTTGGATATCGCATTAAACTTCTTGCCATTTCTAAATACGATGGCCACTCCATTGATATTCGTGTTCACCCTGCCATGATTCCTATTTCGCATCCGATGGCCAATGTAAATGGGTCGTTGAATGCCATTCGAGTCTGTGATGACTTGATGGAAGAAAATGTCCTTATCGGACATGGGGCCGGGGCATTGCCTACAGGCAGCGCTGTCGTGGGAGATGTGGTGGAAATTGCGCGGAATATTCTTCATGGTATTGGAGAAAGAGTGCCTGCGGGTTCTTTTCAAAATAACGAAATTAAATCGATTCCTTTGAAAGATATTAGTGAAGTGGAGTCTGATTATTTTTTACGCTTTAGCGTGCTGGATAAACCCGGTGTATTGTCTAAAATATCGGGTATATTGGGGAACCACTCTATCAGCATTGAGTCGATGATTCAGAAAGGTCGGGCTGGCAAGGGTATGGGTGTTCCCTTGGTGATGATGTGTCATAAGGCGAGTGAAAAAAATATTCAGTCAGCATTAAAAGAAATTGAGGAATTGGATATGGTGTGTGAGAAAGCAAACCTGATTCGGGTGGAAAAATAGAAATGAACTTTAAAGCCTGGTTTCAATGTATTAATCCAAAATGTGAAAGCAGTTATGAACTGACCGATATCATATATCGTTGCGCAAAATGTAATGAACTTCTAGAAGTGCAACATGATATGGATCAGTTAAAAAAACGACCGGCAGATGAGTGGAAAGCCCTGTTTGACAGTCGTTATCGACGCAACAAATGGCCTTACGGCAGTTCTGTCTGGGCAAAGCGAGAACTTGTGTGTCCGAATGTGACAGATGAAAATATCGTTTCGACCTACGAAGGGGGCTCCAACCTTTTTTGGGCCGAGCGTTTGGGGCATCAACTCGGCTTGGATGATTTATGGGTCAAACAATGTGGTATGGCGCATACAGGTTCTTTTAAAGATTTGGGTATGACCGTATTGGTTTCGATGGTCAAGCAAATCATTGCCGGTGGCAGAGATATAAAAGCTGTGGCTTGTGCCTCCACCGGAGATACCTCTGCCGCGCTGGCTGCCTACTGTGCCGTCGCGGGTATTCCCGCCAT
>JABIYR010000180.1 GCA_018702695.1 Nitrospina sp. | reverse complement strand
CAGGCAAGGCCATAAAAATTCCGCGTTATGAACAAATCCTCCAAACCAGCTTAGACCTGTCACGGGTCGCTGGTGACTGGTTATGGAAAGGGGAAGCACTCTATCGCAGCGGTCAGGGAAATGACGATTATTTCGCCTGGACCGGAGGTTTTGAATATACCTTTACCCGAGCATGGAGTTCAGATATGGACTTGGGTATCATCGGTGAATGGATGTATGACACGCGTCAAGATACGGCCACGACAGCCTTTGAGAACGACCTTGCAGGCGCGCTCCGACTCGCTGTGAACGACCCCGCCAGCACAGAAGTTCTACTCGGTTGGGTACAAGATATTGACAGTTCAGCCCGGTCTCTGTTTCTCGAGGCCAGCCGCAGATTCGGCAACAACCTGCTCTTAACGACTGAGTTCCGTACTTTCATAAACCAACCTGCTACAGATTTCCTGTTTGAACAAAGAGCCGATGAAATTCTGCAAATCGAACTGGCCTACTACTTCTAACAAAATCCCATTAACCTGAAATAGACCTTTCCCTCCATAAAAAATATTGCCCATTGGCCCCACGCCGGACGAGTGGTAAACTTAAGTATGGATACTCAAATCTTTGCACGCATTTTTCTGGCGTTTTGGGCCGGGTTTCTTGCCATACCCACCCTTGCTACGGCGAACACCTTTCACCAACTCCTTGAAGAAAAACATAGACTGGAACAACAGTTCGGCATTCAAACGCTGGAATGCTTTCCCTTTATAAAAAATATTGGTTTCACAGAAGATCAGATCCCAAAGATCCAACAATGCCTGCGTGGCACACGCACCCTGATAGGGGCATTCTTCGAGTCTGGGAATGTATCTTACAAAACTGTTGGAATCAGCGATCGTTTTCTCAGAACAGCCGGATTTCATACCATTCTGATCCCCTGGGATGCCACGAAAGCGGAAGTCCTCCACTTTACCCAAAATCAGCCCAGCCATGAGACACAAACCGCCTTTCTAGATCAAGTCAGAATCTTGAAACAGAAAATTCTTAAAAACATTAAAGTTCGAGATTTTTACTGTTCGCAAGAAATTTCCAACGATGATTGTTTGCGCGGTTACAAAAATTTGGTCTTAGTGAAGCTCCCCAGCACACTCAAAACCACGGGCTGGAGAGAAGTGGTCATCACCCACCCCCGCACTCAGCCAGAAAGCCCCGGCACACTGGTTCTCGACTTCAACGATTCTCCTGCTGAAATGAGAAAATCGCTCTTACAGGACCCGTACAAAACTTGGAAACCACGGCAAAAACTATATGAGAGAATTCAGGAAAGATACGGTTCGGTTTTCAAAGGCAAACTACAAATTGAAAACCTGATCTGTGCAGTCGATATTTCGTTGAAAGAATGTGAGCGCGGAGCGAGCAACCTTGTTTTGGCGAGTCATAGCCTCGATCTCAGAATGCGACATTGGGGCAGAATCATTATCAATCGCTACAACACCCTCATTCAGGGAGATTTTCACGCCTCGATCCGTTACGATTTGCCGCCAGAGGAGATCCAAAAATATTTTTTGCGCAAGCCCATCAAAACTCAAGCCAGTAAAATGGCTTCGCGTGCCATTAAACTTGAAGGCACCACCAAAAATAATTCAACTCAACTGCGAGCCGTTTGTGATTTAGAAAGCTTAAGGTCCGCTCAATGCGTCAATGCCTTCGAAACATTTATTCGGTTTGTGAAGAAAAACCGCGATTATCAGGCACAACGCCCTTGGGACACATTAATGTTTGTCGATGGCACTCAGTTAGACCGAGTCAATTTCGCCCTCAACTCCAGCTCTCGAGCCACCTATCTCTATATGGATGCAAATAGCGATGACGCGCAATTGGCGACCTACCTTAACCAGTTCAGATAAAATCCCAGCAGGTTTTCAGGCTTTATTTTGCAATAAAAATGACGCTAGGCATTCCAGACAAGGATGAGCAGAGCCTGCCCATCAACTCAATACCTAGGAATTAGTGGGGGGCGGCGGCGGAAGTGCGCATCTCTTCGGGAAGCAAATAATGACGCGTGTCGTATTCCATACCGGTTAATACAAACTGCTTGGCAATCCCTTTTTGCGCATTGATCACAACCGGAGCGACCAGATTAGCCGTCATATCCGTATAGTTTTCAGGGATGGTGACAATACACCTGACCAGAAACGGCTCATCTTCCTCCAGCTCGACTTTTTTCTTATCTTCACCCAAGAGCTTCAGTTTGTATTTTGGGACATAGAGATGCGGATCTGTGACCACAAACGCCAAGTGAGGTGACGACATAGACTGCATCCACTCCATCGGGCTGTCTATATTGGGGTCGAATGGAAGCAAGGTAAAACTATCTTCCTTTTCGAAACCATACAAACCATCAGGAAACCCAATGATCTGCTTTTCTAAAATGTCGATGTCCCCAAAACGAGTAGTTTCTAGCTTCATTTTTTAATTTTATCCTTCATCAACTGAGAAACCTTGGTCATATCAAACTGATGCGAGGTTGCCGCGTTTTGGTTTTCCTCTTTAATTCTCAGAAAAACCTCTTCGCGATATATTTTAGTTTCACGGGGGGCTTCAATTCCTAAACGAATGTTCTTGCCCTTTACATCTATAACGGTTATTTTGACATCTTCATTAATTTTTATGCTTTCACCAATTTTTCGAGTAAGAACAAGCATGATGGAGGAGTCCGTTCCTAAAATTTGCGCTTATTTATAAGAAAAGCCGATGCAAGCACGACAAGAAACAACAGTATAACAAAAAAGCTCTTAAAAAATAATAATTTATAAACTCAATCCTAATTGACAGAAGCGGTATAACTGTGTTAATTTTCGCCTCTTTGATTAGAACAATATCGTGTTGGGACGGTAGCTCAGTCGGTAGAGCAGAGGACTGAAAATCCTCGTGTCGGCGGTTCGATTCCGTCCCGTCCCACCACCTTAAGCATACGCAGGCCTAGGGCTTAGTTGGACTCTATTAAGAGCCCTCTAAGCCCTTTTTATTTTGCCGACTTTT
>JABIYR010000185.1 GCA_018702695.1 Nitrospina sp. | reverse complement strand
TCCCGCAGATGAACATGCAGGAGCCACTCTGGCCTTCTCAAAAAAAGGCTCCACTCAGGATAAATGGAGTGACGGCAAATCAATTCTGGATACGGGAAAATATTCAGCTGGCAACCCGGTTCTCGTTCAAGATCCCAGTGGGCGAATTCATTTACTTTATGTAGTGCTAAAGGGACATTACTGGAACGATGCCTATTTGCAAGAAGTCTGGTCGGATGACGAAGGACAAAGCTGGTCTCAACCCGTTCAGCTTTGGCAAGAACCCGGCATGATGATTCGTCACCCGCCGCTCTTGCTCGACTCGGGCTCTTACCTACTCCCCGCTTATGATGAACGCGCCCGACAGTCCATTCTCTTATCCAGCATTCCGCCTTATTCTCAGTGGCGTTCGGCTCATAAATTTGATGCCCCTGATTTGATTCAACCTGTAATTACTAAAGAAGACAATGGCCGCTTGACTCTGTTCTTCAGACCGTCTACAGACCCGAAAAAAATTCGCCTGAGTTATTCAACCGATCAGGGAAAAACATGGTCTCCACCTCAAATAAGTCCTCTTCCTAATCCATTATCGGGGATTTCTGCTTTCTCGGCGGATAATAACCTCGTGGTGATTTACAACCATACCGAGGAGCATCAACGTTGGCCACTCAGCGCATCCTGCAGTAAAAATGGAGGCAAGACTTGGGAAAAAGAACAACATCTCGACAAAGTTCAACTCGAAGTTTCTTATCCCAGCTTTATTTTGGGGAATAATGATCTAGTGCATGGTGTCTATACATACAATCGCCGCATGATCAAATATGTTAAATATACAAAGGGTTATCTAATTTAAAATATGGAAAAAATTTCCGGCTACAAAAATTTACATTCGGGAAAAAATATTTTCATCCTTTCCTCAGGCCCCTCTCTTGCGGACTTGGACCTTTCATTATTGAAAAATAAAATAGTGATGGGCTTAAACCGATCCACCCAAATATATCCAACCCCCTATTATCAATGTGTTTTTGATTACCGCCTGTTTGACCTTTTCCCTGAGTCTTATCGTAACGTCCGACAGTTGTTCACGCTCCAAGATCGTCCCTTCGGGCTACCTTTGAAATTACTGGGCGGAGATGGCTTCAGTCAGGACCTAGAAGAGGGTATCTACTCAGGCTACACCATTTCTTATTTTGCCTTACAGGTGGTGGCATACATGGGGTTTAAGAATATTTTCTATCTCGGGCTGGACTTAAAGCATGAGGGACCTAAAACACATTTTTTTGGACAAGACCCACAAACTCTAAACCATGAGCAAACAGAATTCCCAAGAATGATTAAAATGCTCAACTATAGCGCAGAGGTTTTGACTTCTACCGACATCAATGTTTACAATTGTAGCCATGAATCCACTCTGGAATGCTTTCCTAAAATCAGCTACGAGGAAGCACTCGCCTTCTAATCCCGCAAATTTACAGAGATCCCATTTCCACAACCCAATAGACATATAGCGAAATAGGAATTTCAGCTACTTTGTATTACGAATAGTTTAGCCTTATCAAGCTTGCTTGAACTCAGCTCAAACCAACCTGCTTACTTTGAATGCAATCATTCAAGCCGCCGCACATGCAGGGGAAGCAGGCAAAGGTTTTGCTTAACGACCAAGGGGTTATAAGGATTTAGGAAGGAGTACTCTTAAAGCAAGCTGACGTAGAAAAGTCTGTGGGTTGAAAGCGGTTTTCCATCCCCACCGGAGTCTCTCCAGAACCGAGAAACAGATAGCCCCCCGGCTTCAATACACGCAACACTTTTTCAAGAATCGCTTTTTTGGTATCGTTCTCAAAATAAATCAGAACATTGCGCATGAAAATGATGTCCAGACGGGGCAGGCCACTCCACTCTTCAAAAAGGTTGAGGTAGCGAAAATCAATATAGTCTCTTATTTTCGGTTTGACCTGCCATTGATTCCCCTCGCGCTGTAAAAACCGGGGTAAATAATGCGCCGGAAGCCCCCGCGAAATTTCGAACTGTGTGTAGAGTCCGGCTCGGCATTTATCCAACATTTCTTCAGAAATATCACTGGCAACAATATGGATTTTCCAGTCCGTCGCCCATGCAAAGGAGTCCTCCAAAAGCATCGCTAGAGAGTACGGCTCTTGACCGCTGGAGGATGCCGCGGACCAAATTTGGATCTGCTTATTAGTGCTGGAACCTTTAAGCAACTCGGGCATGACTGCGGTCTTTAAGGTTTCGAAGGGATGCCTGTCACGAAAAAAAGAGGTCTCATTGGTAGTCAAAGCCTCGACAACTTTTTTACCTAAATTATTTACGGAATTTGCCCTCAGTGCCACAACCAAATCATGCAAATCGCCAAACCCTTCGCTGTGAACCAAGGTTTGCAATCGCCCTTCGACCAAATACTCCTTGCCCGAAGCCAGCGAAATGCCAGATTGCTCAAACAGATATTTTTGTACGGTCTGAAAATCTTCAGCGGTGATAGACAATATTCTTCCTCTAATAAAGGCGGGGGTCCGGTTAGAAACCAGACGTTGTCAACAGTCTTTGATATTCAATCATTCCCAACAACAACCCACCTTATTCTGATCTATTTTTTTTTGCCTGTTTCAGACACTCATGAGCGCCGGCTAGGCATTTTTCCCATTTCATTCCGGTAGAGCAATGGTTGACACCGATACTGAGAGTCAGGGGAATTTGCTTTTGGTTGAAATCCAGCTTTTCATTTTCTATCGCACCACGAATTTTTTCTGCTAATATTTGAGCGTCTTCCAACCCGGTTTCAGGAAGAAAGATCAGAAACTCTTCGCTACTCCAGCGACCGACAACATCATGGCTTCTAAGGTTCTCTTGCAAAACATCCCCCGTACGAATAATAACCTGATCGCCAACCGTCACGCCAAACTCATCATTGATATCGCTGATATGGTCAATATCAGCCATAATCAACGAGAATGCCTTCCCCGAACTTTGGCTTCGAGATTGCTCCTGACTCAGTATTTCGCTCAGGGCTACGCGACTTTGTAGCCCTGTCAATAGGTCTAATTTAGACGAGCTCAGCAAAACTTCATGGGTATCCCTCAATTCAGAGATCAAATTATCTTTATCTCTCAATGTCTTTCTCAGCCTTAATTGTGTCTCCACTCGAGCTAATACTTCTTGCAGTCGAAAAGGTTTATTTATATAGTCTACGCCGCCCACATTGAACCCCTCCAAGACATCTTCAGCACTCGTTTTAGCGGTGATAAAGATAACCGGAATATCTCGGGTCGCCTCATCCGCTTTCAGCCGCCGACAGGTTTCGATTCCATCCATTTCCGGCATCATGATATCCAGCAAAATCAAATCAGGCTGTATTTGAGTAACCAACTCTAATGCCTTGACACCGTTGTCGGCCATGAATATTTGATAATTTCGAGTTCTGAGAGTTTTAAAGAGAATCTCGATATTTAAAGGAACATCATCGACAAGAAGAATCTTCATCTGCACTAAGTCGCTATTGTCATTATTCATTGTGAGGTCTCTGGAAAGTTCGAATTTGACTTGAATAGAAAATGGTGATCTGCCTAATTAATTTAGATGAAATTATAGCAATTCACAGACCCTCTAGCCAATCGAAGCCTTCTAGAAATGCAATGGAAGGGATTTCACGGGCTCAGCATGACTCCCTCAGGCTTTTTGGGGTATCACCCAGAGCTCATGGAAGGGTCTAGGGGTGATGCAGAACGCCTCTAAAAGCCACCTCTCTTGCAAATTTATTGGCTGAAAAACAAAGCTAAAGCTCTTTTGTCTTAATGCCGACATTTAATTAAACACGAATTTTTATGACCGTGCACTTGAGAGAAGGAAGGTTGACCCATGATGAGCAAATATGACCTCAACACAAAGACCGATTCAGGACACCGGCCTCTTGAAAATTGGCTCAAAAAACTTTTTCGCTGGAAATCCAGAAAAACTCCTGTCATTTCAGGTGTGGATCAACGTGATTTTTACCGCCTGCAAATCGACGACGACCAACCTCTTGACCTTTGTCTCACTATGCAGGATGAACGCGTCTTTTGTACGACCCTTGTAGACTTGAGTGCCAGCGGTTTCAGTTGTAACTTGCAAGGCCTCAGACAAATTTCTGGCGGACAAAATTTTACCGCCTTATTTGCTTTGCCTTTGGAAGAACCTATTATCATCAAAACAGAAGTATTTTTGGTTTCAATGAAAAAGGGCAGTGAGGATAAAGGAGACTTTTTTAGGTTTCGTTATTCTGCGGAAATGAAAAGCGCTGATCGTGACCTCATTCACCGCTATATTGTGCAAAAGCAATTTGAAGCTCTAGAATACATGAACCAGAAAAAAAGCCCCCAATACGATGACCATTACCCGGGAGTTCTAACCGGGGATTAAAGCATCGACAAAATTTTTCGCATCAAATTCTTGCAAATCTTCTGGCTTTTCGCCAACGCCGACAAATCGAATTGGAAGTTTCAAATCGTGGGTAATATTAAATAAGACCCCACCTTTTGCAGTTCCATCTAGCTTGGTCATCACCAAACCGTCTACTTCCAATGCCTCATTGAAAAGTTTGGCCTGAGAAATGCTATTTTGCCCGATCGTCGCATCCAAAACCAACAGGGTCTCATGCGGGGCACCTGGAAGAATTTTTCCTATCACCCGTTTGATTTTTTTCAACTCTTCCATCAAATTGGTGTTGGTTTGCAACCGCCCTGCGGTATCAATGATAATCAGGTCCATGCCTCGGGCCACTCCTGCTTGAACGGCATCATAAGCCACCGCAGAAGGGTCGGTTCCACTTTTCTGACTGATGCAAGGAATGTCTGAGCGTTCCGCCCAAACCTGCAGTTGATCAATGGCCGCCGCTCGAAAGGTGTCCCCAGCCGCCAACAATACTTTTTTCCCTGCTTGTTTCCAATGCCGGGCTAGTTTTCCTATCGTCGTGGTTTTACCCGAACCGTTCACGCCCACCACCAATATCACAAACGGCTTATGCTCTGAAAATACCAAGGGTTTCTGGTTTTGTGATAGAACTTGAACCATGCGTTGTTTTAGCTGAACCAGCACCTCTTTATTTTCACGAATCCGGTTTGCAGAAACTTCACGTTTCAAATCATCCAGAATAAATGAAGTGGCCTGCATTCCGACATCGGCGATAAGAAGGTTTTCTTCCAGCTCTTCCAACAACTCGGGTCCAACTTTCGCCTTTCCGTGGATAATATTCTCAAAACCCCCGGCCAAGCTTGAACGGGTCTTCGCAAGCCCCGATTTCAGTCGAGCAAAAAAACCAGATTTGGGTTCATCTTCTGCCGCTGATTCGTTGTTCATACCACTCTCCTGTCAAACAAAATGCCAAGACTCTATAAAACCTTCTACCTTAAAAGGGAAGCGGTATCTTTACAAGTCCACCAACTCTTGTCAAGGTGAATCCCCAAAGACCTCTATTGCGTGGAGGTCACCGCAATAACCGCTAAAAAATCAACCTCGTAGATTCTCAGCAAAGCCTTTATTGTTAAAGTTTTAATTGATTTAAACCGTTATGAGTTTTAGACTCAAGCCACATGGGAACCCTTTTTCGATTCTGGGAAAAGAGGCGGTAGCAAACCGTCAAAACCCTTCGGCCTATAATCAAAATATCGCATGCCTAGTAGAGGAAATCTATGAAAGTAGCTGTTTGTAACTCCGTTGGAATCGATGCCGACGGTTATGCAATGATCCATTCTCCCAGTCGTTGGACCAATAGCACCAAAGACCACAACATTTTCACTTATTACCCTTGGCAGTTGGCCTATTGTTCCTCCATTCTAAAGCGAGACACCGACCACGAAGTTAAATTCTTTGATGGATGTCTGGAAAAATGGGATCACGACATGTTTGTGGAAAAAGTCTCTGAATTTGGCCCGGACTATCTGGTCATGGACTGCGCCACACGCACCATCGAGGCAGACAGCCTTTTTGGTAAAGAAATTAAAAAACGCTTTGGGACTAAACTGATTTTCTGTGGGCCGCACCCCACCACCTTCCCTGAGGAAGTGAGCGAATATGCAGACCATGTTGTTTTACGGGAGTATGAAATGGTGGTGCGCGATATCCTGCAAGGCAAAGACCTAGAAAGCATTATGGGATTATGGCCCAACACCAATATCAGGCCTCCGCTTGATGTGAATGATTTACCGCTTCCTGAAGACGATGATGTATCGCGTCTGGCTTATGGGATGCCGGGCGAGCCTTCCAGCGAATATCTGGAAATTCAAGCCTATGCGTCACGAGGTTGCCCGCTGTCCTGTACCTTCTGTGTCTGCGGAAATATTTCTTATCAACGCCCCAATTGGCGACCGAGAAATCCGGACAATGTGATCTACGAACTTCAGACTTTGCGTGCAAAATATCCGCAACTTGAAGGCATCTTTTTTGATGAAGAGGTTCACAACGGTAGTAAAAAATATATTCTGGAACTGACCAAAGCCATCCGCGATAACGGGCTCGATGACTTAAAATACGATGTCATGTGCGGCCAGTGGCCGCTAGACGAAGAAGTGCTCGACAGCATGAAAGGTGCCGGCTATTACATGGTGCGTCTCGGTATTGAGACCGCTGGCGAACATGCTGCAAAGGGAATGGAACTGCAAAAAAAATTCAATGTCCCACGCCTCAAACAACTCATGAAGCATGGCACCAACATCGGCCTTAAATTTTATGGGACATTCACTTTTGGTGGAGAAGGTTCCACCGATGATTGCGACAAAAAAACCCTCGACCTCATTCGAGAACTTGTTGACCGCGAAATGTTGTGGAGATTTCAACTATCTATCAGCACTCCTCAACCCGGCACTCCATTCTTCAACCGGATGAAAGCCCAGGGTTATCTTAAAGATATGGATTGGAAGCATTTTGACGGCGGCAACCATGTGGTGGTCAATCGGCCTGAATATCCGGCTGAAAAAATCATGGCCAATTTTAGAGAAGCTGAAAAACTCTATGAGGTCGGTTTTAACCAGCGTTATAATGCCACCGCCAAAGATAATTTCAAAAATTTACAGCTCAACTCGAACGGTGAGATTCTTCTTTTCCGTAGCTCAAGGATGAAACAGATTCACGATGTCGTGAACTCTATCCACGGTCAATTCAACAAAGAAGTAACGGTTCTCGCACAACCAGGAGTCGAACAGGAGTTGAGGCAAAACCCGCATGTCAACGATGTTCTTCTTTATGGGGACTCGCATTTTAATCAGAAAACATTTCCTGAAAGTTTGATTGGAACGCTGAAAAAGAAATCATTTTCACTCGGCGTGATCCCTTTCAATAATATTTCTGGGAATGGCTATTCTGAAATCAAAGCCATCGCCAAGCGTTCTGGAATTAAAAAACTGGTTGCCGTTAACATTGAAGGCAAAGTATTTGATCTTGAAAACCCTGGCGATTTTGGTCGCTCACATATTCCCGGATAAAGTATGGAATCACGCCCAATGAACATTCTTGTCATTCGCTCTGCCACGCGAATTCTCAACCAGACTCTCCTGTCACTAAAAAAGGAGTTCCCGGAATCAAAGATTACGGTTCTGGCTCCGGAATCCGTTCAAGCGGCAGTGGAGCAAGACCCTCTCATTGATGAGGTGCTCACCATCACCGATCAGCGAAGGATGAGCGTCGCCAGTTATGGCAAAGAAAATATCCTACGCTTACGAGAAAGAAATTTTGATCTCGCTGTCGCGCTTTACAATATCGATCACGGATTGGGTTACTCCAACATCGATCTGTTAGCCTGCGCCAGCACCCCAAAAGAAGTTCGAGGTTATAATTCCCGAGGCAGTTTTGTAAAATTAGATTCTGCCAAAGCGATGCGAAAAGCCATCATGGAAAAAACCACTTTTTTCTGGTTGGCAGTCAATTATGTCGCCACGGCTTTTCTTTTTTTCATCATCACTCTGGCCTTGATCGGCGAGTGGGGAGTTCGCAAACTCTTTGGAAAAAAACCTTCTTCTCTTGCGGATAAGTCTTATCACCCTTCCTCTCCTTCAATGAGAGAACAAGATAAGGCCATCACCCAACCCTAATGAAAACCATGAATATCCTAGTCGCCAATTCTGTCGGAGTCGATCAGGACGGCTATCATATGGTACATGTGCCGTCGCGCTGGTCATTAGGCGTAAAGAATTTTACCAACTGTGGATATTACCCTTGGGAGCTGGCTTACACCTCCTCCTTGTTAAAGCGGGAAACCCCACACCATGTAAAGTTTCTCGATGGCGTCTTGAACGGCTGGGACTTTGAAACGTATTTCACCCATGCCAGCGCCGAAAAACCCGATTGGCTCATCATGGAAAGCTCTACCCGAACCATCCGTGAAGACCTTCGCCTTGCCACAGCTCTCAAAGAAACTTTTGGCACTAAACTTATTTTCACCGGGCAACACCCTATGGCCCACCCGGAAGAGGTACTTAAAGTTGCCGATCATGTATGCATCGGTGAGTATGAGTTCACCGTTCTCAACTTGATCCAAGGCAAGAATGCAAAACAACAAACTGGTGTCTACCCCAATGAGAGAGGCCCACTGATCGATATCAACGCCTTGCCTTTTCCAGAAGATGATGATATTCGGCGCATGGATTATCACGAACCAAACTGCCGCTATAAACAAATTCAAATGTACGGTTCACGAGGTTGCCCGCGCCGTTGTAACTTCTGCGCGGCGGCCACCCTCTATTACGACGAACTCAATTGGCGGCCGAGAAATGTTGCCAACCTTGTTGAAGAAATTCGCACTTTGCACGAAAAGTACCCAGAAATGGAAGGCGTTTTCTTTGACGAAGAAGTTCACAATATAAAAAAAACTTTCAACATCTCACTTGCTAAGGCCATTCGTTCTGCCGGGTTGGACCATCTCAAATACGAAGCCATGTGTGAATACGCCTCCCTCGATGAAGAAGCTCTGGAGGAAATGCGCGCGGCCGGTTATTACAAAATTCGTTTCGGCATTGAAACAGGCAGTGACAAAGTTGCCCAGAAAATGACTTTGGGTAAAAAACACGATCTCGATAAACTGCGCCGCATGGTTAAATTTGGTAAAAGTCTTGGCATGTTGTTTTATGGAACCATCAGTATCGGTGGGCTGGGTTCGGATCAGGAAGAAGATAAAAAAACTGTGGACTTGGTCTATGAAATGGCCTCACAAGGCTGGCTCGATGAAATTCAGGTTTCAATCAATACGCCTCAACCGGGAACCGATTTTTATAATTCCTGTCAGGAAGAATCGCTGATCGCCCCGTCCACAGACTGGGAAGGGTTTGATGGCAACGGTCAGGTTGTCGTTCAATATCCACATTACCCCGCCGAAGCCATTCAAGAAAATTTCAAGAAAGCCTTGTCGGCTTTTGACATGGGAAAAGAAAAAGCGCAATCGCAGATCTTTTCAAACAATGCCAAATCTTCTTTTAACCTGATTGCAGAAGGTTCTCGCGTTTTGTTATTGCGCAGTGTCAGAAACTGGATGATTCGACTGATCCTTGAAAATTTAAGCACCAAAACAGACGTGGACCTACTAGGCCAGAATGTTTCGACAAAAGACTTGGAGGGGTTGGAGGGACTGACTCAAATTTATTCTTACGGCACAGGTTTTTTTTCCACCGAATCCATTTCGACCGAGTTGATTGATAAACTCAAAAATCACCAATACGACTATATTCTTGTGCCTGTCGCCAACAACAACCTCGATGGTTTTGAAAATGTTTTGAACGTTGCAAAAATGTTGGGATCGGAAGATATTTTGTACGTCTACCCTGAAGGCCGTTTGCAACCCACTTCGGATTCACCCGTAAGCATTTAACCGCTCCTAGTAAATCACAATACCTTTACGACTGCTTAGGTTTGGGGAGGTTTGGCTTGGGATTGATCATATTTTTCTTACTGAGAATGTCGATGGCATTTTTATCCCGACACGATACGGCGATATCAATCAACCCATCGCCATTAAAATCTCCAATCGCCATGCCCTGCGGATGCTCATCTACCCGGTGATAAATCGGCGGATAGGTAAAAGTCCCATTACCCCTGCCAAGAGAAACCGTGACCGCATCATCCGTAGAGTTAGAAACCGCAATGTCCTCAAAACCGTCCCCGGTAAAATCAGCCGCAACAACAAATTTCGGAAAGTTCCCCGAGGCAAAATCGGGCAAGGAGTCAAACGTGTTATCCCCATTGTTCACGACAGCATTCATTGAATGCAAGGAGTTACTGGAAGTTACAAAATCCTGAAATCCGTCGTTATTGACATCAAGGCTGACGATGCTAAGCGGCTGTTTTCCACCTTTGAATACTTTAGAACCTGTAAACGTTCCATCGCCTTTTCCCCATAAAAGTTGAACGCCTTTATTTCCGTGTCCCGCCAAGGCGATGGCAGCATCCACAACACCATCGTTATTATAGTCGCCGACCACAACGCCTGTGGGCTGCCCTTTCACATCCATGGATTTCGGTTCGGCAAAAAATCCATCGCCATTGCCAAGAATCATCACCACATTCGAGAATCGCATGGTGACAATCAGATCCATTTTGCCATCGCTATTAAAATCTCCCGTTGCCATATTAATCGGAATTTTCCCCGGTTTAATAAGCTGGGGTGTTTTTTGAAAACTGCCCAACCGGGTATTGAGAAATATCTCAATAGATTGATCGGCATAATTGAGAACACTGATATCCTTGTAACCGTCATCGTTAAAATCGGCCGACACCAGACAGATCGGATCGCGGCCCGTACGAAAAACCCGCTGATCCATGAAAGTTCCATCGCCATTGCCCTTAAAAAAGGAGAAGGAATGATCGCCACTATTGACCACCGCCAAATCTAATTTTTGATTGCGGTTGAAATCATCGGCAATGAGGTAAGACGGTTCTACACCTGTCTCCATTGAAAAAGACAGAGCGAAAATGCGCGGCATTTTTTTCTGGGTCTTGGGTGGAGGACACCCGAGCAGAACAAACACCAGTAAAAACAAAATGATTGAATAATATTTTTTCATGAAATTCCAATGCGACAAAAACTGAGAATATCACAAGAAGCCTGATGATGTCGATGCTTCTCGTTCACCCAACTCGAAGAGCTCCACTAGCGGGGAGATGCGCAGGCTGACACAACACAAAATGCGCCAGAAGCCTTTTAGCAAAAATAATTGCAAGCCGCAGACTGGCAGTTTCAATCAATATTTTTTTATAAGGGTCATGCCCGGAAACACTATTGAATAAGGCCTTCATAAATTCAGGCCTTTCTGCCGCCACGGCGATCATATGATCCATGAATTTGAACCGGGTAGCCATATTGGTCAAAATACGCACCGCCCGTCCGTAAGGAAGGTCTTCGGTCAATTCGCTGCAATGCTGATAATAATTATCGGCAAATGCATTTTTAGAAACCCCGTGCCTTATGATAGAGCGCGCTGAATAAACCCCGGTATTGATGGCAGAATTTATGCCCTTGCCCTTAAAAGGCCGCATGAGCCCCGCCGCATCTCCAATGGTTACATAACGGTCGCCGTATAAGTTCTGCGCTGGAGCAATGGGAAACTTGCCCTTAAAATAGTTCAACGGTTTTTCTCGCCTTTGGTTGGGAGGGAGAAAACGTTGCACCGGTGCAGAACGGAGAAACTCCATCATGACAAGCGAAGAAACATTGCGCCCAGCAATATTGATGGAAATATGGTCGCCCTTAGGGGTTACCGCTCCGAATTCCAGCCCTGAATGAGAAAGTAAAAAAGCATGGATCGTTGACTCCATACTCTGAATGAATTCTTGCTCGAGGTATAAGCGTGTGATCACCGTATTGAGAAAGTCCGGCTGTCGATAGGGAGTTCCCTGTTCAAAAACTCTGCAAGTTCCATCATCCAAACCAAAAGCCCCCACCACCACCGCGCTTTTAATATTCTCGCCCTCGCTGTACACCAGCACCCCGTCAGGATTGACCTCAATCGCCGTCACACGACTGTGAACCACTACAGCCCCAGCCTTCTGTGCCTCTTCGAGCATGGAAGCATCAAACTTAGAGCGTTTCACAGAAACTGAGCGACCCGACTCTTCTCCAATGAGATCCAAACTCAATAAATCTGAATGCAGGCGATAGCCCTCAATTTCACTCAGTACCAAGTTCTCTGGAATCTTGAGGTTTATTTCATTTTTGAGAATGTCTTCGAAAGGCGGAGAGAGCACGCCAACACATTGGTTGTAGTGACGGTGTTCGGCAAATTTTTTATGCTCAAGCAAGGTCACATGAATCTTCTTGCCCCATCGACGTGCCTCATCTAAAAGAGCGATGGCACAGGCCGCCCCACCGGGGCCACCGCCGACGATACAAACTGTTTCACCCTCTTTAATGAACATTTAATTTCGACCTCAGTTCACGCGTTCATTGCTGACTCGCGCTAGACATTTGATTCTAAAAAAATTCAACATCCCCTTGAATATATACGAATGGAAATTCGACAAAATGGCCCAGTAAAGATTGCCCCAAAAAGGTTTCGGAATAAAATGCGCTCTCAATGTCAAGCGGGTTCCTCCCCCCTGACTGGGGTTCAGTTGAAACTGAAGCCACGATAGCCCCGGTGTGATCATTTCTGCCCGTAAAAGTAATTCTCGGTTCAGTTCCAGCTTCTCCACTCGCCAGAAGTCTACGGAATCTCCGACTCGCAGATGTTCTGGGTCGCGCCGACCTCGATGCAACCCTACCCCGCCCATGACCCTATCCAGCAGGCCTCGAATTTCCCATAAAATATTTGCGTGGTTCCAACCATGTTTATCGCCAATTTGACAAATTACCGGAAACACCTTCTCTGAAGGAACAGGAATGTCAATCGTGTGCTCCTCAATGATAAACTCGGAAGACTCAAATTCACACAGAGGCAACAGATCACTCATATTTTCAGGTGGGACATCACTCCAATGCGAAAACACCATCGACCGCTTTTCTTTTTCCTGAGCCCACTCCACCGCCGTCACAAAATTTAAGGTTTCAAAAGGAAGGATTTTTAATATTTCTTCATTGGCGCACACCACATCGGTTTTAAGGCTGCTCAGCAAAAGTGCTGTAATATTTACAGGAATAGAAATAAAACAATGAAGCCAGTACGCATAGACGCGACACATCCAGTCAACCGGAACTGGTAGCCACGCAACATCCACAAAACGAACCCGGCGATTCAGAATTTTCGCAAAACGCAATATCATCTCTTTATAAGTCAGCACATCCTTGCCACCAATTTGAAAAACACTTGTTTTCAAACCCGGTGTTTCCATCACACCCACTAGATATTTGATCACATCTCGAATAGCAACCGGTTGGCAAACGGAATTGAATTCCGGTAAGAAAGGGATGTAGCGATTGTGCAAGGTCAGTGATTTCATTAATTCGTAAGAGGTGCTTCCGGTGCCAATGATGATTGCCGCCCGAACTCGAATCACAGGAACCGTACCTTTTGACAAGATACTTCCAACCTCTCGTCGGCTTCTCAAATGCGGTGACATGCGTTCATTTTTCTCTCCCAGCCCTCCCAAATAGATAATCCGCTTTAACCCATGAAGCTCTGCCGACTCTCTGAAGTTTTTGGCCGCCAACTGATCTTTCTGCATAAATTCAGCTTTTTTCAGCCGCATGCTATGAATCAGGTAATAGGCAAAATCAACCTCTTTCAAGGCGCAGTGAAGCTCTTCACTGTTTAGGCAGTCGGCGTAAACATATTCAAGACGGGGGTGATCCAAAAGCGGCGGGCATTTTTTGTTCCGGTACATACAGCGGACGATATAACCCCGTGCGAGCAACTCGGGAATCAATCTATGCGCCACATATCCTGCGGCTCCGGTTATTAGAACACGTGTTCCTTCCGGCCAAGGGGAGGTAGAGAGGTCATCGCAATAGTGATAGTTGACTTTTTCAGGGTCCATACCTGAAATATATCCCCAATTTCAAGGGTTGCAAGCCTTCACTCGCTGTAATCTCTCACTTCTACTATAGGGGCGTAAAATCTTTACTGAGGGATCGCCGGGCTAGCGACCACAGAAGAAGGGGTTATTGCGTTTTTCTTCGCCCACGGTGGTGGCTGGACCATGACCGGGGAAGAGACGGGTAGCGTCGGGAAGGGTTAAAAGTTTTTGCGTGATGGAGTTGTATAAATCAGACCAAGAGGAATTTGCGCGACCCATAGAACCGGCAAAAAGGGTATCGCCAGAAAAAACAGCATCATTGATTTTATAAGAAACTCCACCTGCGGTATGGCCCGGAGTAAAAAAAACTTCTATGCTTAGACCCCCTAATTTTATTATTTCTCCATCCTTCAAAAACCGCAAGTCACGGCTTCCCGAAGGGCGGGGTTCTTTTTCATCGATCCAAGTCGGGCAACTATAGATTTTGTCAAGAAGTTCCAACCCACCAGCATGATCATGGTGTGCATGCGTCAATAAGATTTTTTCCGGTCGAATGTTCAGCTCTTTGGCTTTTTCAATAATAACCTCTGGGTTCCCACCTGTGTCGATCACGGCACAAGCATTCGTAGCCTTGCAAATTACGAAATAACATTTAACCGGATAAGTTCCAACAAACAGTTCAAGGCAAACTATTTTATAAGGGCTGGGCTCAGGCTCAATCGGCTTGGGCAACCACGCTCCTTTTGCCACCGCGAGAAACGACGCAACATGCAGATCCAGAACTTCGGCTAGATGTTTTAAAATATCATCATCGGGCACATGCTCATAACGCTCTATTTGGGAAATATCATTGGCACTGACCCCTGAAGCACGAGCCAGATCAGACTGGCTCCAGCCTTTACC
>JABIYR010000090.1 GCA_018702695.1 Nitrospina sp. | reverse complement strand
GCCAGCATGAAAAAAAAACCTCCCATGCTACTGGCGCGTCCAGAAATATAGGTGATAGCCTCCGTATGAACCGGGTTCAGAGCAAACAAGAAGGTAGTGATAACAGCGAAACCCAAGGCAGATTTATTTTCTAATGCATTGGTTTTAACGCAGGTTTTGAACGTGATGAGGAAGATGACGACCGATGTTAAAAAATGCAATAGAAGGTTAGTCAAGTGATAACTATACGGCTCCAGACCGCTTAACGAATGATTGAAGCTGAAACTAAAATATAAAAGGTGTCGATAGCGAAGTGGCCATATTTGGTCGAACCCGTTGGCATTATTTAAAATTATATGTTGTAAAAGAGCTTGATCGTCAAAATTGAAAGGCGATAGAAGCGTATTGGCATAGGAAATGAGTGTGAGAACGAAGAGGGCTAGAGTTGCTAATAACGATTGGGTTCGGGTGGAGAGGTTATTCGTCATTAGATTGTTTGTTCTCTGCTCGATGAAGAATGAAAATAAGAATGGCTACGCTAATAATGATAAAAATAAAATAAATGGGAATAAAATTGGGGATCAGGTTGATCCGATAAACGGGGACCATAGCTGTTAAATCGAAATAAAAACCGATTGCAAATAATATGGAAATTGATTTTATTGGAGAAAGACCCAGGTTTTTCAGCCGATGGTGGAAGTGGTTGGCATCCTTGGAGAAGGGGTGGACTCCCTTTAAGATTCTTCTGAAAAATGAAAAAGTGGTGTCCATAATTGGGATCAACAAGGTGATAACTGGAATGAGATAGTAAATTTCGTCCGTATGCCCTTGGTTGAGAGGCAGAAGAGTGATGAGCGAGACCAATAGACCGAGTGGCAGGCTTCCGGTGTCTCCAAGAATGATTTTAGCCGGTGGCAAATTGAAGAAGAAAAACCCCAGTGTGCTTCCCGCCAGAATCACAGCCAAAAAAGAAGCCTCGACAATATCGCGTTCTAGGTAGACAAAAACCAGTGTCAGGCAGGAGAAAAAAATAATTCCTGAAGCCAGTCCATCCATTCCATCTATCAGGTTGATGGCGTTGGTAATCCCGACGATCCATAATATCGTTAACAAAATCGAAAAAGGGCCGAGTTCTATCAGATTACCAATGCGGTCAATCTGAAACCCGTAAAAATAGAGAATGCAGGCAATGACTATTTGAGCAGATAGTTTTATTTTTGCCGGGCATTGCGTGATGTCATCGTAGATCCCCAGTATCAGCATCAGTCCCACCCCTATCGTCAGGGCGGTGAATAGGTTGACGTTGCGTGCATCCACCAGCCCTAGAATTAAAAACAGCCATAGCGTAATCAGGAATGAGAGGATCACTGAAATCCCCCCAAAAGGACTGACGCTTTCTCCTGTTGTGGCAGGAAGACGGTTTAAAATAAATGTGAAAAAGTTGAAGCCTCGAATGGTTTTTATTAAATAGAGCGTGAGGCCTAAAGACAGGATCAAGGCAAAAAAATAGCCAGCTAGGTAAGCTTCTCCTGTAATGGGAAAGGTTTCAAACTTCATTTCAATAGGTTGAAGGCAAGTTGAGATAAACAGCGTAACGATATCATCATATTGACGATGATACGCGTCACCAGGTTGTCCCCATGGTGTTTTCTGTAATAATGGCTCATGCCAAGGTGCCGTTTGATAATTATTTGCGCTGGCACTTTACTGTTACTCGTGCTGATATGATGAGTGATTCTGACTAAAGGAAAATAAGTCACTTTAAATCCACTTTGGTGGATGGACCGGCACAAGTCTACATCTTCATTGAATAAAAAATAATTTTCGTCAAAGCCCTTGGCTGAATTAAATACAGCCCGAGGAACCATGAGACAACATCCCGATAACCAGTCTACATCACGAATCTCATCATGGTTGAAATCTTTCATCATATAGCGAACCGTATAAACATTATCTGGAAACCAGCGCGAAAGAAGGGAATAGCGGTTAAAAAAACCCGTCATGAGAGTGGGAAAGCGTCTGCATGAATATTGCAAGCTTCCGTCCGTATTCATCACCTTGGGGCCTAAAGCACCTATATCGGGGTTGGCCTCAAGATGTGCAACCATTCTCTCTATAGACTGATCGGATAAAACGGTGTCGGGGTTTAAAAAAAGAAGGATTTCGCCCTGAGCAGATTGAGTAGCAAGGTTGTTGGCCTTGGAAAAACCCGTGTTAGTGTTGTTTTGAATATGCTGAACTTGTGGGTAGGAGGCTTTGATGTCTTCCATGCCGGGGTCATTCTGACTATTATCTACGAGGATCACTTCAAATGATATTTTTTGTAGTGTCCGGTAGACAGACTCTAAACAGTTTTTCAGCGGTAGACTATTATGATAGTTAACTATGATGCATGAAAGTTTCACGGTGCTTGTTAACTCATTAGGTAGGAAGATAAAGCCAATTAATTTAAATTATCACCCAATTCAGTTTTTATTTCAATATATAGGATAAATACTCTACGGGTCTGTTGCTTGCCACCTTGAGATGCTTTGGCAAAGAAAAAGCCGAATAGGACCGGGCCGGGCTATAGAGCTCAAGTCCTTTCACAAAATTGCCGATTGGGATAAGATAGCAGATGCGAAGCGCAGACCAACTAGAGAGCGTTGAGAACGCTATTAATTAACCGGAGACAGAAAAATGGGTAAAAGGATTTTGGTGACCGGCGGAGCCGGATTTATAGGGTCGCACACGGTGGATCAATTGATTCAGCGGGGAGATACCGTCCGAGTTTACGATAACCTCAATCCACAGGTGCATGGGGAAAATGCTGAAAAGCCCGAATACCTGCATTCGGAAGCAGAATTCATCCAAGGAGATGTTCGCGACCGAGACCATTTAAAAAAAGCCATCGAAGATGTGGAACTCGTTATTCATGATGCCGCAGAAGTGGGTGTCGGTCAGTCGATGTATTCTATCGATCAATACGTTTCCACAAATGTTCAAGGCACAGGAGTGTTATGGGATATTCTGGTCAACGAGAAACACAGGGTTGAAAAAGTTCTTGTTGCCAGTTCCATGAGCCTTTATGGAGAAGGTTACTACCAGTGTGCTGAACATGGGAAGATTTCCCCCAAACCCCGCCCAGAAAAACAGCTTACTGAAGGTCAATGGGAAATGCTGTGTCCGGAATGCGCGATCCCTGTAACGCCTGTTCCCACAGATGAAAATAAAGAGCTGGACTGCACCTCCGTCTATGCGCAAAGCAAAAAGGATCAGGAGGTGTATTCGCTGATGATCGGGAAGGCCCACAAAATCCCTACTGTGGCCTGCCGTTATTTCAATTGTTATGGCCCACGTCAATCATTGAACAACCCATATACCGGGGCCGCCGCAATTTTCAGTTCGGCAGTACAAAACGATTCCCCACCGCTTATCTACGAAGACGGTAATCAGCGTCGTGATTTTATCCATGTTAAAGATCTAGTGCGCGGAAAGCTGTTGTTGTTGGATCATCCCGATGCCAATTTTGATATCTTTAATATTGGTACCGGAAAACCTTCTTCAATTTTGGATTTGGCAGGAACGCTCATTGAACTCTATGGTAAAAATTTTAACCCCGATATCATTTACAAATTCCGTAATGGCGACATTCGAGACTGTTATGCCGACATAAGCAAGATTCAGGCTTTGGGTTTTGCACCCGAATTATCACTCAAGCAAGGGCTTGAAGACCTGATTGCCTGGAGCAACACCCAGCAAGCGGTTTCACGTGTTGAGGATGCACATCAAAAACTGGTTGAGAAAGGTCTCGTGTTAGAGACGCAACCGATCGCCAGTAAATAACCCGTATGGACCTCTTCCCGGCCACAAAAATCTTGCGCGAAAATAGAAAACGTGAAGCATGACGGGGCAGGGTCTAAAAACCAAATGACCCAACGCAATGGCCTTATTCTAGGCGCAACTCTATTTCTGACCTTTCTCTTGCTCACCCCGCTGGGCATTTTCAATCATTGGATTCCCCCTGATATTCATAAAGGATTCTACTCTGTAACAACCATAGATGGTGGGGATGATGCCGGTTATTACGCTTTTCTTCGTTCTGTCTTTTTTGATGGCGATCTGGATTTCTTTAACGAACTGAATTATGTTCATTCCGAGAAAATCATGTCGACGGGCTATGTCTTCAATAACTGGCAAATGGGGCAAGCCCTTTTCTTTCTACCATTTTTCATCATTGGGCATTGGTTGGCATTGTTTTATCAGGAGATGGGCTATCCCATTTCGGTGGCGGGGTACTCAGCTCCTTATTATATTTCTACGGCCGTGGCTTCCGTTACATTTTTGTTTGCCGGATTGATGCTGGTTTTTAAAACCTTGCACTCCTTCATTGATAAACGTTTTGCCCTGTTGGTCAGTCTTTGCATTTGGCTGGCCTCACCTCTGATTTATTTTTCATTCGTTCGTCAGCGCATGGCTCATACCCTTGAATTCTTTCTGGCCTCGGCTTTGATTTATGCTTGGGTTCATTTCCGTCTATCCAGAGACCCTGTTCGCTATGCAGTGTTGGGGGCCTTGCTGGGTTTTCTTTGCATGACGAGGGTGATCAATATCGCATTTTTTGCCCTGTTTGCGGTAGATCTGATATGGCGATTTCGATCTGATTGGAAAGTCAATGCGCCCGAGACGATGAAAATAATTATGATTTTGGGTGCGGCCATTGGGGGTGGGTTTTTTGTTGTCATGCTTCCCCAAATCATTGCTTGGTATCAACTCAATGGAGTTCCTTTTCCACCGCGACATATGAAGTTTGCGGGGGAAGGGTTATCGGGCATTTCATTTTTGCCAGCGCTTAAAAGTGCGGGCGCCCTGTTTTTTTCACCGCAATGGGGTTTGTTCTTTTCGATGCCTTTGGCTGTAGCGGGCTTGATGGGCTTGTTTCTTAGAAATGAATGGCTCAAAGATATTCTCCCTGCTTTGCTGGCTTATTTAGCGGGAATTTTTAGCGTTTTAATTTTATATCCGGAAGACTCGGCTTCCTACGGGCATCGGCATCTCATTTCTGCATTGCCCGTTTTTGCGTTGGGGCTGGGAAATTTATTACACCGTATTGCAGAGTCCCGGTTCAAATGGGGAATACGGCTGGCTATCTTTATGTGTATTTCGTCGGTGTTCCTGCAATATTGTATGCTGGTTCAGTATAAGGTCACTCTGCCTTATAACCACCCAGAGTTCAGTTTGGAAGTTTTAAGGACAACCGGTGAATTGATAACCCATCGACCGGATTTACTGACTCGCTCGAGCAATTTTTTTAGCGTTTTATTTTTATCTCACTCTAAGCCTTGGGATTATCTGGATGGTTTGTTCCTTTTGATTTTTCCGATTTTGCAATTGGCAGGGTTGGCAGTTGTATTATTTTTTATGAAGGGGGGGCTTTCCCGGTTTCAGGCCTTAGTGTTGAGTCCAAAATTTATGCTGGGCAAAAGCGTTGTTATAAGCATTCTGTTGCTGACCATCGTTATGGTTTCAGCGCCGACAAAAACTCAGTCTGAAATCAGCGATCGAATGAAATATAAGGACGCATTTAAAAATGCTGAGATGAACTTAAGAAGTGGTAAAATTATAGAAGCTCGGGATGATTTTATGCAGGCTTCGGCAAGAATTCCCCAAGCTTGGAAACCTTATTTCATGATCGGTCAAACTTGGCAGGCAAGAGGGAATATTGATGAAGCCAACCGATTTTACCTGCAAGCGTTGGTTTATAACCCTAGCCATAGCCCAACCTTGACCTTGTTGGGCAATAATTATAAAAGGTTGGGGAACACTGACGATGCTGAAAAAACATTGCGTTCTGCAATTCGTGCCTGGCCGCTGAATTTGCAGGCATACGATTCTCTAGCGCAAGTGCTAGCAACCCAAGGGAACCGTGAAGAGGCGATAGAGATGCTTAATTATGCGGTGCAAATTAATCCTAGTTATGGCCCCGGTCATGTCAACTTGGCGATGACTTATCATTCGCTCAATCAGGAAGAAAAAAGCAAGTATCACTTGGGCCGGGCCATTGCTTTAGGCATGCAAGGGCCAGTGGTCGACCAAGTGAAATCGATGATCTTTAAAACCCCGCAATAATCATGATTGATGAGATAGACTATTTCTCCCGCAGAGACCAGCATAATAAAAAGAAAAAGCAGGGTTCAGGCTGGGGAGATCTTAAAAAGCAAAAATCCGATCAAGATGCCAAAGTTCAAGGCGAGAATAAAAAACAGGATACAAAAACTCCCCCCAAGCAGGAAAGCTCCGGTCCAAAATAACAAGTTAGGCGGATAGTCTGATGTTGCGTGATTCGTAGCAGAATGAGGGCTCTGCTATAGGGAAAAGAGCGGAGGCCTTTTCATCGTTTTTCCAAAGCTCGTAATTCAGTCTTCAGAGCGATGAGGATAATTCTCTTTTGAGCTTCTTCGGCCAATAAGCGGCGACTCAATTTTCGCGTCATGCCGTTGCCCGAGGCTTTTTTCGTCTTCACTATTTTTGTTACAGTCGCATTTGTTTCAGAGTCTACAACAAGGTTCCCGGTATTGGAGTCAATGACATCCACTTCAAATTGCTGAAATCGATTGCCAAAATTATTCCATTTTTTTGTTAGCGCATCATTTTTGATGCTGGTTTTCAAATAGGCAGAAACAAGGGCTAAAGCGACCGAATCCATTGGGTTCCCCAACTCAATCAGGAGTGCTTGTTTCACAGGGGTGGTTTTAAGGACGGCTCTTCGTAGCACACGATACTTCATGATTGAGGGCGGCCAGTTGAGCATTTCGCTATATAATCCCTTCTTTTTTTCAAAATACCTTATCGATTTATCCAAAGAAAGTCTGAGAAAAGGGTCTTTATCTTGAACAACCTTACTTGAAATGGAAGAAAGGTTGTCCAGGTCAGAGGTGGGGGCGGGAGGCAAATTTTTGACCGGTGGAAGCGCGTCAAATTCAAACGCTGACTGCTTCAACAGGTTTTTGGGTACATGGTAGAAATTATCTGTGAAGACCTTTGTGCCGTCAATACTGACCCATTTATAATTATCGGCAAAGGAAGCTGACGCAGTTGTTACTGACATGAAAAATGCTAATAAAGATGTTTTTTTCCACATTTTGATCGTCTCCCTGACCTTTAAATGGGCACGGTCTGATTGTATGGTTTTCGGATTAAATCGTCAATAGGGAAATAAGTTTTGCTGGGGCGGAAAGTTTTGTTTTAAAGGTAATTCTTTTGTTAATATGGGGTTGTGGGGATTTTTTGTGATTTTTTCAATGGTTTTGTTTGGCGGGTTTTTATGAATTTAATTCGGAATATCAAATTAATCTTGGTTGGGTGGCTGGAGTTCGATTGACCCTGAGGCGTATAAAACTTGGAAGATTGTTTTGTTTTATGTCAATTAGAGCCAATTTTTGGATATTTGAGCAAATGAAAAGACTTTTTGGCATTTTTCGAAATTGTCGGTGTTGGAAGGAAATCACTCTACTGGTATAATAATTTCAAATTATACTTAACTTTCATATCACAGGAGCCATATCAATGAAGAGTGCCCCTTTTTCAATTTTTAAAATCAGTGTTTATTTTATTATTTTGAGTGTTTTTATTTTCCCCTCTTTCGGGTTTTCCAGCGTTGTCGATGAAACACTGGCGGGTGATGCGAAGTATGCCGAAGGAAAAATTCTCGATGCTGAAAAACATTATTCTACCGCTTTAGAAATGGACCCCGGAAACTGGCGCATTATGCGGCCGTTAGCTGAAGTCAAATTTAAGCTGAAAAAATATATTGAAACCAAGCAGTTGGTAGATAGTATTTTGGCGATGGAGGTGATCAAACGCAATACGGTTCTGGTTAAGCTTGATGGTGATACGGAACCGTTTCAAGCCGAGATCATTGATGAAAGGGTTCTCACCCCTGACAGCGGCAAAAACAACATGAGAAATTATGTGGATGGAGAAGCCGCCAAACCTGTTTTGCATTATCGTCTTTTTAGTTTGAAAACCGGGAGAGAGGTTCTCACTCCGCATAAGGTAACCAAGATTAAATATCAAGGTGTCCCCACCCGTGTTTATGCTTACGTGCAGGAGCTGCATGCAAAAGTTGAAAATGAACTAATCCGCATCGCAGGGCCAAAAGGGCCGGTTAAAATGGTTGCCCTCAAAGGTGGTTGTTATCAAATGGGTAGCGAATTCGGGGCCAAATCTGAAGAGCCCATTCATGAAGCCTGCTTGAATCCATTTAAATTGGATATATATGAAGTCAAGCAAAGAGACTTCCAAGCCGTGATGGGGCATAATCCTTCCCGCTTTAAAGGCGCAGATCTGCCTGTTGAAATGGTCACTTGGCACGAAGCAGAAGACTATTGCAAGAAGTCGAATAAACGCTTGCCCACAGAATCCGAATGGGAATTTGCCGTACGCGGTGGTACCAGCACGGAATATCATTGGGGCAGTGAGTTCGATGCCAGCAAATCTAATTTTTGCGATAGTTCCTGCTCCCGTAACCTGCGTTCGAAAGAGTTTGCAGACGGCTTTCCCGAAACCGCTCCGGTTGGTTCCTTCCCGGCGAACCCTTATGGTCTTTATGATATGACGGGCAATGTCAACGAGTGGGTGTCCGACTGGTTCGAAGAACGAGCTTATAGTAATAACAAGAAAGACAATCCAAAAGGGCCTGTGCGCACCAATCTTGCAGATCGTCGTGGTGGCGGAACGCAAAAAGTCTATCGTGGAGGAGCTTGGCAGACCGATGCGAACAGTCTGCGATCGGCTTGGAGAAAAGGTTTTGAAGGCGACTACAGGCTAGATGGCACCGGCTTTCGTTGTGCTATGTAGTTTGCATATAGCGTAAAAGACTTGGTATCCCCCACCCCCTTTTGAGAAGAGGCTGGGGGATTTTTTTTGTCCGATCCCTATTTTTATTAGCCGATGGCTCTCAGCTCAGCTTTCAGAATTTTTCCGGTCGCGGTTTTTGGCAGAGATTCCATAAACTGAAAGGTATCGGGGGTCATGAAGGCGGGTAATTTTTTCCGGCATAATTCTTTGAGTTCCTGCTCGGTGGCATGTTCTCCTTGGCGTAGAACCGTAAATACTTTTACTTTTTCTCCTACCCGGTCATCGGCAATGCCCACTGCCGCAACTTCCATAATTGCAGGGTGACTCATCAGAGCATTTTCAATGGCTAAGGGTGATACGTTTTCCCCGGCGCGGATGATGAGGTCTTTGATTCTGCCCGCAGAAATAAAGAGACGGCCCGTCTCATCCAAATGTCCCAGATCTCCCGTTCTCAACCAGCCATCGGCAGATACTGTTTTGGCGGTCACAGAAGGTTTATTCCAATAACCTCTCATCACCGTTTGTGCGCGCACTCGAATTTCCCCGACTTCTCCCTGTGTTACAAGCCGGCCTGATTCATCAACAATTTCTAATTCAACATTCGGCAAAACAGGGCCGACAGAACCGGGTACACTGCCGTCTTTCATGGTGTTGACAGCAATCACCGGAGAGGTTTCGGTCAGGCCATAGCCTTCGATAACGGTGACACCCAACCCGTCTTCCACTTTTTTCAGCAACGCTTCGGGCAAAGAAGCTCCGCCAGAAATGCAATAGCGCAGAGAAGAAACGTCATAATCCCCTCGAGCATAAAGGTCGACCAGAAAAGAATAAATGGTGGGAACCAGTGGCAGAACCGTCGCTTTGTGCTGGGCAATGCGGGTCAAGATGGTTTTAGGCTGAAACTGTTTGAGCAAAATGAGGCTGGCCCCCGAACGAAGCAATACCAGAGCCATAATATTTCCAAACGAATGGAACAAGGGCAGGGCGACGATCACTTTGTCTGCAGGGGTGAAATGCAGAGGTTCTAAAATTCCACTGCAGTTGGCATCGAATTGTTTCTCATCCAACATAACGCCTTTGGGTTTTGCCGTGGTTCCAGATGTGTAAAGAATGACATCGGAAATTGTCTCGGCTCTTACATGTGGTTTTAATTTTTCACTCGGGTTGCCCATGACCATGAACTCGTCCCAGCGCAGAGTTCCTTCTCCCACCGGATCCAAGTCAGCTGGGCCGATAAGGATTTTATGGGGGAATAATTTGCAAAAAGGGCTCACCTCAGGTTTCACAAAAGCGGAATCAATGACCAGCGTATCTATTCCTGCATCTTGGGCAATATAGGCGAGGTCTTCTGGTTTCAACAAAAAATTGAAAGGGATAACCGGAACGCCTTTAAGTAAAGCGGCAAAAAAAGCAATGAGGTATTCTTTCTGGTTCAGACAGAGCAAACCGATTTTGCTATTGCCATTGAGATTTAGCTTAGAGAGCGCACTGGCAAAGCGTTCGACCTGTGAGACTAGGTCACTATAGCTGAGGCTGGTATCTTCCTCGATGATCGCTGGGTGAGAGGGGTTCGTTTTGGCATGCGCTAGCAGATATTGAAAGAAGGCCATTTGCAAGTTTCCTAGTTTGAGAAAATATTTTGATCGGCATTATACTCCTCTGAAAACGCAAGGGCTTAGAAATAATATAACTGTCACGCTCTCCCACCTAATTGTTTAACAAATGCCCCTTATCTAATGAGCCACCCAGCGAGCATAAAAGCCATTTGGGAGGTTCAGGCCGGATGAGACATCGGGGATAAACATTTCTCCCGTTTCGAATTTTCCTGTTTGACAGGGGGAGAGGTAGGTCAGCATCATATTTTTAAGTGTTAAAGCCGAGAAACCGGGCGAATGTGTGGTGAAAAGCAAAAACTCAGGAGAGTCGCTGAGGATGTTTTGACAGGCTTCCATGAATTCTGAGAGTTTGTTTTCGATGTTCCAGACTTCACCTTTGGGGCCTCTGCCAAAAGAGGGTGGATCCATGATGATGGCATCGTATTTGTTCCCGCGCCTATGCTCTCGTTGCATATACTTCATCGCGTCATCAACAATCCAACGGACGGGTTTTTCTGCTAATCCTGAGAGTTCGAGGTTTTTTTTGGCCCAGGTGACGGAGCCTTTGGACGCATCGATATGCGTGACTTCGGCACCGGCTGAGGCCGCCGCCAAAGTACTAGCCCCGGTATAGCCAAAAACGTTAAGGACTTTTATTTTCTTGCCGTTAAGCTGTTTAAGCCGGTCCATAATCCATAGCCAATTGAGGGCTTGTTCGGGAAAAAGCCCGATATGCCCGAATCCAGTAGGTTGAACTTTGAAGGTGAGGTTGTGAAACTTAATTTCCCATCCGTCTTGTGGGAGTTTTTTGAATAATTTCCATTCACCGCCTGTTTCTTTGCCTTTGAAATAGTTGTACTCCCCTTCTGACTTTTTCCACTCTTCCTTAGAAAGGGATTTCGGCCAGATGGCTTGCGGGGCAGGGCGAGTAAAGCGATGCGGTCCAAATTGCTCTAGTTTTTGGAACGAACCGGTATCGAGCAACTGGTATTCAAAATCTTCGAGTGGGTTATTTTGTGGTGATGAATTGCTCATGGATGTTTTAGAAAACCTACTATAGAATGTTTAATTCAAAGCTTATCTAATTAAAGAACGCCCTGCTTGGAGGGGGATTATATCAGATTTTCGTTGCGTAGATGGTGTCAGCCTTTTTTTCTAATACTCGCGCTGTTTTTTTTGAGTGTTTCCTGCTCTTTGCCCGAAGAGAAGGCCGAACCTATCAAAAAGAAGGCTTTCGCGCTCCCGGTTCAAGTTGGAAAGGTCCGGGTTATGGATGTGGAGGATGAAGTTCGCGCGGTGGGTAATATTCAGGCAGAGCAAAGGGTGCTGGTCAACACCGAAGTGCGTGGCAAAATTACGCGTATTGCGGTTGAAGAAGGCATGCAGGTGAAGGCGGGGAGTTTGTTGGCTCAGATCGACCCGAGGGAGTTTGAATTGGTGCTCGAAAGGTTGCGGGCAGACTTATCATCAGTGCAAAAAGAATATAAGAAAGCGCAAGGGGGGTTGCGCCCAGAAGATAAGCAACGTTTGACAGCCAGAGTGAATGCGGCCCAAAGCAGTTTGAATTTGTCAAAAATCGAATTACAACGCACTCAAAAGCTGGTGACAGAAAAGGTCTTGTCGCAGTCTGCTCTGGATTCTGCGAATGATAAGGTTCGCCAAGCGGATGAGATTTTAACAGCCAACAAGGCTGAACTGGCCGCTGGCATGAAGGCACGCAGTGAAGACATTGAAAAGTTGGAGTCGGATATGCAGGCGATTCGTAAACAGGTCGCTATTGCACAGTTGGATCTTTCTAAGGTGAATATCAAGGCTCCCTTTGAAGGTGTCATTATTTCTAAAGAAATTGAGCAAGGTAGTTTTGCTGAAGCGGGGACCTCCGTTGTGAGAATGATTGGTTCCTCGCGTTTGAAAGCCGTTTTAGAAATACCACAAAGTTACCGCAACAAGCTGAACCAATTGAGCGGAGCGAAGTTTTTGGCTCGAGAGTTGGGTTTGAAGTTTGAGCATCACAAAAATCTTGCGCGATTGATTCGAGTTATTCCTGATGCCAACATATACTCGGGCAATATCAGTGTGCAGATTGACTTGCCGGGGCCGAACCCCTCTTTGTTTCCTGGGCTGACGCTGGAAAGCACTTTGAATTTTGGCACACGAAAAAACGTATTGCATGTTCCGGCTGTGGCGTTGGTCATCTCAGAGAAGGGGACGGTTGTTTATATCGTCAAAGATGGCAAGGCTCATTTGGTGCCGGTCAAGGCTTTTAAGGAGCGCAACGATTTTGTAGAGATTGAAGATTTCACGCATCAGTTAGGGCCGGAAGCCGACCTCATTTTACGAGGATCGGGTGCGGTGTTCCCCGGAGTGAAGGTGTTTCTAACCAACCAAGACGCAAAGCCAGAGCGTAATGCTGAGTCGAAGAAAGAGGGTTTGCATTCTTCTTCGAGCCATTCAAAAGCTTCGAAAACCTGATGAAACTTATAGACCAGTCTATCCGTAACTATCATACGGTTACGGTAATCATAGTGATGACTTTAGTGGTGGGTGCCTTGTGTTTCAAGAGTCTTCCGCGCCAATTGGCACCCACTGTTGATAAGCCACAGATTGAGGTTAAAACTCAATATCGGGGGCTTTCACCCGATGAAGTTGAGCGCAATATTACGCGTCGGTTGGAAGACCAGCTTGAATCGGTGGAAGGAATGAAGAAAATGACTTCTACCAGTCAGCATGGTTTGAGCACCATTAACCTTGAATTTGACTGGGGCATAGACAAAAATCTGGCGGTACTGGATGTGAATAACAAGCTCCAGCAAGTGAAAGACCTTCCTGTTGATTCTGATAAGCCGACCCTGAGATCCATTTCGAGCGATAACTCCAGCCCGATCATGTGGATTGTGATCGATAAACCCAATGCAATGATGCCCAACCTTGACCAGAATTATATGTACAAGGTGGGTGAGGATATCATTGTCCCAGCTCTTCGACGGGTCAAAGGCATCGCCGATATATGGCATTTTGGCGGAGAAGAAAGGGAAATGCGAGTTGAGTTTGATCCGTTGAGTATGGCGCGTTTGCATGTGACCTACAAAGAGGTGATCGATCGGCTTTCTGAAGAAAATCAGAATACGCGTGCGGGTTTTCACGATGAAGACAATCGCTCTTATACGGTTCGCGCTTTAGGAGAGTTTCGCAATCCGCAAGATATTCTCGATACGGTGATTAAGCGCGATGGCGCAAGTACTATCAAAGTGAAAGATTTTGCCACAGTGGTAGATGGTTATAAGCGTACGGATTCTCTGGTGCGTATCAGTGGCAATTTGTCGAACGCTTTTGGGGTGATTCGTAAGGCCGGGGCCAACGTCGTCGAAACTTGTAATCTAGCGGCCCAAAGAGTCGAGGCGTTGAATCAAGAGTTGTTGAACCGGGGCATTCCAATCAAATTGAACATCGTCTATCAGGATGTGGACTATATCAATGAAGCCATGCGATTGGTGAAATCAAATCTAGGGTTGGGCGCGCTTCTAGCCGTAGCGGTTCTCTTGCTGTTTTTAGGGTCAGGGCGATCTTTGTTGATCGTGGCAATCAGCATTCCTGTGAGTCTGGTTGCGGTGTTCATTGTGCTTAAGGTTTTAGGGCGCAGCATCAACATCATTTCTCTTGCTGGCATGGCTTTTGCCGTGGGCATGGTGGTGGACAACTCGATTGTGGTGCTGGAAAATATTTATCGCCACCTCACGATGAGAAAAGGTGTTTTCAAGGCCGCCTACGATGGGGCTTCTGAGGTCTGGGGGGCGGTGCTTGCTTCGACTCTAACGACGCTGGCGGTATTTATTCCCATCGTATTCATTCAGGAAGAAGCCGGACAGATGTTTCGTGACATTGCGATTACTATCAGTGCCAGCATTGCCTTGTCGTTACTGGTATCCATCACCGTCATTCCTACTTTGACGACATTGCTCATCCGGCTTAAACCGGGTGAAGAGTATCGACCGGGTTTTTTCCACCGAACTTTATTCAAACCCATTGTCATGATTGGGCAGAAGTTGAGCGATGTTTATACCGGAATCATGAAATGGATTTTGCGCCATTCACCGACCAGCATTTTATTTCGAATTCTTGTCATTGCCGGTGTGGGGTGGATGCTGTGGTACAGCGTCAAGACGCTTCCAGAAAAAGATTATTTGCCTTACGGCAATAATAATATGGTTTTCATGCTCATTGAACCGGTTGCGGGAACTCCGGCTGAAACTAATATGCGCTATTTGTCAGAATATGAGAAAAAAATTGTGGCGATGGAAGATGTGGATCGAAACTTTCTGGTCTTTTCATCACGCTTCAATGGCGGTGGGGCCATCATCAATAAAGAACTGGCGCAGGGCCAGCGTGGTGAAGTGAAGATGGCGGTGAAATCGAATGAAATGGGTCAGGAAATTTTTGCTATTCCCGGATACCGTTTTGCTTTTGCTGTACAGCGTCCCATTTTTCGCTCGGCAGACAAGACTTTTGAGGTCGAGATCACCGGCCCCGATATGTTGAAGTTGAAAAGCAATGCGCTGGATTTGATAGGGAAAATTTCTGCCGTCAAAGGGGTACATTCAGTACGGCCAGAATTTAAGTTTGGCAACCCAGAACTACGGTTTATTCCTCGGCGCGAAGATGCGGCCCGATTAAATATGGGGATGAAAGAAATAGGCGATATTATTGAATCTCTCAATGCGGGTAAATATCTTGGTGAGTTCAACGATCAGGGAGAACCTATTGACTTTGTTCTAGTGCAAAAAAAAGATGCTAGTAAATTAGGTTTGGAAGATTATCGCTCACTACCGGTTTGGACCGATGAAGGCTTGATGACTCATCTCGGGCATTTGGTCGATATAAAAATTGATGCTGGCCCAGCGCGGATTGATCATATTGAAACCGAACGGGCGATCAAATTACGCGTGCAAGTAAGAAAAGATATGGCGATGCAGTTGATCATCAACAATGTTGATGCCGAAGTATTGGTTGGCGCGAGGAAAACATTGGGTGAAGAATTTGGCTTGCGTATCGGGGGGTCGGCGGATGAACTGGCTTCTACTGAAAAATCTTTGATGAACAGCTTTGCTTATGCGTTGGGATTCATCTATCTTTTGCTGGTGGCTTTATTTTCTTCCTTTCTAAGGCCTTTCATCGTTATGTTAACAGTTGCGCTGGCTGTTTCGGGTTCCTTTTTAGGCATCACCTGGAACAATATGTACCAGCGTGGCAATATTCTTGAAATTTTAAATGAGTGGAATGTCCCTAATGCGGCAGCCATGGCCGCTGATTGGAACTGGATCACCTTTGATATTCTCACGCAGTTGGGGATCGTTATTCTTGCTGGTATCGTGGTCAACAACGCCATTCTCATTGTGCATCAAATGCTCAACAATATTAAAGCGGGTATGGATGAGCGTGAGGCACTTTTACTATCTTGCCAGACGAGGTTGAGGCCGATCATGATGACGGTCATTTCCAGTGTTTTTGGCATGATTCCCTTGGCCTTTGGTGAAGGGTCGGGGACAGAACTGTATCGAGGTATGGGTACGGCCTTGATTGGCGGGTTGAGTATTTCTACTTTGTTTACGTTGTTCCTTGTTCCCGTGCTGATATCTTTGATGAATGATATGGGCTTCCATACCAAAAAGGATGATCTGATCAAGAAATCTCTGACCGACGACTCTCAGAGCTTAGCAGAAACCTCTTAACAGAACCTCTTCTTACTATCATTGGTGAGAGTGCCAATCTTGCGGAGGCGGGCATTCTAGAACGATGTCCTCTTTACTGGTGGGGTGTTGAAAATGCATACGCAAGGCGTGCAGGGCGATTCTTCTATCTGCTAAGGTGGAGTGCGCCCCATATTTTCTGTCGCCCACAATGGGGTGGTGAATGAAAGCGAGTTGCGCGCGAATTTGGTGAAACCTTCCCGTATGCAGGTGAATATCAAGCAGGCTGGTATTTTTAAAGCTCTCAATGACTTCATAGTCTAGCCGGGCTTCTTTCGCGTCCGTTGTGGGGCGGGGGAAAACGGTGGCTTTGAGAGATTTTCCTTTTCTCAAATAATGCGTCAGACTGCCTTGCCGTGAGGCGGGCGTTCCCTCAACCAGAGCGCGGTAGAATTTTTTTGTGGTTTTATTGCGAAACTGTTCAGAAAGTCGAGAAGCCCCTTTAGAGGTTCTTGCGAAGACCACGACCCCCGATACCGGTCGGTCGAGCCTATGTACCAACCCTAAAAATACCTTACCTGGTTTTTTATATTCAGATTTGATCCAGCCCTTCACTAGATCCATCAAAGAAGTTTCCCCCGAATCGTCAGACTGCGTGAGCAGACCAGTGGGTTTATTCACCGCTATCAAATGGTTGTCGAGGTAGAGAATATCGAGAGTCGAGTCAGGAGGAGGGTTGATCAATCTTCAGCCCTTTTTCTTCGAGGATTTTCAATGTTTGGGGGCATACGATGCCTCCAGACACCACATACTTGATGCCTTCTTCAATACTCATAGAAACCTCAGTCAGCTCCTCAGGTGGAGAGAAAACAAGAAAGCCTGACGTGGGGTTGGGCATGGTCGGTACAAAAACATTGAGCATGTTCTCTTGCGTGCGCTCTTGCACTTCACCGCGTGACTCGCCGGTTACAAACCCAATGGCCAAAAGTCCCCGTCGGGGGAACTCGATAAGAACTACTTTGCGAAAGGCTGAAGTGTCAGCCTCAGCAATAGATTTAACCACTTGCTTCGTGCCTTTATAAATGCGGCGCACATAGGGGATTTTCTCAATCAATAATTCGCCCATCTGAAAAATCTTTTTGCCAAAAAAATTGGTGGTGAACCAGCCTACAAGGAGAACGATCAGTAGAGTCACTATCAGCCCGAGAAATGGAATGCGATAGCCTTCGGGAATCGGTGCACCAAGCTGAATCAGAATGTTGGTGAACACTGGCGACAGGGAATCGAAGTTCTTGAGCAGAAACTGCAAGATGAACCACGTCAGCACGATTGGCAAGGTGATTAACAAGCCAGTTATAAATATATTACGAATTCTGCGTCGGAGTTTAGAAAACAATGGTAAAGCCGAGTGAAATGAAGCGTGGATATGTATAAATTATACTTATAATATATGAAGACTGTAGTAGAAGGCAATAGCGGTTAATAAAGTCAGATTAGCACTTGACAGTTGCAGGATAATCGTTAATATCAAACTCTCAGTTTTAGCAAATGAAACAAAAATGAAATGGGGCTGTGGCGCAGCTGGGAGCGTGCTTGAATGGCATTCAAGAGGTCGCGGGTTCGATCCCCGCCAGCTCCACTTTGTATTGAAAGGGCTTAGTCGATTTGACTGGGCCCTTTTTGTTTGGGCTGTGTCAGATTTGTGTCAAACTGCGAGTCTATTCCCCTTGACCAACACCATTTGTCTTGCGGGCGGTCGAGATATTTTCTCACAGTACTCCAACATTCTATTCAACTCTGGAACAGAGTAATGTTCGGTCATCGATCGCCCTGACTTATGTCCCATCAGATCCTTTCTTTCTTCTTCTGGGCATAGAGCCTGATTCCGCAATCTAGTACCAAACGTGTGTCGCCAAGAATGAACGTGTGACTTAGCAATGTCAGGGTGTTTTTCTGATGCTCTCTTTCTCGCTTTCTTGTAGGCCGTCTGGTTCATCTTTGTTACGGGCGCACCTTCATAAGGACACCTCTAAAAATGATGATGTGAGAGGTAACTCGAGTTTTTTATCGATTTAGCCTGAGTGGCTCACCGGAGCAAAGTGTTAGTTTCGGGTATTTTGAACTATTATTGTTCTGTTG
>JABIYR010000179.1 GCA_018702695.1 Nitrospina sp. | reverse complement strand
TGCAAAATCCCTCGCAAGGATGTCGTCAGCCCCGGTTTGCCTTGCGCCGGGTTGACCACATCGGTGATCACCACGCAATCGGTACCACTAAAAAATTCCTGATTTTCTTGAATCTGATCGATCAAGCTATGCGAACCACTTTCTTCTTCTGTCTCATAAATTATTTTTATATTGCAGGGCAGACGCGACAATACTTCTTTGCTGGTTTTCCCCACTTCCATTCCGAGATGTCTGAAAACAGCGTCCAACGCTAAACCAATCGATACGACCCCGCTCAAATCATCAGCCGCACCACGCCCATAAGCCCTAGAACGATCGGCATTCCACCGCAATTGCGTGGGGGGCACACCGCCCCATTTTAGAAAATGTTCATCATCCATATAGGGTTGTTTATCAAGGTGGGCATAAAAAAGAACCGTAGGTTTTGCCTTCGAGACAAAAGTTTCTGCCATCAATATAGGAAGTAACCCGCTCGAAGGTGAATCGTTGATCTTCACACTCGACAAGCCAATTCCTAAAAGATAATCACGGGCGCATTCAAGGATTTCACGCATGTCATTGGGCGTGGCGCGATCTCCCTCAAACTCATTAACTCCAAAACTTCGGCTGTCAATGCGAACCATTTGTTCGAGTGTCTGCAAATGTTTTTGTACCAGTTCTGAGTCTTGAGAAATGGCCTCAGAGCAAAGGCGGCCTGAAAATGTATAATTCATATTAAAGTGGGCATAAATAGAGAGTCATGATGATGACCCGGTTATTAAATCATAAGAATTTGAACGGACTGGAACTATCAACGCACAACAGGTTTCAACCCTCTATTCGAGGCCAGATTCTGCCTTCGTTGTGATGGCATGATGGCCTAAAATATTGAAAAGATCAAACAAGATGCCTCGTTTGGCGTGAGCAGGAATTCTTTACTAAATGGAAAACATGTTATAAAATTATGATATCCGATGAGCTTTAAAAGGTTTTTGCAACCCTTGGCTCTTCTTGTCATCAACTCGCTTCCCCAAAGAATCAACATGATTCAAAACATTGGAAATTTTTTTAGACTCTGCAAAACCTTGCAGATCCGGGGAAATTGGCCCCTCATTCGAAGGTCAAAAAAACAATTGTGGGACTTTTTTCTTTGTCGAAACGGGTTGATTCAGAAACCTTTTTTGTCGGCCATGATATATTGGTTTCAAATGCTCAAAGGATTGGACATTATTGTTTGGAGACTTGAAACCTTCGGTTTTTTATTCAGCCCAAGGCTCAATGATGCAGACAAAAAACATATCAATCAATTCTTAGAATGAGTGATGGATGGCAAGACAGGATTGTGGCACCAAACTTACGATTCACCCTTTAATCGACCCAACCTCTTAGTTTGAATTCTTTACTGAACAACAAAAATCTTCAGATCGCATTTCTGATTACTTCTTCACTCTTGATATTTCTGGGGCGGCAGCTGGATACAGGCATCACTAATTTTGACGATGCCTATTATGCCCAGAAGGCGAAAGAGATTTTAGATTCTGGAGCCTACTGGATCATCACTCAAGCGGGGGAACCGGCTTTAGACAACCCCCCGCTCCCATTCTGGTTGACCGCTTTCGCTTACAGTATTTTTGGGGTTTCCAGTTACGCGGCTATTTTCCCATCCGCCTTATTCGCAGTGGGAATCGTGCTGATGACTTACCGGTTGAGTTTGTGGCTTTATAAGGAAACCTGGATCGCTTTTGCGGCGGCTTTTGTTTTACTTTTCCCCGGCATTTTCATTGACGCATCGCGTCGCGCCATGGTCGACATTCCATTGGCTTTTTTTGTCACCTTGGCATTTTACGCTGTTTTCAAAGCCAAAGAGGTCAAGCCTTGGTATCTGATTTTTGGCTTCGCCACTGCTGGAGCCATCTTAACAAAAAGTGTTCTTGGGCTGTTTCCCGTTGCGATCACCGGAGCTTTTTTAATTCTCAGCCGACAATGGAAAGAGATCATTAACCCTTGGTTTATTTCAGGGTCTTTGATTGCTTTGACCTTCGGATTCAGCTGGCATTTTGTCAACTGGCAACACTTCGGCCAAGAGTTTATTGATGTGCATTTTGGCCTGTTGATTTTCAACCGTGGGTTCGGGGAAGAAGCTGATTCTTTTTATATCCTGGGATATGCCAGCGACTTTTTAAAAAATTACTGGCCTTGGCTTCCTCTTGCGCTGGTCGGGTTGATCCAGTTTGGCAAACGCGGTTTTATAGAAAAGGACCCAACCTCCTTATTGCTATTCTTATGGCCCGTGCTCGCTTTTTTGGTCATGAGCACCAGTAAAAACCACACCATCCGCTATTTATTGATGATCTTCCCAGCTCTCGCCATTGTCATCGCAAAAACGGTTGCAACGTGGTTTGATACTGGAAAAAGAAATCGGGCGCTCACGATCATGGTCGTTGTGACAACCCTTACGGTCTTATTTGTCAATGCGACCCCTTTTCAGGCAAAAGTCACCCTTGGGCAGAGCAGTAAAGAGGTACGCGAGCTGGCGGCTATCATAAACCTCAACACGCCTGAAAATCAAAAAATAGGTAATTACCACCTCTCGCAATGGAATCCGAAACACGCCGTTCTGTTTTATTCAAATCGGATTTTAGAAAAAGCGGTGGTTGCAAAACCGGAGGTATTATTGAATGAACTTTCTGCCATGCCCGGCAAAACATGGCTCACGTCTATTGGGGAATTTAGAAATTTGAATCGCCAATATCCGAACACAGTTCACTTGATTCAGGCTAACAACAAGTTCGCCTTTTTTACAGCCGCAGAAAATAAAAAAAATATCAGCTATGACTTTTCGGGTCTAAAATTACCGATCGTTAAATAACCCCTATTTATTGGATAAAAGGTAGATCTTTTCTGAAAGATTTGAGGTGCCACCCGCCTCCGCCTTTCCCATGAGTTCTTTCATTCTTCGCCAGTCAATACGTCCCTCCAACCAAGCACTTTCCTCAGCCAATATTTTGAAAGGAACGTCTGCAAAATGCGTTTCTAAATCTTCTGCCCTCATTACGATTCTGACTTCCTCATCCGTTTCAAGAAACCGCTCCACATATTCAGGTAAATAAAGAATGGTTACCTTTTGCCCGGTTAAGACCCCCAGCTTTGCTCTGCTATTGCCCAGTCGGTATACACCGATGGGGCCACGAAATTTTTCTGCCAATATCGCTTCCGACATTATTTTCATAGGATTGCAACTGGCATGGGGCAAGACATCTCCACTCAAGAGAGAAAACCCAAAAACCAAAACAAAAGCAATGGCGAAGATTTGCTTGCCGTATTGTTGTGTTTTCGTGCACTGGATAACACAGAGCCCCCCGAACAAAAACATAATGGGCAGTACAAAAAACCAGAAAGGAACATTAAACATCAGAGCTAAAGCCACCAACGCCACCCCAGACAATAAGGCCAACGTCAGCAATATAATTCCTGTCAGAGTCGCTGGAATTTTATAACCCAGACCAACCTGAATGCCTTTCATTTTTTCTAGGTCGGCAAAGAATTTAGCTGTCAGGATCGCCAACGCAGGGGAAGCTGGCAACATATAACGACTGTGCTCGGTTCTCACCAGCGTGAACAAAGCCAAGCAAACCAGAATCCAGATATAGCAAAATAGAACTGGCTCATTCTCCTTAACGAATAATGATTTAAATTGGGCCTTCATATTT
>JABIYR010000060.1 GCA_018702695.1 Nitrospina sp. | reverse complement strand
TTGTGTTTCCTAAAGTCTATAAAGCAGGGATCGGTATTGGAGCTGAATACGGTGAAGGGGCTTTAATCGTTGGAGGCAAAACCATTGAGTATTACAGTACAGCTGCTGCTTCAATTGGATTTCAATTAGGAGCCCAGGCAAAATCCATAATCTTAATATTCACAAAATATGAAGCATTAAAGACCTTCCAAAAAAGTGATGGTTGGGAAGCGGGTGTAGATGGATCGGTTGCCCTCATAACCTTGGGAATGGGAGATTCTCTAGATACAACGAATGTTAAAGACCCCATTGTTGCCTTTATTTTTGGTCAGAGAGGATTGATGTATAACCTTACAATTGAAGGATCAAAGTTTTCCCGCATCACTCCAGAATAATTTTTTTTATAATGAAATTTGAGAAGGAGCAATTTTTATGTTTCGTAATATAAAGCTAATATCTCTATTCACGGCTATCTTGTTCTTATTCGGCTTAACGGGCAATATGCTAATTAGTGACCCTGATTTCTCCAGTATTGCCTTTGCTAAAAAAAAGGACAAAGATAAGGACAAAGATAAAGATAAAAAACGGGGTAAAAGTAAAGGAAAGGGCAAGGGGAAGAAGAAAGGTCATAACAAGTAACCCGTACCCCTCTGCAAAGCGAGCTTCAGGAAAACTAAATCAGGATTCTTAGTCAGGCCTGATTTCTATGACCTTTAATTTTCAACTAATGAGTCGTATAACTAACTTTAAAAAAATATTCATGGTTGAATATGTCCTTGTCTTTGTCCGCTATTGGCCGACAGCAGACAATTATACCGCCTGCATAAATCGGTTGCCCCCACTTGATTGTCCTTAAGCAAACCCACCAGAACAACACCCTGTTTCAACTCCACGTCACGCAATTGACGCATTTTCGGAATCTGATGTTTTGCAAATGAGTTGCCGGATCACATTTACACAAACCTCTTGTGCTGTAGAGATGACCCTTTTTAGTCAATAAAGCTCCCATTAAGGATTAAAATATGGCAAAGTATTAGAGGAAATTAAACTTCGGGGGATTTCATGTCAAATATTGAGTCATTATTTCCTGACGAATCAATGACAATAATGATCGTTGATGACACTACGGAAAACATCAATGTTTTAAGACTGACCTTAGCCAATTTTGGGTGCAAAATTGCCGTGGCTCTCAACGGCAAAATGGCCTTAGATCTGATTCCAAAACTGAAACCAGACCTGATATTGCTAGATGTCATGATGCCGGGAATCAATGGTTTTGATGTATGCCGAACTTTAAAGAAAGATCCCGACTTGAAAGACATACCCGTCATCTTTATCACCGCAAATGGGGACAGCAATCATGTGGTAGAAGGGTTTGAAGCCGGGGCGGTAGATTTCATCGTCAAACCATTCAGGACAGAAGAAGTTTGTGCCAGAGTTAAAACCCACCTCTCTTTATCAGCCGCTCTTAGAAAATTAATTCAAAGCAACGAAACCGACCCACTGACCGGCCTGTTCAACCGACGGGCCTTTATGAAAAAAGCAGAAACCGAAGTAGCCCGCTTTAAACGCAGTCACAAACCATTCACCCTCCTTTTCGGTGACATCGATTTTTTCAAAAACATCAATGACACCTACGGCCATTCAGCAGGCGATGATATTTTGGTGGCTATCAGCAAAATATTAAATACCGAAAAACGGGAAATTGACCAAGTCTCAAGATGGGGAGGAGAAGAGTTTTTAGTTTTACTGCCAGAGACAAGCAGTAAAGGAGGTCTTGAGCATGGTAATAAAATTCGAGAATTAATTGCCGCCACAACTATCACTCATGAGGGACAGGAAATTAAGGTCACCATGAGTTTCGGGCTCAGCGAGTTCGACGGCGAACTCACTCTCGATAAAACCATCGACCTGGCTGATCAAAGGCTCTATAAGGCAAAAAATTCCGGTCGCAACAAGGTCGTCTCAGAAGGCGTATGAATCGGGGTTTGAAATTACCCTAACAGATCAGACAAAAAACGCGTCAAATTTTGGGTCGCCTGCAACGTTTGAGTACGTAGCGATAAAGCATTCTTGATTGAACCGGGGTGCGTCAACACATACCATCCCGCTTTAAGGGTAGATACTTCTCCATCACTTCCCAAGAACGACGAGCTATCCAACAGCTCCTGATCAATGCTGTCAGAAATCGCCCTAACAGAAAGCAGAGGCAGGTTCTTTTTCGTTGCCACTGTCGCGATAGCCGAAGTTTCCATTTCCACAGCTTGCACATTATATTTTCGCCCCAACTCGCGCTTGGCCACAGGGTCATGAATCACGGCATTGACGGTCAACAGTCCGCCGACCACCTTTTCGGCCCCTTCAGGGCAAGGGGTCTCCCGGGCGCGATTCAACCAGTCGGAATCCGGCACAAAGATTTTATCCTCTTGACCAACCAACTCCACGATAGAGTCAGCGATCACCATATCGCCCGGCTTCAATGCTTCCCGCACAGCCCCCGCATAACCAATACTGATCAGAGCTTTTGGACGAAACCGATCCACAACTTGCAGACAACAATCTGCGGCACGTTGTTTGCCCACACCAGAGCGAACTAAAACAATATTATGCCCTGCCCATTTCCCTGGCCAAGCATCAGACTTACCCAAACGCACACGGTCGGAAATATTCATCGCTTGCTTAATGCCAGCAATCTCTTCCTTTAAGGCTCCTAATATGGCAATGCAATCATTCATAGCAGGAGTATAACATCTCCAAGAGTCGAAAAACTTTACAGACCGCTCTTTCGCCATGCAAACTGAATAGTGAGCTCGAAGGGGTTTTGCTGTCTCTGTCCTGTATTACTATTTGCTTCCTAACCCGACGAGTGCTATGGTTTTCAACTTCCCTTAACTCTGGAGAACTTTTTAAACTATGGCGAAGCTGAAACTAAATATTCCGGTCAAAAGAGGAGACCGGCTTGAACTGGATGTAGAAACCTTAGCCTCCAGCGGTGACGGCATTTGCCGACACGAAGGTTACACCCTATTTGCTCCCGGAGCACTTCCCGGTGATCGTGTCATGGGAAAAGTAACAAAAATCACCCCACGTTTTGGCGTGGTGGACGCAATAAAAAGAATTGAGTCATCGCCTGACCGGGTTGACCCACCCTGCCCGGTTTTCTTCAAATGCGGGGGATGTAAATTTCAAGAGCTGAGTTATGCCAAGCAATTGCAGTTCAAGGTTCAAGTTGTCAAAGATAGCCTACAACGCATCGCTCGACTTGAGGTACCAGAAAAGATTGAAACCATCCCAGCAGACTCTGGCTATCAATATCGCAATAAAGGAAGTTTTGCCATACAGGGAAAAGGTGGCAAACCCGCCATCGGCTTTTATGCGGAAGGTTCGCATGATATTGCCGACTCAAACACCTGTGACATTCTTCTGCCAACCATCAATGCTACGAAGGAATGGATCCGCGAACTTTTGATCAAACACGATATTTCGATTTACAACGAACGCAATTATCGAGGCCTCCTGCGCGGGCTGATCATCCGACACTCCTCATCTACAGGTGAAACCCTCGTAGGGCTTGTCACTTACAAAGGAAAACTCCCTAGGAGTTTTCTTACTGACCTGACTCAGGAAAAAGAGCTTAAAAAGCTGGGCATAGTCGGCTTGCTCCAGAACGTCAATCAGAAAAACTCCAATGTCATCCTCGGCCAAGAAAGTCGCATACTGTGGGGAAGAGATCATTTTGTCGAAAACCTTGGCGGGCTGAACTTTCACCTCTCCCTCGGCTCTTTTTTTCAGGTTCATTCCAAGCAAGCGGAAAAACTATATAGTCAAATCAGTAAATGGACAGAAGCGGCCAAAGACCAAACGGTGATCGATGCCTATAGTGGTTCGGGCGGCATCGCCCTGTGGTTGGCAAAACAAGGCCGGACGGTTATCGGCATTGAAAAATTTGAACCCGCGATGGAAAATGCCAAAAAGAGTGCTGAGGTCAATAATCTTCCTCATTGCCAGTTTCTCACCGGAACGGTGGAAGAACACGCCCCAAAACTGGCATCACAGAAAGCCATACATACCTTCATCGTGGACCCGCCTCGTAAAGGTTGTTCCGAGGAAGTTATCCAAACAATATTGAAAATTCAGCCCCAACAAATCATTTATATTTCTTGCAACCCGTCAACGCTGGCTCGCGACCTAGAACATCTTGAAACATATCAAATCAGCGATATTCGTGTCGTCGATATGTTTCCGCAAACTCAGCATATAGAAACAGCTGTACTCATCACTAAACGTGAGACTCCTGAAGTGCAACAGGGATCTCTCTTTACCTAGCTGGTAGCACCAAGGTTGTCTATTTAGGCTACGAATGGTATTCTTGGGCATGGATAAAAATCGAAAAACCAAGCTTTTAAAGGAAACAGACCTACTCAGTTTTTTTGATGAGTCCACCTTGGGTCAACTGGTGGACCATTGTCGCGAGATTTCGCTTGCGCCAAAGGAGGTCCTATTCAGTGAGGATGATCTTGAAAATGCGATGTACCTCATCCTTGAAGGGCAGCTCGAAATATATAAGGGCCCCAAACAGATTGCGATTTTAGGCCCCGGCCAATACCTCGGTGAAATGTCGCTGATCGAGTCAAAAGCACGTTCCGCATCAGCCAGAGCACAGGAAACTACCTTGCTCATGGAAATTAACGAAGAAAATTTCCACACCTACCTCGCCTCAGAGCCCCAAGCACTTCTTGCCATCATGCGCACCTTGTCAAGCCGTGTCCGCAACGATCTTGAGATCATGATGAAGGACCTGCGTAAATTGAGTATTTTCACTCATGATATTCGCAATTTTCTGAGCACCTTAGGGTTGGCAGAACTGACCCTTGAAGATACCGCAGAGCTATTGGGGGGCACCCAATCCAAGCATACCAAAAGAGACGGTTATGAAGACATCGAGCATTGTCAACATGTTGTCGAAACAGTCCGAACCAATTTGATGGAACTTTTGGACTCCAGCTTAAACCATATCAAGAAAATCAAAACCGAATATGTGAAATCCAAACATCCGATTTTACCGATCCTAAAAGAAACCGTAGCGGGGCTTTCCACCCACCCGCAATTGAAGAATAAAACCGTCGATATCATTCCTGAGGGAAATTCTCTGGATGCGGTATTTAACCCGCTTGATATTCAACGCGTCCTGCAAAACCTGATCATCAATGCCGGGTACGTCACAGAAAGCGGCGGCAAGGTCGAAGTCCACGTCACCCGAAGTAACGAATTCCTGAAAGTCGGAATCACCGACAAAGGTTGTGGCATTCCTGAAGATGTTCAAGGTTATCTTTTTAAAGATACGCTCACCACCAAGAAAGATGGCAATGGGTTGGGTTTGTTATCGTGCAAAGATATTATCGAGACGAACCATCAGGGAAAACTTTGGTTCGAAACCGAATCAGGAAAAGGAACCACCTTCCACTTCACCTTACCCGCTTAGCAGATACGAGCAGAGACAACTCTTTGTCCACCCAGAACAGCTGACCCTGAGGCCTTAGAATTTAGCGTGTCGAGGAGTTCTGGGAAATGGAATCACGTCGCGAATATTCTCCATACCAGTGACAAATTGAACCAATCGCTCAAATCCCAGCCCGAATCCTGAATGAGGGGCCGAGCCAAATTTCCTCAGATCAAGATACCAACTGTATTCTTCTGGGTTGAGTTCTTTTTCCTGCATCCGCTTTATAAGCACCTCATAGTTTTCTTCACGCTGACTGCCTCCAATAATCTCCCCAAGATTGGGCAAAAGCACATCCATCGCCCTCACCGTTTCACCGCATTCATTGAGCTTCATGTAAAAGGATTTGATCTGCTCAGGGTAATTAAAAACAATGATAGGTTTTTTAAAAACCTCTTCACTCAGATAACGCTCATGCTCGGCTTGCAAAGCAAACCCCCATTCAACAGGGTAGTTGAAAACCTTGGTTGATTTCTGCAACTGGTGAATGGCTTCGGTATAAGTCAACCGCTCAAACTGGTTATCAACGATATTTCGGAGCGTCTCAAGAAGAGTGGTGTCAATACGTTGGTTGAAAAACGCCATGTCATCGGCACAGTTTTCCATCACCTGCGAGACCAAATATTGAATGAATTTCTCTGCGAGATCCATATTGTCATCGAGATCATAAAAAGCCATTTCCGGTTCCACCATCCAGAATTCGGCAAGATGCCGACTGGTGTTGGAATTTTCGGCGCGAAATGTAGGGCCAAAGGTGTAAACCTCTGAAAGGGCCATGGCGTAAATTTCACCTTCCAGTTGTCCGCTAACAGTGAGAAAGGTTTTCTCCGCAAAAAAATCTTGCGAGTAATCTATCTTATCATCCACGCGAGGAGGGTTCGCCAAGTCTAAAGTCGTCACCTGAAACATTTCCCCCGCCCCTTCGCAATCACTGGTGGTCACAATAGGGGTGTTCAAATACACAAAACCGCGATCCTGAAAAAAACGATGAATCGAATAAGCCAACTGGTTACGCACTCGCATGACCGCACCAAAGGTGTTCGTGCGACCACGAAGGTGAGCGATCTCGCGTAAATATTCGTAGGAGTGGCGTTTCTTTTGCAAAGGATAATCGAGCGGGGCCGGGCCATAAACCTCCACCTCGGTGGCTTGAACTTCTTTAGCCTGCCCCTTACCTTGTGAAGTGACAAGTTTACCCAAAATGGCAATACAACTGCCAGTGGTCATCTGCTCTTCTACAGTCGTATAACCTGGAAGAGAGTGATCGATCACCACCTGAATATTGGCCAAGCAGGAACCGTCATTGATCTCCAGAAATGAAAATCCACCTTTCGAGTCACGACGGGTGCGCACCCACCCCTTGACCTGCACATTCCCCTCTTCCCCATTGAGAAGATCTTTAATCTTTGTCCGTTTCATAAGTAATATATTCCTATCAGACCCTTCACTTACAGGGCGGTTCTCATTGACAATAAAGGAGTTTTCAGATATTTTAAAAAGTGTGCCTGATTAATTGGGCCGTTAGCAATCACTTTTCTCCGCACTTCACTTTAAGAAGGTTTGCGGGAAAACCTACACTTCATATTTCAGTGTTTATTCTAGGAAATTTAATACAAGCATCTGCGCAAGTTCTAAACATCGTCTTGCAACTTTATATGTGGATCATCATCATTCGCGCCCTACTTTCTTGGGTGAATCCCGACCCGCATAATCCCATCGTTCAGTTTTTATACAGTATCACAGAACCGGTTTTGTATCGAGTGAGGCAATTAATCCCCATGTCCGGTATGGGAATTGATTTTGCTCCCATCGTCGTCCTGCTTGCAATTATTTTTATTCAAAGTTTTGTAGTCCAGTCATTGGGAACCTTGGCATTGAGACTCCAATAATACACCATGCGCCTGACATACCTTGATGTTTTAGAACAATGCTTCCACGACAAGTTCCGTGGTTACAATAAACAGGAGGTCGACACCTTCCTGCATCTTGTGGCCGACGACTTGAAATCTCAAGCCGAAGACATTGAAGACAAAAATCGGCTCATTGAGCGCAAGGATGAAGAAATTCAAGAGCTCAAGCAAACTCTGGATGCATTTTCTCAACAAAATTCCGAACCGACAATCCCTCCTGAAGTCGAAGAAGAACTCTTGGCATTGCGCAATGAGCTGACTGAAAAAGATCGGCTCATTCAAGAGATGAAAAGAGAAGGGGACGAAAAATCAAACGGCCCGCTTTCGCAACTGACCCCAGAACGATTGAAGGAAAAAGCAAAAAAAATCATCAACACCGCTAAGCAACATGCAAAAGATCATAAAGACTCTGCCGAAAAAGAGTTGGACTCTTTACAAAAAGAAATTGGCAACCTGCAAGAGCAAAAACAACGGCTCACAAATAGTATCCGCGCTACAGCAATGGGGCATATCAATAAATTTAAAGCGGGAGCCCAAAACGGCAATGCCGGAAACCCAGTTCAAGATTAATCCTTGTGAAGATGGAATCCGGTTTTCAGCCATCATTCAGCCTCGCTCGTCCCAGAACGAAATTTCAGGGATCTACAATCATTCCCTTAAAATTCGACTGACCTCCCCCCCTGTAGACGGAGCCGCCAATAAAACCTGTATCAAGTTCGTAGCTAAGTTTCTGGGGTTGAGTCCCTCTCAGGTTCGTATCGTAGCAGGGCTGAGCAATAAGAATAAAACAATTGAAATTATCGGCATGGATGAATCTATTTTCATCAACACCTTGACCGCGAAAATCCCTAACCTCTTTAAAGAAAGCCATTCATGATTAAAACCATCGAATCTATAAACGGCGTTGTCAGAATGATCGACCAAACCCGCCTCCCGACAGAGAAAGTCTTCGTTGACTGCACAACCATCGAAGAAGTTGGCCAAGCCATTCAAACCATGATCATCCGTGGTGCGCCCGCAATTGGAGTCGCCGCAGCCATGGGAGTTAGTCTTGGGGCCGATGTCATCACCGCTACAAACTTTGATGATTTTTATCGCGCGATGGAACAGCAATGCGAGCAACTTGGTAAATCTCGGCCTACCGCTGTCAACCTTGCCTGGGCTATCAAACGCATGAAACAAGTTGCCAAAGACTCCAGGCATCTGCCGATTCCCGAGTTAAAATCCCGGTTGAAAGAAGAGTCTCTCACCATTTTGACCGAAGACATCAAGATCAATCAAGCCATGGGACAACACGGACAGACTCTGGTTGAAAATGACAACGTGATCTTGACCCACTGCAATGCCGGGGCTTTAGCCACAGCCGGATTTGGCACCGCTTTAGGGGTCATTCGAGCCTCCGTCAATGCCGGAAAAAATATTCGTGTGCTGGCAAACGAAACACGACCTTTCTTACAAGGGGCTCGGTTGACCGCTTGGGAATTAAAAGAAGACAATATTCCCGTAAAGTTGATTACCGATAGCATGTGCGGTTTCTTCATGAGAAAAAAGGAGGTTGACCTAGTCGTGGTGGGGGCCGATCGCATTGCTGGCAATGGCGATGTCGCCAATAAAATAGGAACCTATATGGTTGCAGTGCTAGCCAAGGAGAATAATATTCCCTTCTATGTTGCCGCACCCGTCTCAACGCTAGACCTCTCGCTGTCATCGGGAGATCAAATCCCCATTGAAGAACGCTCTGCGGAAGAAGTGGTGGTCATCAACAACAAGAGGATGGCTCCCGAAGGAATCGAAGTGGCACACCCTGCATTCGATATCACCCCAAATAATCTAATCACAGCCATAATCACAGAAGAAGGAATTGCCCGCCCTCCCTTTACCGACTCACTCAAGGCGATGGCGCAAAAAAAATGAGAGCCATGATTCTGGCGGCGGGCTTCGGCACCCGCCTCAAACCTCTAACACAAGGCCTTCCCAAACCCATGTTCCCGGTTTTGAACCGACCCCTTCTTGAACACACGTTAAACTTTTTAAGCGCACAGGGCATTCAAGACATTCTCGTCAACGTGCACCATCTGCCAGATCAAATCACCAAGTACTTCGGTGATGGAAGCGATTTTGGAGTGCGCCTACAGTTTTCAGTAGAAGAAGAAATTCTCGGGACAGCGGGGGGCCTCAAAAAAGCCCAGCCCTTTTTAGAAAAAGAAACGTTTCTATTGATGAATAGTGACGTGCTTGCAGACATTGACCTGAACCAAGTCATCCAATTTCATAAAGAAAAAAAATCCTGCCTGACACTCGTGGTGCGACAAGATGCACAGCCTGAAAAATATAAACCCATCGAATTGGCAGACGATGGCAGGATCACCCGGTTTGTAGAGGCCTCGGTCAAAAATCCACCCTCCTCCACCCAACGTGTCATGTTCACCGGAATTCAGGTTATGGAGCCTGAGGTTTTTTCTCGCATCCCCTCAGGACAATTCTGCGGCACCACAGAAGATGTCTTCCCATCTATGATTGCAGAAGGACTGCCTGTATATGGAGTCCTGCACGAAAAATACTGGATCGATATGGGCACACGAGAGACTTATATTCAGGCACAAGCCGATGCCCTCGATGGCAGACTGACATTAAAAACCAGCACCTCAAAAGCCCCAGAAGGGCCACTCATCATTCCTCCCGTCCATATTGGCAACGCCTGCGAAATCGCCAAAGACTGTCAGGTCGGGCCGTATGCCGTGTTAGGAGAAGGCTGTCGAATCCGTTCCGGCGCAGTGGTCGAGAACTCCGTACTCTGGAAAGATGTGACCATCGGCTCCGATGCCACTGTGCAAAACTCGATTGTAGGCACATCAGTCGAAAGCGGAAAACAAGTGGTGGATGCATCCCATTAAAGAAATAAAACTTTAGGATCTCTTCGGGGAATGAAGCCTAAGGAAAAATATAAACAGGAAGGAATAATTCGTCAGCGCGGATGAAAAAATTCCATCCGCGCCAACTCAAGATATTATTTACAGAAGTTTATGCTTGCTCAATGACATTGTGGAAACCGAGATCGCGCCGTCTTCGCAATTGATGATTCGGCGTTGTTCAGGCAGGTCGGCCTCGCCCACTCGGGTGTAAGCATCGGTGTAGCTTTCGACATCTTTCAAACCTTTGGTTTCAGGGTTGAAATAAAACACTGAATATTTATGGGTGAGAAATTTGCCATCCTGATTTTTCCGGCTCTCTTCAATATTGATGGAAAAAGACATGCGTGGGGTCTGGCGGTTGATCTGCTGAATTCTGCCGTCTTTAATGCGGTAGAAAGAGCTCATACCGTCTCCGCCCATGATGAGTTTTCGGCCCAATGGGTGCGTGCCGTCGTCGCCGAAATTCAATTTGTATTTGCCGTCAGACTCATCAAAAGAACGTGGACCTCGGTGCATGGCGATGGAAGCCAGATTTTCACTGAGAAAGCCTTTCGCGCTCTCATCACTGATATCGGTTTCAATTTCCTTGGGTCCTTTAACGGTGACGGTTCCGGTTTGTTCTACACCGTTTATATTGACCGTTGCCTCAGCGGTGAAACCACCGAACCCTGCTGGCCATCGGGCCGTGTTTGAGAAAACTTCCTGCATTGCATTTCGCGCTTCTGCATCGTCTTCCAATGTGGTCTCGACATCTTTTTCTTTGCTATAGGTTGCCATCTGCTAAATCTCCAAACATAAAGAGCCCAGCTCAACCTGAGAACTGGACACTGTTTATAATTCTAACGAAACTTGAGTATACTCTATTTTACCGCAACGCTGATATCTGGAATGCCCTTTTTTTGCAATAGCCCCATCACCTGAATCACATCGCCATAAGGAAGGGATTTATCGGCTCGAATGATTGCGCTTCGTGTTTTGCTTTCGAATTTCATTTTTGCAAGCGTGGTCTCTAGCCCCAATAACGTTACAAGCTTGCCTGCCAATAAGATTTTTTTGTCTTTTGACATTTCAATTTCCAGCGTTTTAACACTTTCATCAATGACTGAAGATTTGGAGGTCGGAAGGCTGATGTCCATTTTTCGACTGAAGTCGACAAATACCGTGGAAACCATGAAGAATATAATGAGCAGAAACACCACATCAATCATGGGTGTCATGTCCATCGCAAAACTATCTTCTTCGTCTCTTCTAAATCGCATGTTTATTTATTTTAAATGATAAAAAAGTTCCCTTGTTATCAATCACCGGGTGCAACCGGCCTTTTGGGTCTTTCTTTCGGTGAGCCGGGCATCGCAGGCTTGACCTTTCGAATGCTATCGTAAGAAAGCTCTTCAACCAGTTGAAATGAAATTTCCTCCATCTCAAAAACATAATTATCAATTTTCCCGCGAAAATAATGATAGAGAGCCAAAGCTGGAATGCCCACCACCATTCCTGCGGCGGTTGTTATCAATGCTTCCGAAATGCCACTGGCCACGAGACCGGGGTTTCCCGTACCGCTGAGAGAAATCACATTGAACGCTTTGATCATTCCAAAAACAGTTCCCAAAAGACCCATCATGGGGGTGATGTTTGCCACCGCACCCAGAACCCGAAGGTTCGAATTCATCAAAGACGCTTCATGTTGACCCGCGCCCTCAATCGCCCTTTCAATTTCATCGAGCTTGCCCCCGACTCGCAATAAGCCCACTTTTAAAATCCGCGAGAGCGCATTGTCATAGGAATTACACAGCCTAAGTGTTTTTTGAATTTCCTTCCAGTCCCATTGATCTCGAACGCTTTGCAGGAATGCCGCGTTGATGATATTAGTTCTTCTCAGGTTGTACCCTCGCTCTATGGCAATCCCCAACATGAGTACCGAAGAGAAAAGAATGGGGTACATCATGAACCCACCCTTTTCAAAAATGGAAAGTAGTTTCCATGACTCAACGGAATCTGCTGAAAAAGCAGATTCGGTCAGGCCAAGAGAAAGCCCAACCCACAACACTAAAAATTTAATTGTGATGACCCGTTTCATAAATAGAAAGTATTCTGAAGAGTTTGCTCATGAAAATAATGAGAATATTGATGAAGTTATAGCATGAATTTTTCTTTATTAGCAAGGAGCTTTAAAGCCCCCGAAACCGATTAAGCTCTTTAAATATAAGGTTTTTTAGTATATATTTAAAAACTATATTTCAATTCTAAAAAGTTAAAATGTCGCTTCTCAAGCTTTTCTCAAAATCCGTTATTTTTTTTATCCTAGTTTCTGCACTCGCGTTTTGGGGAGGATGTGCCAGCACAGATCAAGCACGTGTCTATAGCGCAAGCGAATTGTACCAACAAAGTAAACGTCTCAACAAAAATGAGGAAACAGAAGAAGCCAAAGCCAAAATTCAGCAATTACTGGAGGACTACCCTGATAGTAAAGAACGAACTGCGGCGAGCATGTTGTTGGCAGATATTTATTATGGCGGCGAGGAATATGAAGAGGCTAAATTTCATTACCAAAACTTCATTGAACTCTACCCCGCTCACCGGTTTGTAGACCGGGCGCATTTTTATAAAGCCATGTCCAACTTCAAATTGACCGATCTGGCTTCCCGAGACTTGACACCGGTTCACTCGGCATTAGAAGGCTTTGAACGCTTCACACAAGATTTTCCCGACAGTTCTTATTTGAAACCAGCTAAAGAAAAGATAATTCAGTGCCTCGACATTCTGGCACAAAACATCTTTGAAATTGGCAAATTTTATTACCGCACTGGCTCTTTTCAAGCGGCAATCCTTCGGTTCAAACGTTTGAAAGCGGAGTACCCCGAGCACTCTTATATTCTCGAAACCGAATTTTTGCTAGGCGAATCTTATTATCATGAACAAAATTTTGCGGCGGCCTCGGATTACTATAAAACCGTCATCAAAACCTCACCCCGAAGCGAGTTTGCAAAAGAGTCTCGACTTCGCTTAAAAACAATGCGCTGAAGTTTTTAATTATGCCTACAGACCCAAAAATCAAGTCGGCAAAACCCAAACGACCTTCACCGCCGAAAGAAAAAAATACCAGTCATGAGCCGCTCAATCAGTACATGGCGGAAATTGGCCGTATCAAGATTCTCACGCGCGAAGAAGAAATCGAATTAGCCACCGCAATCAAGGAAGGCGACCCCAAAGCCATTCAGGAAATGGTTCGTCGAAACCTAAAATACGTTGTGACCGTTGCCAATAAATACCGAGGGCTGGGCATCCCTCTGCAAGACTTGATTGAAGAGGGGAATATTGGCTTGATCCAAGCCGCCAAGCGTTTTGACGTTTCCAGAAATGTGAAGTTTATCACCTATGCCGTGTGGTGGATAAAACAAGCCATCATGCATTCTCTTGCGGAACAATCGGGCACGGTCAAGCTTCCCGTCAAGCAAGCCGGAAAAGTCAACAAGATCAATAAACGAAGCCAACAGATGATACAAGCTTTGGAGCGAGAACCCACCCAATCAGAATTGGCAAAAAGCTTGGGCTATGGCGATGAAGAGGTCAACTCCATAATGCGCGCATATCGAACCCATCTTTCTCTCGACTCGCCGTTAAAGGATGATGAAAATACACCCTATCTCGATCTTCTGGAAAATCAGGATTTTATTCCCTACGATGATCAGCTCATGCAAGAGTCGCTCAGTAAAAAAGTAGACCAATTGCTGGAGGACCTCTCAGAGCGCGAAGCGAAAATTCTAAAAATGCGTTTTGGTTTTTTGGGCGACGTTAAAACACTGGAAGAAATTGGCAAAGACATCGGCCTTTCTCGTGAAAGGGTGAGACAAATCGAAAAAAGAGCCAAGTTAAAACTGAAGGTCAAATTAGAAAACGAATCATGGATGGACGAAACCGAATGACCCCCCTTAACCGCACCGACCATGTTGATTGAAATTCTTGTATTGTGCCTGATATCGTATCTGATTGGGTCCATTCCGTTTGGCGTTTTACTCGCCCGAGCTCAACACGTAGATATTCGTACACAGGGTAGCGGCAATATTGGTGCGACCAATGTCGCTCGAGTGTTGGGGAAAAAAGCCGGCCTGATAACCCTACTTGGCGATTTACTAAAAGGGCTTTTTGTTGTTGCAGGGGCAGGACAGTTGTATGAAAAACCAATTTTAATTGCTTTGGCAGGGATCATGGTGTTTCTCGGCCATCTCTATTCCATTTTTTTGCGGTTCAAAGGCGGTAAAGGCGTTGCCACCAGCCTCGGCTTATTTTTATATATCATGCCGTGGGCAACGGGATGTGCCGTCGTGGTATTTTCTGTTAGCCTATGGATTTCAGGCTTTGTTTCCATGAGTTCAATCTTGGCGGCCATGTCAATGCCACTGTTTGCAATTTATTTTAAGCTACCCCTGCCCTATGTATACCTAGCCGTAATTGTCGGTTTATTCACCCTACAAAGGCATTCCGACAACATTCTTCGACTGATCGAAGGGACCGAATCCAAATTTTTTAAAAAATAGAATTTGACAAACACGATTGAAGAAATATAATTGGTCTCGGATCAATCATCCAAACATCATAAACGTGTGCGGGAGTAACTCAGTGGTAGAGTGCAACCTTGCCAAGGTTGAGGTCGAGGGTTCGAATCCCTTCTCCCGCTCCATGTTTATTGTAGTTGAAATCAAGCGGGGCACCGTCGCCAAGTGGTAAGGCAGAGGTCTGCAAAATCTCCACCGGCGGTTCGAATCCGCCCGGTGCCTCCATTTACTTTCAATAACTTAGCTAGCACTTTTCAATATCCTCTTTATTCGGGAGGTCTAGCCTGTGGTTTCTTCTAGTCACTCTCCCACCTCTTTCTTTTTTTCTTCTCGCTCTGAATCAATTTGCATTCATTGGCCATACAATGCAACGGGTTCCCTAATTATGTTTAGTGTTTATAGAGAAAGTCGCCTGCATCATGATTGACGCTGAATTCTTGCACAACCCCATCGACCAAGGCATGTTTTGCCATTGCCCTTCCATCTTAGAGACTCAGCAGGGCACATTGATGGTTGTTTGGTATGTTTATCCCGCAGATGAGCATGCAGGGGCCACTCTGGCCTTCTCAAAAAAACGCTCCACTCAAGGTAAATGGAGTGACGGCAAATCAATTCTGGATACGGGGCAATATTCTGCTGGCAACCCGGTTCTCTTTCAAGACCCCAGCGGGCGCATTCATTTACTTTATGTGGTGCTGAAGGGACATTATTGGAACGATGCCTATTTGCAAGAAATCTGGTCGGATGACGAAGGACAAAGCTGGTCTCAACCCGTTCAGCTCTGGCAGGAACCCGGCATGATGATTCGTCACCCGCCGCTCTTGCTCGACTCGGGTTCCTACATACTCCCCGCTTATGATGAACGCGCCCGACAGTCCATTCTCTTATCCAGCATTCCGCCTTATTCCCAGTGGCAATCGACTTATAGATTTGATGCCCCTGATTTGATTCAACCTGT
>JABIYR010000100.1 GCA_018702695.1 Nitrospina sp. | reverse complement strand
ATCGTTTCCACCCACGATCGATATTTTCTCGACAATATCACCAAATGGATTCTCGAACTCGAAAGCGGAAAAGGCCGGCCTTTCGAAGGAAACTACAGCTCTTGGCTGGAACAGAAAGCTGAGATCTTAAGGAAAAGAGAAAAGTCTGCCTCGACCTTACAAAAACGTCTGGAAAAAGAATTGCAATGGTTGAAGGAAACTCCCGGTGCACGGCGCAAACATAATAAAGGCCGGGTTAACGAATACGAAAAACTGTCGGCACGAAAAGTCGATCTTGACGACAACTCTTTAGAGATACAGATTGCCCCCGGCCCTCAACTCGGTGAACAGGTCATTGAAACTGACTCTCTGAGCAAGGGTTATCAAGAAGGCGAGTCTATCATTCAAGACCTTACTTTCTCAGTACCGCGTGGCGCAGTGGTCGGCTTAATCGGCCCCAATGGCGCAGGCAAAACCACTTTGTTTCGCATGATCGCTGGCGAAGAACAACCGGATGCCGGAGACCTCAAACTCGGCTCTACAGTAAAACTTTCCTACGTCGATCAGCACCGTCACGATCTCAGCTCAGAAAATTCAGTTTTCGAAGAAATCACAGGCGGCACTGAGCATATCGAAATTGCGGGTAAGGCCCTAAGTTCCCGAGCCTATGTCGGACGATTCAACTTTAAAGGCACCGACCAACAAAAAAAGGTCGGCGAATTATCAGGCGGAGAACGCAACCGAGTTCATTTGGCTAAACTGCTCAGAAGAGGCGGAAATGTTTTGCTTCTCGATGAGCCAACCAATGATCTGGATGTGACCACCCTGCGTAATCTCGAAAATGCCATCCTTGAATTCAGCGGATGCGTTCTCGTTATCAGCCATGATCGTTTTTTCCTCGACCGCATCTGCACCCACCTTCTGGTGTTTGAAGGCAACAGCAAAGTTCGCTGGTTCGAAGGTAATTTTGAGGAATACCAGGAAAAAAGAAAACAGGAATTGGGAGGTAAAGAAGAAAACCGCCGATCCAAATACAAAAAGCTAACGATTCGCTAACGCCACCAGTCGCCTTCAGGAGGGTTGACCCACAGCAGATTATTACTGGAGTCAGAAGTGAGAAATTGACCGCTCGCGCCTACTGGCAAACGTGCTTCGCTGGTGCCATTGTGATAAAGCACATCACCCTTTGTGGTGAGCTTGTTTGGAACCGAGATCAATATATTTTCAGTCCCTGAAATCGTCACATTCGTTCCGGCCTGAAGCTCATCAGTCAAAAACCCAGAGGTTGAATCTGTTGAGCTAGACTTAACCTTCTTGCTGTCAATGCCATCAAAACTGATTGCCGTGTCCGCTCCAAGTTTGAATTGAGTGGTAGCTTCTAGATTAGTAAATTAACCGTGTTCGGGTTAGTCGTCCCAACTGGCACGCCATCAAGCACCACTGTCTGTGCTCCCGCACCCGATGCAAACATCAATAAGCTAATTAAGGTGAATGTTTTTAAGAACTTCCGCATAGCTCAAGCCTCCAAAAAATATGTATAAATATTTTAACTGGAAGCCACTATCACACCCTAAAACAGCCCATACAAACTATATCTCCTCATAGTCTAAATGCCCTAAATAAATCGTGGAATTTCAAAGTATTGCAAAAGGAAGAGGGATTTATCCGAATTCAAAAGGTATCAAACAAATAGTTTCAAAACATTCCTAAACTCTACAACCGACCTATTTCTTTAATGACTCCATTGGCGAATATATTGAATCAACACCCAGATTTTCCAGTCGGCAAGGTCTGCATAAGCGGGCATCGCAGTGCCGGGGATGCCATTTGTAATGACCCAGAACATCTGCCCGTCTGAAATACTTTGCATCGTTTCAGCACAGGCAAAATTTCTCGCGGGAGGGTTGGCTTCCAACCCCATATGTCCTGTGCCATCGCCTTTTAATCCATGACAATGGACGCATTGCAGGGGGGAAGATAGGCTTTGGTAAATCTTTCGCCCCTTTTCAACCCGCTTGGCTGTTATTGCAAGGGGATTCGTCAAACTCAAAAATTCATCTGGGGCTTTTAACGTCTTTCGCATTTGCGGACATTGCACCTTTTCTGGTTCATGGTCGGCAAAAGCAGGAACCCACCACGAAGTGAGTACAAATAAAACCATTGCGAACACAAAACTTATTTTTTTTCTAATATGATTCATTTTTTCACTCAATCTTTGATCGATAGATATAAAAAAATATTTGCGCTCTAATCAAGAACCGGGGTGACGCTTCACGTCGAACCAATTGGAAACGACAGTGAGAACGTAGTGCCCTCCCCTTTCAAAGAGGAAACATCAATCTTCCCTCCATATTTCGCAACCAGTTGATGAACGATATTCAGTCCCAAGCCCGTTCCTTTGCCTTGTTCTTTGGTGGTAAAAAAAGGATCATAAATTTTTGATAGATACTCTTCAGGAATTCCCGGCCCGGTATCAATAATTTTAGCGAGCACATTCCCCTTATTGCTGTCTGTTGAAATCTTCAACTCACCTTTACCTTCCATCGCTTGCACGGCATTACTCAGAAGATTGATAAATATCTGCTGAACTTCCTCGGGCTTGGCTTTGATAGGAGGCAAGTCAGAAAATTTCTTATCCAGCTTGATCGCATTATTATAAGTGGATAGGATTGCAATCTCAATGGCCGCGTCAATACGTTCATTCAAGTTCACGGCTTTCTCTTCTGTAGACCTTCCCGAACGGGTGTAACCGGACATATTCAGAATTATGGATGCCATATGTTTGGAGCGATCAAAAACTTTGCCAGCATATTTTTGGATGGTATCGGGGTTCTTTTCTGTAAGAATCGCCTCGGTAAATCCCATGATAGAAACGAGTGGGTTGTTCAATTCATGAGCAATTCCCGCTGTGAGTGTGCCCAACCCAGACAATTTTTCCGCCATAGCCAGTTGGTCGTGCAACGCCACATCTTCGGTGACATCTCTTAAAAGAAGGCCCAATCTCTTGCCACTGCCATCATGAATGATGATATCAAAAATCTGAAAAGCATAAACCTTGCCAGCCAGCTTCACCGTTTGCTTCATACTTTGCAGTGTAGGGGATTCTTTCGGAGCAAGCGGATCTCGGACGGCATAACATTGCAAGGTTTGATCCCTAAGGTTTCGCGAAGCGAGAGGTGAGACTTCACTATAAAAATTAACCAGAGCCTCATGCACCCCACCCCAATTCGCTGTCGGTTCAAAATGGGTTAGGGAACACCCACTCAATTGCTCAGCCGTTTTCTGAGTCATCTTTTCAAAAGCTTCATTGGCATATTCTATTCTTAAATTCGGGTCAAAAATAGCCACCGCATCGGGAACGCATCTGAGAATACTATCGGTGTATTCTTTCAGGTACAACACCTCCTCGGTTTTTCGACGTACCTGACTCTCTAAGCCAGAAAATGATTTTTGCAATAGGTCATTCATCTGATTCACTTCATTGGCAAGTGCTTCAATTTCATCTCCAGTTTTTATTTCCAACGATTCAACTTTTTCTCCCTTACCAATACGCTCTGCCGCTTTCTGAAGCCGACGAATCGGTTGGACAATTTTTTTTGCCGCCAAAGAACCCATGCCTGCGACCAGTAAAATAGAAGCCACCCCAGCCATAGAGATCCACATAAATAGTTTCTGCATCGGGGCAAACAGTTCATCGGATGATTGCCACGCAAAGGTATACAAATAGTTTCCTCCCAATTGGTCTATCCAACGTCTCGCAATATCGACAGGGGAGTAACCAATGATAGAAATTTCTTCGCCACCATGACCGTCGCCCACAGTTTCTACCCAGTTTGCGCTATTCCCCGTCACACTCTTTACCAAAACGGGGTCTGGCAACATAAATCCCGTCGGTAATATTGGGCAATCGATCACCATCCCTCGCGCGTCGATCAACATGACATGGCCCGTTTCGCCGAAGGTGATTGGCTCAATGGCTCCAGAAAAAAATTCCTTCACATCAAAAGCATGATGCAGAACTCCAATAGTTTTTTCTTCTTCATTCAGAATGGGAAAGGCCAGACTCATCAGGAAGGATCGATTTTTTTCATCAAATCTTACAGGCCCTATGTAGACAGCCTCTTTGCTAGCAGTGATTATTTTTTTCCATTCGGGTTCCGCAGAATATGAAAACGCCGGGTAGTCATTGATGCTGGCTCGGACACTTCCGAATGTATCTGTAATATACAAAGCTCGGGTCGCCAGAACCGACAAGGTTTTTCTTGTTTGAAAACTCTGCAGAGCTCGACTGGCTTCTGAATCCAAAACAGATCGAGGCATCCCAGTGACCCACGTCCGCGCCTGCTTCAGAAGCCTCGATTTTCTTGTTTCAGTATCGAGGGCATGAAGTACCCGATTAAATTTTAGAATGGTAGATTTGATATCAGGGTGCGCGGCATGGCGAATATTCTTTGAAATTTCCCCCTCAATCAGCAAATCTATCTTCGTAGACGTTTCGTATGCCAATGCCTTGAAGCTGGCTCCAATCACCCCCTGCAAAGATTGGGTACCCTGCAAATAGGAAATAATCATAGCCAGCATCAAGGGTAAGGCTCCAACACCAAGCATGGTCCAGATCAACTTATTCTTTAATCCGGCCCTGATGCCTTTCTGCGCTTCGCCTCCATCCACAATAGGGGAGGGCTCGTAATGGGTCTCCATGATCATGGCCCCCAAAATCTACGTTTTAGACATAATCAAATTCTTGCGGGGTGGCAAGCACCTCCGCCACTTTGGCAAGAAGTTTTTCCCTTTCAATGGGTTTAACCATATAATCTCTCACACCTTTTTTCAGTAACGAAACCGCCAACTCTGAATCAGGATAGCCCGTGACGACAATGATGGGAATGGATGGCGCATTTTGCTTCAAATAGTCAATGGCCTCAATTCCATTAACCTTTGGCATTCTGATGTCACAAATGATCATTCCCACTTGCAACAGGTTGGCACCGGACTTCATCAGGCTAATTCCCTCTTCGCCATCCGAAGCTTCAATCACATGGTATTTGGCCGATTCCAAATGAATTCTCAACACCTCTCTCACTTCTAATTCATCATCGATAACCAGTATTTTACCTTGAGTGCTGGATGCTTGCTCTATTAGGGACATGACGACCTCCTTCGCTAAAATTAGAAACCGAGCTCATGGTGTAAAAAATGAACTCAAACACTAACTTCAGGGAATATAATTCCAAAAAATAGATCCTGCCATCTTTGTTAAGATAAAAATGTATTCCTGAGATTTTTTAAGTGCAAACTAAAAAGGTGAATAAACCTTAATATTTGTTTTATTAGGGAAATATTGAGAAGGAAGGCATTGCGCTCTGGGGCGAGCGCAATGCCTTTTTATTATTCGCCTTTGAAGGTGGAACGTAGATGAGCGATGACATCGGCTATGTTTTGCGGCGATAAAGTCACGCCCCAATCGGGCATATTGGGAGATTTGCCCACACTCTTGCCGCCGTAATAAATCAGGTTGTATAAATAATCTTCTGGATAATCGGCAAGTGGCAAATCGGCATGAACAGCAGGTTTGGGGTCCAGCCCTTTAGCTCCCGGCCCATCGCCTTTTCCTTCAACACCATGGCATTGCACGCAATATTCTTTATAGACTTTGGCTCCGCGTTTCGCATCTGCCTGCTTGAAAGCCTCTGAGTTCCACGGTTCATAATATTTAAAGTCTTTCACTCCCAAGGTCATCAAATAGCCAATGATATGGCGTGCTTTGCGTGGGCTGATGTCTGCGAGATACTCCCCACTATGCGGAGTAAAGTCTTGAGGGTTCTCGGCGAACCGACTCCACCAGTCGAGCGTATAGCGATTGCCCGCATCAAAAAGGTCTGCGCTGATCGGGCCGCCTATCTTGTTTCCCTCGTCATCTTTGATTTGATGGCAACCCAAGCAGGAATACTCGCGAAAAATACCCGCCCCCAAACCGGCTTCCATTTCCGTGAACGTCGACATATCGACAAAACTTTTCTTTATCCTTGAGTCGCCATACGTCTTTTCTATATAAGCGGCAACCAGAGTGGCTTCTTCTTGTGTCAAAATCATATGCTTGCGGGAGAATCCATAACTTTTGTCCCAGCGATAACTATTGGGATAGAGGTTGTCTTCCTGCCCCAACAACCAACGGACCAACCAAGGGCTTTGATATTTCACCCCGCTCCACATCATATCGGGCGCTTTCAACTCAAACTTGCTTGTCGGCTTGCCCTCAAATCGATGACAACTTTTGCATTGACGATTGATTAACTTTTCAACATAGCCGTCACTGCCCGCCCAGACACCAGACGGTGCAATTAAAACAAACAGCAAAATCACGAGTCCTCGGATCGAAAATCGCTTCATATTTCCATCCTCCTCTACACTTTAAAAGTTAATCACGTCCAGATACTAATGCCTTGCACTTCAACCTACACAAAAAATCCAACGACCTAGTTTCAAACCCAGATCATTCTTTTATTTGCGTCTAGGTTTTCCAAACTGGCGTATGTAATGGATAATCTGCCAAATCTCTCTATCCTCAAGTTCTTTATAGGCTGGCATTCCCGTGCCCTGAGAACCGTTGCGGATGATCCAGAATAGCTGGCCGTCAGAAATATCTTTCATCGTTTCCTGACAGGTGAAATTTCGTGGCGAGGGGTTCAGCCCTTGCGCCATGATGCCGAGGCCATTGCCATTCACGCCGTGGCAGATTTTGCAAGCCACCGGTTGCACCTCCAACTCAAATAGAGATTCCCCGGCATAAATTACTTCTTGGCTGGGTTCTAAAGGGTTCTTCTGATTGAGAATGTCATCGGGAGCCTGCACCGTAAACCGACCTTGCGGACAAAACCCCTGCCCCGCAAAACCTTGCCCATGATGACCCCGATGGTGGCGCAAATGATGCCGACGACCGTGCCCCATAGGTGGCCCCGCCCAAACTTCGGCAACAAGCGCAAATAGTATTATCGCCAAAACCACCAGTACAATGCTTTTTCTATTTTTGAAAAACCCCCACTTCATAAAATAAATACCCTGTTTGTGCTTGATTAATTACCTTGAGAAAATGTTCGGATGAAATGGATCACATTCCAACCTTCTTCTTCACTGATTACTTTTCCCACCCGCACAGGCATTCCTGTTCCAGGGCTGCCATTTCTTAGAATCCACATCATTTCCCCATCGGTTCGAAGCTCTTGCCATTTCAGCTCGGTAAAATCTCTCGGAGAATGACCGGGAAGTCGCACCCCTTTGCCGTTCTTGCTATGACAGGTAACACACAAACCTTTGCCAAAATAAATTTTTCGCCCCGCCTCAATTCTCTCAGGGCTTGCGGGGTAGGGGTTATCCATATCCTGAAGCTCTTCTAATAATTCAGGAGGAACCCGCGGTTCGTAAATATCAGGATGAAACGCACCCGCAACACTCGCACCAACAAGCAAGAATACAAAGACTCCTATTCGCCCTAAGTTTATGGCTCGCATAGTATTTCATTTCTATCAGCTAGCAAGAGGCCCCCCTTGCCTAACAATTATTATTTACCGACTTTTCCATGCAATGCTTCCCAATGACCGACCGATTGAGCAATGCTGACCGAACCATCAGGAATCGGTGCGCCATGAGGCCATAAATGAAAAATAATTCCATCTGTTTTAGCCACATAGTCTGCTAGTTTTTTCTTTTCCGCCGGGTCTACGGGAACATGGATGGCAACCCTTCCGGTAGCAATTTCTTCTGCATGGTCATGCCAGTTTTGTTTATGAGACCATTCAGGGATGACCTTGCGTGCCAGCTTCTTGGACACCATATACTCCACTTCCGTCATTCTAGCGTTCGGCTCGGTAGACTCGAACAACACGCATTGAATGATATCGTCATTAATGGGTTTGCAATAATGATGAAAAGGCCCGATCACCTCGCCATCCATCATATGAGGAGCGCTGACATGAATGGTATAACCCTTGAGCGGATTAGCAATGGCTGTCGCATTTGAAAAGATCAATGCCGCTATCAAAACTCCCCAGAAATATTTACCCTGAATGTTTTCATATCTAATCATGATTCCCTCCCAAAACTATTCATAAATTTCAGCTGCTTTCCAACTGAACGCTCGCAACAAACTTGCAAACATCTAACATACAAAACTCAAATAAAAGAGACCCCCTTGCATCAAAAAATCAAAGCTTCACCAGATCGCCTCCTAGCTGTCTGCACTCAAAGTGCTGCCAGAAAAACTTCTGCGATGAGTCATCGATCACTGGATCGAACCAGCCTTAGGAAAGCGTCAGCACCCGCTATTTTATCTTGATAGGCTTCGCCACCCTCATCCTTAAAAGAAACGGCTACGGCTTTGTTCCGCTTTTCTTTGCTGGTCCACGTGCTCCAGCCCGCGCCCTTAGGAAACATGGGGTCAATATAAATTTTATCGCCATCTTTATCTTCGTTACGCTTACGCCGATCATACAAAGTGGCGGCTTCTTCTGGTGTCGGCAAACGCCAATTTTGGTATCCGGCAAAATCTTTATTATTCATACGCTGGGCATATTCTTGGGCCGTATACCAGTTGACCCACTGAGCTTTCACTTGCCAATAGTCCTGAGTCATCCAAAGTAGACCGGTTTTTCGATCCAAGGTGGTGCCATCGGAAAAATTTGCAAAACGCTTATCGACAGATTCGGCAATTGGTTTTTGATCGGCCATTCCCTGCGCCCAAACCAAGGAGCTAAAAAGCAGAACCAGCAAGCCCACGACGATTCCGACAGTTGGGGTATTTCGTGATTTACCAAACATATTGTCACTCCATATGCGAGAAGGTGATGACTGCAGTAATACGCTGATACATTGATTCTAACGGCTCGCAAAACCCAAGTAAACGTAAAACCGTAAAGACATGCAAGACCTTCTGCTGAATCGATCTGACGATCCTCTAATCTTGCAAAAAAAAGCCCCTACCAACATTTAGTAGGCCGTCACCCTTCACTTTACAAGATTACAATTTGAATGAATTTTTAAATTTATATTGTTTATTTGCGGACTAATTTTTTCGTGCTAAAATGGGAAGGTGGCATATATAAACCCACCTTTATTATTCTTATATCAGAACAAATCACCGTTGATTTGAAACCCTTTTTAAAGCGAATTTAACCTATGAATCCCTGGCATGATGTGGACTTGGGCGAAAAATTTCCTGATGTTTTCCCCGCTATTATTGAGGTCCCTAAAGGATCAAAAACCAAATATGAACTAGACAAAGCCACTGGGATGATCCGCGTCGATCGCATTTTATACAGCTCGGTCCAATATCCAGCCAACTATGGCTTCATCCCGCAGACCTATTGCGATGACAATGATCCCTTGGATGTCTTAGTATTAGGACAAGACCCGGTGTATCCACTATCAATCGTGTCAGCAAAACCCATTGGTGTCATGGAAATGATCGATCAGGGAGAAAAAGACGATAAAATCATCGCCGTTCATGCTAATGACCCGGAATATGCGCATTACAATGCCATTGAAGAACTGCCTCCGCATCGTATGAAAGAAATAAGGCGATTTTTTGAAGACTATAAAGTCTTAGAGAATAAGCTGGTCGTGGTGCATAAGTTGCTTGGACACCAAGATGCGCTAACAATCATCCAAGAATCAAGAGATCTTTATAAAAAAACGTTTCCTAGTAAATAAAACATTAGAATCGTCCCATTTATTTTTAAGTTACAATAAAGTCTCAACCCGGCATTATCTCTAGCGGCTCACCATATGTTGAGCCGCCAGCCAACCAGTGGTCCAAGCATTTTGAAAATTGAAGCCACCCGTTATGCCGTCCACATCTAATATCTCCCCGGCAAAATAGAGCCTTGGGCAAATTTTGCTCTGCATCGTTTTGAAGTCTATTTCTGTAAGCGACACGCCCCCACATTCAACAAATTCGTCTTTAAAACGATTTTGTCCTGATATGTTCAGCGATGAAGCCACGAGAGCCTGACAAATTGTTACCCCCTCTTTTTTGGAGATATTGGCCCATTGCTTGTCTCCATCGATCGAATATTTTTTTAGCAGATTGAGCCAGAATCGTTTTGGCAAATTCTCAGGATAAATATTTTTTAAATAATTTTTCGAGTTTTCCATTTTCATTTGGTTGAGTTGATTCTCGACAACACCCGTTTTTTTGCCCCCCATCCAATTGACCGTCAAGGTTCCGCGATAATCAGCCCGTTTCATTTCTCGGGCCGCCCAGGCAGAAAGCTTTAAGATCGCTGGGCCACTCAACCCCCAATGGGTGATAAGAACAGCCCCCTTTTGCTTAAAACCTTTTTTATCAGGAAGAGTGAGCTTCAGCGTTACGTCTGAAAAACTCAAGCCTTGTAATTCTGAAATCAACGGATCTTCGATTTTAAAACTAAATAAAGACGGCGCTCTCTCTGCAATGGTATGCCCCAAAGAGTCCGCAAGGCGATAGCCACCGGGAGCACTCCCGGTAGCGATAAGAACCGCATCTGCCATAAAATCTTCCTGGCCACGAAAACTCAGTTTGAGTTGCGAAGACGCTGAAGTTGCAATCGTTTTTACAACATGATTGGGCATCAATTTAATCTGAAATTTATCGACGGCATGTAAAAAACAGTCGATGATTGTTGCAGAGCTATTTGTATCTGGAAACATTCGACCGTCCGCTTCAGCAACGAGGTGGACCCCTGCTTTTTCAAACCATTCCACCGTATCCTGTGCTTGAAATTTATGCATCGGGGAAAGCAACTCACGAGAACCTCGCGGATAGTTTTGGCAAAACATTTTAACGTCATAACAGTGATGCGTCACATTACAGCGACCCCCACCTGAAATTTTGACTTTCTGGAGATAATCTTCCGTGGCCTCAAAAATCCTGATATCTACGGACAGACCTTTTTCTTTAGCCTCTTGGGCCGCAGAAATTGCGGAAAAAAAACCTGCCGCCCCGCCTCCAATAATAGCAATCGTTTTACGTAGACTCATTTAACAGGTCCTTCTTCCTTTTAATATTGTTACAAGAATTTTTGTACGACAATCCGACGACAAATGGTAGGCTAATAGTCAATGATCATTTTAACCAGAATGAACTCAAGAATCGAAATTTAACTCCATCTCATCTGCCATCAGGCAGGCAATTATCGAGGGATCTGGCCATGGAATTTATTCACAATTATAAGCGCATAGCGACTGTATTTTTAATAGTTCTTCTGTTTTTTTGTTTCACCAATATGGTCTCTGCCAGACCCAAAGATAAAGATCGGTGGAACAAAAAATATGATACGGAGATTTTTTTATTCGGTGAAAAACCCATTCCTTTCCTCGCACAAAATATTCACCTGCTACCCAAAGGCAAGGCATTGGACATCGCCATGGGAGAAGGAAGAAACGGTGTTTATCTCGCAACTCAAGGTTTCGAAGTCACCGGCCTCGATATTTCCGAAAAAGGTCTGGAAAAAGCACATCAACTGGCCACCAAAAACAACGTTACCATCAAGACACAAGTGGTCGATCTTGAAACGTTTGCACTCGAACCCAATAGCTATGACGTGATACTTTGCACCTATTATATGCAAAGGGACCTCTATAAAAAATTTCAGGCGGCTCTGAAACCGGGCGGAATGATTGTGGTCGAAACTTATAATATCGACTACCTGAAATATGCTCGATTCAATCGCAAATGGGCCCTCGAAACAAACGAACTGCTCGACACCTTCAAAGACTTGCGTGTCCTTCGTTATCAAGACTATGATGACGGCAAAGAAGCCTATTCCAGCATCATCGCACAAAAACCAAAACCCTGATTGTCGCCTCAGTGAAACCTGTCGAACGCTTTTTCATTACACTGGCCAACCTATTTCCCCTTTGGGTCCTGAGTGGTGCCGGGCTGGCTTTATGGAAACCCGAAACCGCCACTTGGTTTCAACCGAACTGGATTCCCTATTTTCTCGGTCTGATCATGCTGAGCATGGGGCTGACTTTGAATGTGCAGGATTTCTCCCGTGTTCTCAAAATGCCCAAGGCCGTGTTGCTCGGCGTGGCATTGCAATACACTCTGATGCCGGGGCTGGGCTATGCACTGGCCCGAACTTTTAACTTGCCCATCGACTTCGTAATCGGTCTGGTTCTGGTTGCCTGTTGTCCCGGTGGAGCGGCCTCCAATGTCGTTTGTTTCATCGCCAAAACCCATGTCGCCCTGTCAGTCAGCCTGACCACTTGCTCAACCTTGTTAGCGGTTCTCCTCACCCCTTTTCTGACTACGTGGTGGGTTGAGTCCATCTCCATGGAATTAACCGGGTTAGCGATTGAGGTGGACACCTTAGGGCTTTTGCTCAAGACTTTGAAGGTGGTCATTCTACCCGTTTTAATCGGCGTACTGTTGAACCATTATTTCCATCGTCAGGTCAAAACAGTCGAAGCCTACACCCCCTTCATCGCCGTGTTATCCATTGTCTTCATCGTCGATTTCATACTGGCGGCGAAAAAATCAGCCATTTTAGAGATGGGTCCAGAACTCATTTATGCCGTGCTCTTGTTACACCTGTGTGGATTCCTATTGGGGTATGTGTTATCACGCCTGTTCCGGTTTTCGGAGCGCGATGCACAAACTGTTTCCATTGAAGTGGGGATGCAGAATTCCGGTCTGGCAACCGAATTGGCGAGGAATAATTTTTCAAGCTACGGGCTGGCCACCGTCCCCGGTGCCATCTCAGCCCTCACTCATTGCATATTGGGTAGCATCACCGCCGGGCTTTGCCGATGGCGCAATGCATCCGCCAAAAAATAAATTTATTTTCGTCCGGTTATCAAAATAGACCCTGTTCGCAAGCGTCTAATCCTGCAACGAGTTTTGCGGGTCATCCGCCTTAAAAACCCATCCGATTGCAAACAAACCGGGCCAAGCCTCGCTAAGAATCATAAAAATACGCGACACCCATGCCGACTTGATGACAGGAATCTCTGGGTCGATTTCCTGAAGCCAGCCGCCGATAAAAGCTTCTCCGCCGTCGATAAGGTGAAAAACTTTAAATGCGTTCGGTCTAAAATCCCCTCATCGGTATAGTTCCATTTGCCATTCAGCAAACCAAGCCGATTATCAAGATAAGCGACATTAGGGAGAGAAACCAACACCGTTCCACCCGGTCGCAATGAGCCTCGACTTTTCTCCAACACTCTTTCTGGATTATTCAAATGCTCCAGCACATCGGAGAAAATAATGACATCATATTTCTCTTCTCCCAAGCCCTGTGCCTCAATATCACGCTCTT
>JABIYR010000073.1 GCA_018702695.1 Nitrospina sp. | reverse complement strand
ATGCGGATGATCCTTTCTGGACACGTTATGGTCCTACTTTCCACAAGCATCAAGTAGTGGATTTGGATCCTCAAATGATCACCAATCCCATGTGGCCAGCTCCGGCTACCAAATGGGTAAATGTCCGTGCCGCTACAAACGGTAAGGAAATCGCAGTTCGGTTGAGCTGGACAGATCCTACCCGTAATGACATCATGGTTCGATCTCAGCAGTATAAAGATCAAGCAGCCATTATGTTCCCATTGAATCAGTCTGGCGAAGAGCCTCCTTTCACAATGGGTGGAGACGGTGAGCGTGTTAATATTTGGCAGTGGAAAGCGACTTGGGATAAAGAAGGCGCTGGAACAACTGGCAACATTGGCATGTCGGACATGGAAGATCAATATAGTAATATGGCGATGGGTTCAGGCAGTTACTACATGTATGAGCCTGATGGAAAGCTGAGTGGTAAAGAGCCTGCACACGCTTCTGGTTCTAAAGAAGACGGAAGCAAAAGTGGTGGAGCAAGCGATATCAGCAAACGTCATTCTTATGTTGACTTTGGTATGGGTAAAAACGAAGGCGTGTATAACCCGGGTCGTGCTACCGGAAATATGCTTTCAGATGCTTCTAAACGCATCTCCCCTATTGAAGACCTGAATGCAGAAGGGTTTAGTACTCTGACGACTCAGGCTCATCAAGATGTCCAAGGCAGCGGCAACTGGTCTAACAACCGTTGGTCTGTTGTTTTCAAACGTTCTTTGACCAATATTGATTCCAATGACACGCAGTTCACAAGTGGAAAAGTTTCCATGGCGATTGCACTTTGGAATGGTCAGAACAAAGAAAGAAATGGTCAAAAGGCGGTAACGCAGTGGAATGAACTGCAGTACTAAGTCTTAAAGCGGAGTAATTCGCTTAGATCAAAAGAATAAACCCAGGGGAGAAGTCGCTCACGCGGCTCCTCTTCCTGGGTTTTTTTTTGGAGAGAAAATAATTATTTTTTAACGGCCCAACCCATCTGCGTCCAACGTTCCATCCCCCCATTGCCCACGCAAACGATATTACCAAGCCCCTGCTGAGTTAAAGCATCAGAAGCCATTTTGGCTCGCCCACCCATTTTGCAGTGTACATAAATATTATCATAGCCTTTTAGATCATCCACAACACCCACAACCTCATCATGAGGGGTATGTTGCGATCCTTCGATATGTCCAGCTGCATATTCTTCAGCCGACCTAACATCAAGAACCAAATCATTTTCACCTAGATTTGGAATTTTATCGTGCAATTCATCGATCGAAATAATTTCCATATCACCCTCACCTCAAAACAGTTCATTAATCAAAATATAGGTCTAATGACTAAGATTATAACATGCGTCAAAAGTTTCAAAATCAAAAGCCAAAATATATAAAAAACCAAAAAAGGGGATTATTGACTAGTAAAGGAACAAATTACCAAGGAATTTTGACGCGGTAGTAAAAACTAGTAGCGAAAAAAAACAAATAAAAACCCTAACCATTGATAAATAAAAGCCTAAAAGAATAAAAGGCTACAACTTTATCAAAAAAATATTTTTGGCACACCTTTTGCTTATTAGTAATAAAAAAAGCATTTATAGGAAATTACATATGCACGAAGGAATATACATAGCCGCATCAGCGGGACTAAAACAAGGCAAAAAATTAGAGGTCATCGCCAATAATTTAGCAAATGTCAACAACACCGGTTACAAGCGCGACCGCCTAGTATTTAAAGAGTTTATGCCACCTTATGCCCCCGATGCAGGTTTGGAAGCAGGAAAAAACATATTGTTACCAGCAGAGAAATCAAATTCCAACGTAGCGTATGTGGGAATCTCTGATTATTACACTGACTTAACTCCGGGTGCATTAAAGCAAACGGGAAATTCTTTAGATTTAGCTTTATCAGGCCCCGGTTATTTTAGCGTATCAACCCCAGGAGGGGAGCGCTATACCCGAAACGGAAATTTCAGGTTGGATACAAAAAACCAATTGGTAAATCAAAACGGGGCCCCAGTTTTAAATATTGAAGGCAACCCAATCGTAATTAATATACCCGGTGCAGACATCGCCATTGATGGTTTAGGAAATGTCTCAGCAGGGAGGGGCCTAACCAATCAGGCGTTGGGCAGAATAAAACTGGTGGACTTTGAAAACCCGAAAACTTTAGAAAAAATAGGCGATGGATTATTTCATCAAATAAACCCAGAAGCAGAAGTAAAAACAACATCAGAAACAATTATCTCACAAGGTTTCCTAGAAAACTCAAATGTAACCACAGTAGAGGAAATGACCGATATGTTGGCAACATTAAGATTATTTGAAACGTATCAAAAAATGATTCAATCCATAGACAGCATGGACGACCAGTCAGTGAATGATATTGGAAGGGTGGGCTAGGTCTTGGAAAGAAATTAATAATTACAATTAAAAGGTATCAGACAAATGATTCGATCCTTATACACCGCATCAACGGGGATGAATGCCCAAGATTTAAACGTGAGCGTAATCGCCAATAACTTGGCAAACGTAAACACAATAGGTTTTAAAAGAAGCCGCCCAGAATTTCAGGATCTCTTGTATCAAAACTTAAGATTGGTAGGAACGCTATCACCCAATGGCCAGCAAATCCCTACTGGAGCACAATTGGGTTTGGGTGTCAAAACAGCGGCGATCCAGAAAATCTTTATACAGGGAGATTTCAGCCAGACACAAAACCCCTTAGATATTGCAATTCAGGGAAAAGGATTTTTTCAGGTATCACAACCGGATGGAACCATTGGTTACACCCGCGCCGGATCTTTTAAATTGGACAACACGGGGCAATTTGTAACAGCAGATGGCTTAGCTCTAGAGCCAGCTATTACAATCCCGGCAGATGCTCTGGATATATCGATCGATGCACAAGGTAGCGTCGCCGTAACACAACCGGGAGCGACTGCCCCAACAACAATTGGAACGATACAGTTGGCAACTTTTCAGAATGAAGCGGGTTTACAGGCGACGGGTTTCAATTTATTCAGACAAACGGATGCTTCGGGAACACCGACCATTGGCAATCCTCAAAGTGATGATCGCGGAGCCACACAACAAGGTTTTGTAGAATTATCAAATGTGAGCGTTGTGGAAGAATTGGTAAACCTGATTTCGGCTCAACGTGCGTATGAGGTAAATTCCAAAACGGTACAAACGGCAGATGAATTGTTGCAAATTGCCAACAACATGAAACGGTAATAAGGTATGAAAATAATTAATAACAAATCAATACTAAATTCAATCCTCTATCTTTGCATGGGAATATTCTTAAGCATTTCAAGTATCGCCAATGCATCGAAAACCCAAATTATAACGGTGGAAGAAATTGAAAAAGGAGCCATCGCTAAGCTGGAAAGCATTTTGACTTGGGAAAGAGAATTGCTTGAGATCAATGTTTATTACACGGGCAAAGATATAATCCTTCCGCCTGGAAAAAAGGAATTGATCTATAAGGCTAGGGGCAATAATCGAACAGCCGGAAGAATACCTCTGACTCTTCAGATAAAGGTCAATGGAGTTTTTCAAAGGACAATTCGTATTAATAGCAGAGTTATGGTTTCACAAGAAGTGGTCAAAACAATGCGACCCGTGAGAAAAGGCGAAATAATATCCAATGAAAATATTGTATTGGAAATGATAAAAACAGAGCGACCCTGGAAAGACGCGGTAAGAAGCATCGATCAGGCCTTGGGCTATGAAGCAGGTAGAAACTTACCCAGTGGAAAAATCATCGTACAAAAGTTTCTAAAAAAACCGGCTCTGGTAAATAAAGGAGACAAGATCCAGATTCTAGCCGAAAAAGGGGGCATGAAAATCACGGCACCGGGAATTTTAAAGGAAGACGGTTTTGCTGATTCCATGGTCCGAGTCTTAAATATGGAATCGAAAAAAGTAATTTATGGCAGGTTATTGAATGCCAATACGGTGAAAGTGAGCTTTTGATGGGAAACAATATTATGAACAAAAAAGCATTCCAAAGCGCTTTTATAAGCTCAGTGTTGTTGCTGACGGCTTGTTCGACATCTCACAGGGCAGTAGACAATGCATCAACCGTGATTCCGAAGCATTTATATGCCAATAAAAATGAGGTAATAATTCAAGAGGGAGCGTTATGGCCGGGAGAGACTTCAGACAACCTATTATTTGAAGACAGCAAGGCCAGAGTGGTAGGCGATATTGTCACCGTAACCATCAACGAGACCAATGAATCGACTCAATCGGCATCAACTGACACCTCAAAAAATGCAACGATGGATATGCAAGCCACCGCCCTTCTGGGTTTGCCCACAAGTTTAGGCGTGCAAAATTTCCTAGGATTGGGAAATCAATTTGACCCTTCGGTAAATACGAGCATCGCAAACCAAAACCAAGGAACAGGCACGGTAAGCCGTAACGGATCATTAACAGCAAACATATCAGCACTCATAACGGAAATACTGCCGAGTGGAAATTTTAGAATAGAGGGTCGGCGTTCGGTAACGGTGAACCATGAAGAACAAATTCTGGTATTACGAGGCATCATTCGACCGCAAGATATAAATTTCGATAATACAATTTTATCAAGATGGATAGCCGATGCATCGATAAGCTTAACAGGTGAAGGTGTGGTCGCAGACGAACAAAGAAAAGGTTGGTTGGCTAAAGTCCTTAGCAAGGTATGGCCTTTCTAATTTAAAACTATGAAACTAATCATAAAACTAAAAACATTATTGCTTGGATTATTACTGGCCGTGGGAATATTTATTGGCTGTCAAGCTGTGGTGGAAGACATAACGGGACCAAGTGCCCTAGGAAATGTGCTGGGAATTCAGGGCCTATTCGGAGGTGCTGGACTTCAGAATGATGGCGCGAGTCAGGCAACGATTCGGGTTGAGGTGTATACGGTAGATTCTATTCCGGTTGTTGGTGCTGTTGTCACCTTGACCACCACTATAGGAGCATTGGGAGAAGAGTCCCTGACAACTGGCGCATCAGGGTCTGCGACGACAACATTGACTTCAAGTCTTACCACGGGTACAGCATTTATAACTGCTACCGTTGACAATGTTAGTGCCACCACATCGGTACCGATCATAAATTTTTAATAAAAACTAAAATGTTCTATTTATTTAAAAACTCCGCAACAAAGCTGAAGAATAAAGGCCGGGAGGGCTTTTTCATCCTGCTTGCGACATTGGGAGTTTTTGTTGCTTGTCAGGGGGCCCAAGAAGATGGCAACCCATTTGGACCTTCCACTTCTACCGTAAGAATCATCCCCAGTACGGTCAATGTGGCGCAAGCCGCGAATGTGACCTTTACGACTCTAGGAGGCACCACTCCATTTTCGTGGACCAGCGCAAATCTGACTACTGGAACCATCATCGCCGACACAGGTGTTTTTACTGCAGGAGCGATAGCGGGCAGTGTCACCATTACGGTGACAGATGCCGTAGGCGATACGGCAACAGCAACAGCAGTGGTTTTACCACTGGCATTGGGTTTTGATGTCATTGCCGTGACTCAAGCCGTAGCGGCAGCCATTGATACTGTCACAACCAATGCAAGTGGCTCGACCACAGGCCAGACAGCGACAATTGCAAATAATAATACGGGAACGACTTTTACAACACCTCCAACTTTCACAACAACGGCAACCACAATTGTAATTACCGCACCAGCTACCTTACCGAATGGAACTCAGGGTGATCAAGTTTACACGGTATCAGTCACGGATAATGGCAACAATAATACGGGTACATTTTCTTATACCTTGCAAAATGATGGCACTTAAAAAACGAATTGAGGGAAAAATGTTTAATCGTTATTTCGGACAAAAATTCTGGGCATCATTCATTTTGGTTTTTTTTCTGGCAAGCCCGGCGCACTCT
>JABIYR010000173.1 GCA_018702695.1 Nitrospina sp. | reverse complement strand
CGTTTAGAAGATGGCAAAATAAGTTGGGATAAACGTCGAAATGGTACGGAGATAGAAACTTGAACTGGACTATCGCCAATAAAAATTTCTATCGTCAAGGGCTGAGAGCTTTTCTCAATGTATTGGTGACGGCTTTATCGATCATTGCTCTTATTTTTATGCTGTCCTTATTAAACGGGTTTCAGGCTCAGGCAACGCGAAATCTGGTTTCAACCGATGTGGGGGGAGGGCATTACCGGGTTCCGGGTTTTGATATTTTAACCCCTACGCAGTGGGAAGATTTTACTCAGCTTGTTCCCGAGACATTGAAAAGACTATTGCCAACCGATAAAGCAGAAGTATTGGTTCAGCAAGGCCAGCTTTACCCGAATCGAAGGTTGTATCCCGTTCAGTTACGCGGTATCGCTATGAACCAATCACTTCTTGAACTGCCGTTGGCTGGTTTGGAATCATTCGATTCTCAATTGGGAGAGATCATACCGGTTGTGGTGGGTGTGAAGATGGCAAGAAAAGCGCATTTGAAAAAGGGCGATAACGTGGTGTTGAAATGGCGCGATAAGGGAGGGGCGGTCGATGCTCTAGACGTTTTGATTGTTGATGTGGGAGACATGATAAACCCTCGTATCGATGATGGAGTAGTCTGGTTGCGACTGGATCATTTGCGTTCCATGACTCGACGTGAGGGGGAGGTGAGTTGGGTTGCGGTGCGGGAATATTTAGGCCCTGTTACGCATTTTGAATTTCATGGCATAGAACTGCTCATGTCGGATCTGTTGGCGCTTTTACGCCAAGATAGAATCAACTCAAAAATTCTTTGGGGCATATTGATGGTTCTGGTTTGTACCAGTGTGTTCAATACCCAGATCCTAAATATCTTTAAACGGCAGAAAGAAATTGGCACTTTGATGGCTCTGGGTATGGGGTCCAACCAGATTGTTAGAATTTTTACATTAGAGGGAATCCTCGCGGCTTTATGGGCTTTGGTTTTGGCGGTGGTTCTGGGAGTGCCATTTTTTATCTGGTTTCAGAGTGTGGGGTTTGATGTGACGCATTTGAGTGAAGCGTCCTTCCCCATTCGAGAAACGGTTTACCCTGATTACCAATTCAGGGAAATTTCTATATCTGTTCTCATTGTTTTTGTTCTGATCATTATTTCTGCTTGGCTTCCGGTAAAAAAAATTACCCGGCTCGACCCTACTCTGGCTTTGCGAGGGAGGGCGATCACATGATCGGATTTTGGTTTCGTGGATTGTTTCGTGACAAGTCGAGATTTTTATTCCCATTTACCGTGGTGTCCATTGGCGTCGCATTGGTTGTAGCATTGGTCGGTTTTATGGAAGGTGTTTTCATGGGCATGATCGACATGACCGCAAATCTAGATTCAGGGCATCTGCGTTTGGTGAATCGGTCTTTTTATGATGAAGAACATTTGCGTCCGTTAGATCGGGCTTTAGCAAGCCAGAAAGAAACCCATGACTGGTTGCGGATTAACTCGGCAGCTGATGTGGAGTGGTCCCCGAGAATTCGTTGGGGAGCTATATTGGATGTCCCGAATGAACAGGGTGAAACGCTTTCGCAGACACCCATAATGGGAATGGCGATTGACTTGAAATCTCCTAAATCTAAAGAGATTGAACGCCTGCGATTAAAATCATCGCTGGTGCGCGGAACTCTGCCTCAAAAAAGTAATGAAATGTTAATGGGTTATCAATTAGCAGAAGTTCTCCAGTTGCAGGTGGGACAGTCTGTGACCTTGATTGGGCAGTCTTTTGACGGCGGGTTGGTTGCTGACAATTATCAGGTGTCAGGGCTGGTTCGGTTTGGTGTCACAGCGATGGATAAAAAAATGGTACTGATCGACCTAGCCGATGCGCAAGCTACTTTTTATATGGAAGATATGGTGACAGATTGGCTGGGTTATTTTCCCGCCAGTTCTAACTTTGAACATTATGAGAAAATCAAGGCCGACATGAAGTCAAGCCTTGCTCGTTGGATGCGTGCTCCACCCAAAGATTGGGCCAAAGATGATTTTCCTATTGTGCTAAGTATTCGCGATCAACAGAATATCGGTGCGATCATGGATAAGTTTCGAGTCATTAAAGGTTTTGTGGTCGGTATTTTTATGTTTTTAATGGTGCTGGTATTGTGGAATGCCGGTATTTTGAGTGGCATCCATCGTTATGGGGAGATGGGGCTTCGGCTGGCCTTTGGCGAACCGCATTGGAAGGTGATCTTGACTCTGGGGGTAGAAGGTTTGTGGATAGGGATTTTAGG
>JABIYR010000062.1 GCA_018702695.1 Nitrospina sp. | reverse complement strand
CACGCCCAATGACATGCGTGAAATCCTTGAATGCGCCCGTGATTATCTTTTAGGAATTGGCTTGTCGAGTGTGAAGATCAACGATTCACCTTCGAGCGGGTTATTTCCTATATTGATGGCAGAAACTTTTGTCTCGAAGGCAAAACCTACGGTTCTTTTTTATGCCCACCTTGATAAACAACCCTATATGGATGATGAGCATTTTCTAAAATGGGGCGGTGTGCCCCCCACGCAATTGCGGTGGAATGCCGATCGTTCTCGGGCTTATGGGCGTGGAGCGGCTGATGATTTAAGTGGGGTCGTATCGATTGGTTTAGCGTTGGACGCTGTTTTCAGACATCTCGGAATGGAAGTGGGGAAAACCAGCAAAGAAATATTATCGCGCCTGCCCTGCAATATAAAAATAATCTATGAGACAGAAGAAGAAAGTGGTTCGCATAGCTTGATCGGTCAAATTCAAGAAAATCAGGAATTTTTTAGTGGCACCGATTGCGTGGTGATCACCGATGTGGTCAACCCGGCGCAAGGCAAACCGGGGCTGACGACATCCTTGCGTGGAATTTTGCAACTGGATGTGACCGTTAAAGGTGTGGGCCAAATTGCTATGGATGAACAAACCGCTCTCTACAAGTTACTGGCAACGCTTATTCGGGACGACCATTCTCTGGCCATTGAAAGTATTGCCAACGCCGATCAAGGAGTGACCGATGCGGAGCGGAAAGGGTATGCACGCGTCCCCACTTCTGTGTCGGCTTTGAGAGAGATGGCGGGTTTACTTCCCAGTACTCACCTTACGGTTGCTGACGATATTTCTTCAATGCTCATTGCACAGTTAAGAACCTCATTTGCCAATGCCCGGCCGGGGCATCGGGTGACGGGGAGTGTGATTCTGGGGACGGCCGGGGCACGTTTGACTTTTCCGGATGTCAGCGACTCAAAGGAATTTGTACGCCGGTTGACACAAATTTGCGCCGATAAAAATCATTTTAATTTAGAGCTGAAAACGATACTTGTTAGAGAGAAACCGTTGATGGTAGATATCCTATTGCGGTCTTCTGAGAAAGACCCTCATTCGGGGGTCAACGGTGGGCCAGTTCCCATCTCCGAATTACAATTGGCCTGCATGATTGATGCGCTAATTTCTTCTTCCGGTTGTTGGCACCCTCAGCTTGAGGCAATGCGTCATGACAACAAAAATAGGGGCCAAGTTGCAGCGCTTCGAGTCCATCAAGATTTTACAGGCGACCTCTTTGCAGAAAAGTCAGCAAGATGTTGGGTTGAAATACGGTTGGCTCCTGGTAACAATCCGGTTCAGGCAGAAGAAGCACTTCGATCTCATTTGCAGAAAAATATTTCCCCCGATTTTGAGTTAGAAATCAAGTCCGATAAAGGTGCTTCTCCTTGGATGACGGGAATAGCACATCCGGTATTTCCCTTAATATTGGACTCTCTTGAAAAAGGGTTCGGTGAAAAAGCTTGTCTTTATGGATGTGGCGGATCCATTTCATTTGTGGCTAAACTCATGCAGGCGTTAGGGAATGTCCACCCCTTATGCTTAGGGGCTTATGACCCGGACGCCCGAATGCATGAGCCGGGGGAGAGTTTGTCGATGCCTGATTTATTGGGGTGCACTCGAGCGATCATCCATTTTCTAGCAAAAATTGAAGAAGCCTATGAAACGCCCATTCCCTGATTAATAGTTTCAATTGTTTTTTGGTGTAAGCATGCTCGCCTTACACAGATTATAGACCTGAAGTGTTAGTGTTAAGGTGAATCTAGTGAGGATTTAAGAGAAAACAGGATTACTTTTGACTTCCTAAAGAGTTATAATTATTTTTATAGATTTTGTTAATTAGAAGTTTTTTTTTAGGCCCTTCACTATAGTCGGTGGTTGAGGCCAAATGAAAAAGATATAACCAGTTTTGAGGTAAGTGTGGACGCGGAAGAAGGTAATTTTAGAGAGATTAATATTGAGTTCCTTGCAAAGAGCGGTGAGGAATCCTTTGATATTTTCTATAAGACGGATAGTTTTGACAATGCAAAATATGTGAAGTTTGCCAGCACTGAACGTAAACATCAGGAAAAAGTGTTGCGGCTTCTTGAAGAGGGGACGGAGCAGGATTTCTATATCCACGAAGAAGATCTGTTTAAATACTACCGATGCGCTACGAATTCTCTTCGGGCCGTCATGAGCAATCCCGATGTGCCTCTTAAGAAGAAAACCGAAAAAATTTACGAAGTTTCCAAAGGAGTGATGAAGGAATTTTTTGATAACAACGTTTCTGAAAAAATCCTAGAGTCATCCGAAGAAGTCATGGAAATGATGGAAGATTGTATGAGCACGGCAGAATTGGGTTTCCACGGCATTGCAGAGATTACTAGTAAAGATTATTATACCTATACGCATAGTGTGAATGTCGGGCTGTATTGCATGACCTTTGGTTTAAAGAGAAAGATGAGCAGAAATGATATCCGGCAGTTATCACTTGGTGGCATGTTGCATGATGTGGGTAAATCAAAAATCGATTATTCGCTGATTAATAAGAGTGGCAAGCTCACAGATCAAGAGTTTGAAGCCATGAAAGCTCATGCGGCTGAAGGAAGCCATATTATTGCAGGAATGAATTGTTTTGCCGATAATGTGGTGAGAATGGCCGGTGAGCACCATGAGAAATATAAGGGAGGCGGATATCCGACTGGGAAAATCGGCGATGAAATTCACCTGTATGCCCGCATCTGCAAAATCATGGATGTCTACGATGCTTTGACGACTCGACGTTCTTATAAAAAAGCTTTAAGTGCTTTTGATACGTTGATCATTATGAAAAAACAGATGTCGAACGATTTTGACCCACACTTGTTGCAGGATTTTATTCGCTTGATGGGGCCGGGATTATAAAGACGTATTAACTTCGGAGTCAGGGAAGTTTCATTGTATCTAGAGCAAACTCCGTATATTTTTTTAGCTCAGGCTCCCATTGTTGCAACTCTTTTTCAGTGATTCCCAGCAGACCTAATAAACGTTCTTGTTGGTCAGACCTAATGTCTTTGATGCAACTGGGAAACCCCCACTCGCTTGCCAAGGATTTTGCCAATGCGACAACCCCGGCTAATTTCCAGTGTGTCTTATTTTTATCCGGTGCTTCGCATTGTAGAATGACATGGCTAAGTTGTGCGGGAAAGCCCCAGGCATCCATAATCTCCCCTGTGATTTCAAGGTGGGAAAAGCCCAATACCTGTTTTCCCGCTTCCGTGATACCAAGCTGATTCGCATTGGCAAAACTCTGAACCTTAGCGAACTCGTCAGGAAAACACACCGATAAAGCGATGGCTCCGGTTTCGTGGATGAGGCCCGAGGTGAAACAGACATCTGATTCGATGCCCCCCATTAACCTTGCCAAGGCTCCTGCAATAATTGCCGTGATACCACTGTGTATCCATAGTTGAACATAATCCAGCGGCAAAGCTTCGCAGGAATCAACGGGAAATTGCTCGAGAATGGGGGTGCGCAAAATAATATTTTTAATGGACCCCGGACCGAGCAAGCCTGCAGCTTGTTGCAATGAAGAGATTTGTCCGGCATAACCATATAATGGGGTGTTGGCAACCCTCAGTACGGCAATAGCTATAGCAGGGTCATATTGGATCATTTCCACGATGCTGTAATCCATGCACGATGAGGTCTCCGTTGCGATCAGAACATTGTCAATTTGCTCTGGCAAAGAAGGGATATTTTTTATCGACTGGAAGCGGTCAAGCGTCAATGAGGTCATCGGCGTTACCCTGAATGGTGCGGTTTCTTCCTTCATTTTTAGCCTTATAAAGAGCGAGATCGGAGACTTTAATCAAGTCCGCAGCAGACTGCATGCGGGCTGTGTCAAATTCTGCAATCCCACAGCTTACAGTGACGTGAAAATCTTTCCCTTTCGACTGGAATTTCTGACTGGCCATTTCTTCGCGAATTCGTTCGGCAATATGCAAAGCGCCACCTATGGGCGTTTCAGGTAGAACCAGAAAAAATTCTTCTCCCCCATATCGGGCGGCCAGATCATTGGATCGACAAAATTTCTTCATAATGGTGGAGAACTCCAACAAAATTTCATCCCCCTTTTGGTGCCCATAGGTATCGTTGACCTGTTTGAAATGGTCGATATCCATGATGATCACAGTGAGGGTTGAGTTGTATCGTTTGCAACGTATCACTTCATTCTTTAAAACAGTTTGCATCTGCTGATGATTGTCCAGACCTGTTAAGCCATCGGTGATAGAAAGTTTTTCTGCTCGCTCGAACAACATTGCGTTGCTGATGGAGAGCGCAACAAACTCGGAAACATTGAGCGCAAAATCCAAATCCCCAACATTATAAAGGCCGTTTTCGTTGTCGTTCAGGTTCAAGACCCCAATGATTTCATTCTCGATCATCAAGGGGATGGTGACAAAAAAATTACAAGAGAAGAGGGGGTTCTTCCTGCCGCGAAAATAACGCGAGACAGAAAAATCCTGCTCAAAAATATATCTCCCAGAAGCCATGGCCTCTTTCATAATAGGAGAATCATTTTGATACAGCGAATAACCCTCTTCCAAGTCAGGGTGATTGTGGCTGGCGAGGCTGAGTCGGCGGCGGTTCTTATCAAAAATAAAAAATGAAAAATATTGAATGGATAAAATGAAGGGTAGTTTCTCCACCATGACCTTATATATTTCTTGCAGACTAAGAAGGTTGATGCTCTTTTGCAGATAAATGAGGCGGTCCAGACTCTCCAGAGAATCACCCAATAAAGTGTTTTGCTTTTTCAGAAGACTGCGGACGGTCTCCGACTCTTTCCACCGAAGTCTATCGAAATCGAGAGGTTTCATTTTGTAGGATGAGATCGAAAGAGAGCTGAAACACGCTTAGCACTTTTCAACCTGTCAAGTTTTTGGCAGTATTTCATATAAAGGTCATGTTTTTCGATCCTAGGCCGAAAAAATAATAGGGACAAAGAATCGGTTCTTTACGGTCAAAACGTTTTAAATATCAGGTTTTAGCACTTCGACGACCCAAGCGGTTGAGCTTAGGAGTCGGCTTGGTATAGTTCTTGCTCTATAATACATAAAAAAGTAATGATGGCAAAAATAATGGCGAATAAATTAAAATTTATCAGGCTGGTTGTATGGGTCATGTTTCCCCTTCTCATGTTAGAGGGAAGCTATAACTGTATCACCGCGCAAGAACTCGCATCTGAATCAGCTAGAAGCGCGCAAGTTTCTTCCATAAGAATCGGGCCACACCCTGTGTACACACGAATTTTAATCAATCTGACCGAGTCGGTCCCTTATCAAGTCACGCCTGACTTCATCAACAAGCAAATTAAATTGACTCTGCCCAATACGAGAAAAGGCCCGCGTGTACGGAGTAAGTCCTTCAATGATAAAAATTTACTGCAATACTCAGTTCGTGCAACCGAAAGAGATTTGGAAGTGATTTTTGTATTAAAAAGTCAAAACACGCGATTTTTCCATTCTATCGATGCGCAAAAGCAACAAATTATTATAGATATTAAAAGTAAGAGCGGACCTATTCTGAAAACTCGTATTGGGAAGTCACAAAACAAATCGAACACTTCCCCAAAGAGCGACCCAAGCCTTGAAGGAGCACCGTTACGAAAAAAGGCGAGATTGGTGGGCTATAGTCCAAAAGAAATTCGGGAAATTATTGCCAAGTCGGTGTCAGAAAAAGAAACCGGGGGATGGGAAGAGTATCAAAAAGCATTGCTAGAATTTCAGGATACAAAATACCCTTCTGCCGTAAAATTATTTCGAGAGTACTATGAAAAATATCCTAAAAGTAAGTATTCGGAGCACGCTCTTTATTTAAAGGCTGAGGCCGAATATCGCATTACTTTTAAAGAGTTGAATCCTATTTTTGACAGAGCGCTGGCTTCTTATAAACTTGCGATTCGAGAGTTTCCCAAGTCAAAGTTTTATGATCATGCGTTATTAAAAGTGGCTAGTATTTTTGATGAAATTGGATATAACTTGGAAGCCCGAACACTCTACAATCAAGGCCTCAAGTCCAAGCCTAAAAGCCTTTATAACGAAGTCCGGAAAAATAGTTTAGCCGCCATGCTGATGAAAGAAGGCGAGTTGGAGAAGGCTTTCGATGCATTTCAGGCAATACTTAGAAAATCCCCAAAGAATATTGAGGCTAAGGCGGGAATTTTTGAAATCGCAAATAAGTTTTTTGATAAAAAAGACTATCCCCGAGCCCTTAAGATTTTTGAGGCCGGATCAAGACGTTGGCCGGGTGAATTGAATACAAAGCCTGAAATTAATTATGCGATGGCAGAAATATATTTTTCTGAAAAAAAATACGATAAAGCGCGAAAATATTTTTTTAATTTCCTGAACCTAGACCCGGCGGCAGAAAAATCGCACACGGCCCTCAACCGTATTGGTGACTCGTATATCGTCGAAGGTCAGTACCAGCATGCTCTATCTGTATTTGATGAATCAGCGAAAAGAAAAAGTGTGAAGTTGGATGAGAGGGGGGTGCCGGTTTTCGATGACGACGGGAACAAAATGCGGGAAGAAACGGCGGAAACCCAATATGGAAAAATTCGCATGGCGGACATTGGGGTTCGCAGTCCGCGCTTGAAAATTCAGGATATCGTTTTTAATGTAGAACCTTATTACCAGCCATTCAAAACTTTTGAGAAAGTTTATGAAGAGGCCATCAATGTTGACATATTAGCCGAGGTTACCTTGAGCAAGGGTATTGCTTATTTGCTGGAGCAGAATTATCTGAAGGCCATCGATGAGTTCAAAAAACTCTTGCCTATGGGGCCAGAATCTCGATTCTACCAAGAGTCAGATCGCTATATTCGACAGGCTCTCATTGCTTTGGTCGATAAGTATTCTAATCAGAACGGTAATCTTCCTATTCTTTATTCATATAGTGATTTTATCAGCCTTCCAATCGGTGATATCAATAATGCTCAAACCCTTCTTCAGATTGGAGAAGCCTACCAATCGATTGGTATGTTTGCGGAAGCCGTTAAATTTTATGAAAAAGTGAAGGTGCGAGACTCTCAGAAAACATATCGAGACCGGGTATTTCTTAATCTGGGGCGAATTCATTTAGAGAAAAAAAACTTTGATGATGCGGTCTTGGTGGGCCAAAAGTTTTTGCAGATCTACCCACGGAGCAAATGGATACCCGATGCGATGAAGTTTTTAGCCCAAGCTTTAAGAGGGCGAGGGGAGTTTGAAAATGCCATTAAAATCTACGAAGAATTATTGGCGAGACCTGTTGATAAGGCAGAAGTTCATTATCTCATGGCAGAAAATTATTCGGATATGAAACGATTGACAGATGCCGTACAATCGTATCAAAAGGCGATTTCAGTTTATGATAGGCAGGAAAGAACTGTCCCTGTCTATTTACAAAATGCTTATTATCATCTGGGTATGTCACTGTATAAGTTGAATCGCTTTGGTCCTGCTTTTGAGGCCTTGAAGTCTGCCCGAGAACTATTTCCTGACAATTCCCTGCGAGATTGGGCCGATTACCTCATTATCGAGAGCCTTGAAAAACTGGGCGACCCTCTGAAAGTTGCGGAAGGTTTGAATCGGCTGGTGAAGGTTGATAATGCGGATGGCCTCACTCGGAAAGCGGCTGAATCGCGGGTGAAAATTCAGGAATGGGAAAAACAATTAAAAGATGGATGATTTTAATTTATAATGAAATCACGTTTTCTGTCCAACCTGCCTCATGACCCTATCCATGACTACTGATAAAGAAGATCGCAAAGACATTGAAGCGCTCATAAAAAATATGGCGGCTTTCAATGAAGTCACGGAGCATCTACAACGATCTTACGATGAGTTGCAGGTAAGAATCAAAAAACTTGATCTGGAGCTTGCAGACAAAAATAAAGAGTTAGAACAGAACCTTATAGAAAAAGAAGAGGTTAAAAATTATTTAAACGATATTCTGGAAAGCCTTTCCAATGGCGTTATTGTTGTGGATCGGTCGGGGCGAATCACAACCTTCAATCAAACGGCTGGAACGTTGACAGGTTTACAACCGCATAAATGTTTAGGAAAAACCTTGCATGAGGTATTTCCCTTTGATTTGTTTGAAAGCCTGGTGTCGAGGTTAGAAAAGAATCATAAGGAAACGGTAAGCCGCGATATGGATATCACCACCCCTGATAAGAAAAAAAATCATGCTCGGGTTTCGGCTTCTCCTGTATGGGACAATCATGGCGGTCAAATAGGCACCGTATTGATTTTGCAAGACAGAACCGACTTGCGTCGCTTAGAGGAGTTGGCGCACCGCAACCAGAGATTGAGAGAAATGGGTGAAATGGCGGCAGGCATAGCACATGAAATCAGGAACCCGTTAGCCAGTATCGAATTATTTGCTTCGTTGCTCAAAAAAGATTTGGAAGCCGACCCAGAAAAAGTCAAGCTGGTTCAGCATATTCGTGCGGGTGTGCAAAATATGGATCGAATTATATCCACCCTTTTGTTGTTTGCAAAATCATCTGAGCCATCGCGCCAACTATGCGATATCAATCTTTTATTGTCAGAGTTATTGGATGGGTTGGACGATATCAGAGTGCCGGATAATATTCAGGTGGTGCGTGAGTTTGATAGCGAAGAGATGTTGGCTAATGGCGACCGACAGCTCTTGCGTCAGGTTTTTCCCAATCTTATTCGCAACGCCATTCAGGCAATGCCAGATGGCGGGAAGTTGCGACTCCAAACCCAGAAGGCTCTGGTGGCCGGGCAGAAAACACAAGATAGCGCAGGGTCTCGCCAATTTATCAGCATTATTATTTCTGATACCGGTGAAGGAATTTCTGCCGACGATCTGGGAAAAATCTTCAACCCCTTTTTCACGACCAAAGATAAGGGGACAGGGCTAGGGCTAGCTATTTCGCATAATATCATTAAAGCGCATCAGGGCACGATTGAAGCCATGAGCGAAGAAGGTGAGGGCACCTCTTTTAAGGTTAAAATTCCCTGTTGGGATGAGGATTTTGATGAAAAATAATGCTTCCAAAAAAATTCTGATTGTGGATGACGAGTCTGAAATGAGGGTGGCGTTGGAAACAACCTTGCAACGAGAGGACTATCAACTCGTTTGCGCGGAAGATGGCAAGCAGGCCTTAGACGAACTGGAGAATCAAGACTTTGATTTGGTTCTCACCGATGTGCGCATGCCCAAGCTAAACGGGTTGGAGCTGTTGAGAGCCATTAAGGAGAGTTCCCCCAAGACACCCGTTGTCATGATGACCGCTTATGGGACGATTGATAATGCTGTCGAGGCTATGAAGGAGGGAGCCTTCGATTACCTGATCAAAGGTTCAGGGTTTTCCGCCGATGTATTGGTTTCTACCGTGAAGCGAGCATTTATCGACCCGCTGGATTATGTTCCGCCTGCCCGACCCACCGGTATGATCGAAAATTCAGATTTGACTGGCAGCAAAAGAATTGTGACTCAGAATGAGGAAATGAAGAAACTCTTGAAGTTTGCGGAGAACGTTGCTTACAGCAAATCGACCGTTCTGATAATGGGAGAGACAGGTACCGGAAAGGAATTGTTTGCCCGTTATATTCACCAATGTAGCCCGCGTGCGAGCAAAAATTTTATGGCTGTCAACTGCGCCGCTTTGCCCGAAGGTTTGCTAGAGTCAGAACTGTTTGGTCATGAGAAGGGAGCCTTTACCGGAGCAACAGAAAATAAAGAAGGAAAATTTCAATTGGCTCACCAGAGTTCACTTCTTCTTGACGAGGTGACAGAGATGAGCTTGCCTTTGCAGGCCAAACTTTTGCGGGTTTTGCAGGAGCATGAGGTAGATAAAGTCGGTGGCAGGGCCCCGATTCCTGTAGACGTTAGAGTGATTGCCACCACAAACCGTGAAATACGCCGCCGTATTCAGGATCAGGAGTTTAGGGAAGATCTCTATTACCGATTAAATGTTGTTCCTATTAATCTGATTCCTTTGCGCGAAAGAAAAGATGATATTCCTCTATTAGCGGAATATTTTATGAAGCAGTTTTGTCAGGAGAATTCTCGCTCACCTCTCAAAATGGATTCGGCAACGCTGACGTTATTAAAAAAATATCGTTGGCCGGGAAATATTCGCGAGTTGGGCAATATTATAGAACGTACTTGTTTAATGTGTCAGGGTGACACTCTTCTTCCTTCGCATCTGTTTTTCGATGAAGAGCCTCTTACGTCCGGCAAAAAAGGAGCCCTGCCAACCGGAACAATTTATGAAATGGAAAAAGACCTAATTCTGCAAACGTTAGAAGAGTTTAACGGCAATAAAACAAAGGCCGCTGATTCTTTAGGCATCAGCATCCGTACCCTGCGTAATAAGCTCAACGAGTACAACACTGGCGAATAAATAGTCCCTCCCTCAAAATATCCCACTAGAGGCCAAAATTCTGACGGAATTTTCCCCAGTGGTGTTGAGATCTCAGCCTTTCTTATCTTCTCGGCTTCCCCCTAAGTATATATAATTAAACGTTCTTGTGTCTAAGTAGAAGCTTTTTGTTTGGCGGGTTTTATTATGGTACGAAACTTGCTGTGTTTAGATTAAAAAGCATTTCGGGTAGGGGGAAGCCTCTACGAGATAACATTATATTTTGAGAAGGCAGGAGATTATGGACTTTCTGACAAACATGAAAATCAGTTCATCGGGCTTGAGTGTTCAGCGTAAGCGGATGGAGACCATTTCCAGTAATTTGGCTAATTTGGAAACGACAAGAACTCCAGAGGGAGGGCCATACCGCCGGAAAGATGTTTTGATCACTGCTTTACCGTTGGAAGACGAGTTTGGCAATATGTTTAAAAATGAGTTGGGCGATAAATTGAATAAGGTTCAGGTTACTGATGTTATTGAAGATCAATCGGAGCCTCGTTTGGTTTACAACCCGAGTCACCCTGATGCGAATGACCTAGGATATGTTGCCATGCCCAATGTGGATCAAATGACAGAAATGGTGAATATGGTCACCACGCAGAGGTCCTTTGAGGCAAATGTTACGGCTCTCAATGCTTCCAAGGCCATGGCGATTCGAGCGATTGACCTGGGTCGATAACGATTAAGGGCAAAAATTAAAAACCTATAAATTACAATTCTCATGGAAAATTTTTCGGATTTTTTAAGACAGTTTGGCGAACGATTCAACGAACTTTCACAAGGCAAGAAAGTTGCGGCTTTGTCACTCATAGCTTTAGCTATGGCATCTTTGTTAGTGATGTCGTTTTGGTTGAAGAACCCAGACTTTCAACTCCTTTATGCCAACCTGTCTCCGCAAGATGCGGGAGCGGTGGTTGATAAATTAAAATCTCAAAAAATTTCTTATGAACTCAGTAATGAAGGGCGAACGATTCATATTGCTTCAGACAAGTTGCATGAGGTTCGTCTGCAACTGGCCAGCGAAGGGTTGCCAGAGGGGTCGGATGTCGGGCTGGAAATTTTTGAAGACACTCCATTAGGAATGACAGAATTTGTTCAAAAATTGAATTTTCAAAGAGCATTACAGGGTGAGTTGACCCGCACCATTAAAACTCTGGATGCGGTGGCGCAAGCTCGAATTCATCTGGTCATTCCAAAGGACAATCTATTCCGCAAAGATAAACCCAAAGGCAAAGCATCTGTGACCTTGAAGATCAAGCCGGGTAAAACCTTAACGGAAACTCAGGTGCAGGGAATTGTTCATCTCATCTCGGCGAGTGTCGCGGGTATTGATGCGCAGGGTGTAGTGGTGCTGGACCTGAAAGGCAATATGCTCTCTGGTGGAAAAGAGCCTTCTGAAGAAGCGATGATGTCGGCCTCAAACTTCAAACATAAAACTCGGGTGGAAAAAAAGCTCCAGCAAAGTATTATTAAAATGTTGGAAGATGCATTGGGGCGGGGAAAAGTGATCGCCAAAGTATCTGCCGAATTAGATTTTGAAAAAGTTGAAAGAACGGAAGAAATTTATGACCCTGATTCGCAGGTGGTAAGAAGTGAGAACCAGGTCAGTGAGTCTTCAACCGGTGCGGTTCCTCCTGGTGGCATTCCTGGGGTTCAGGCTTTGATTCCTACGGGTGAAGCGCCTGGTGGCGTTGCCGGGAAAGCGGCAAAACGAAATAAATCGAATTCACTTTTCAATTATGAAATTAACAAAGTTGTCCGGTTGGTTTCGAAACCGGTTGGAGAGGTTTCTAAACTCAGCGTTG
>JABIYR010000172.1 GCA_018702695.1 Nitrospina sp. | reverse complement strand
GTTGATAATGTTTACACTGTGTTCATTGAATATTATTTTGCCATTGGGGGCAAACCCTTGTCCGCTAACTTGGCATATCAACCCATCTGGCAGGAGGATTTCTTTTACCGTTAACTCGTTACAGGTTAAAGTTCCTGTTTTATCGCTGGCTATCATTGTGCAACTCCCAAGCCCTTCAACCGCGGCAAGGCGGCGCACGATGACACCACGTTCGGCCATGCGTTTGGTTCCAATTGCCAAGGCAACAGTGAGGGCGACAGGAAGACCTTCAGGAATCACAGCAACCGCCAATGCCACGCTGAACATGAACATGTCCAAAATTCCGTACCCCTGAAACAGAATTCCTAAAGCGCCTACCACAAAGATTGCCACCATCACAAACCAAGCCAAGGCTTGACTGAATCGTTCCATACGAATTATAAGTGGAGGCTTGCCTTGCCCTGTTGCCATCATGGCTTTTGCCAGACTTCCAATTTCAGTGCGCAAACCAGTGGCGATGACAATACCCCGAGCCCGTCCACGTATAACAATGGAACCGGCATACCCCATATTTAATCTGTCCGCCACGGGTACGGAGCCTTCACCAATCCATTCTGACTTTTTTAATACTGGCAAAGACTCTCCTGTAAGCAGAGATTCGTCAATTTCTAATCCATGTGTTAATAACAGGCGCAGATCGGCAGGCACACGGTTCCCAGACTCTAGCCAAACGATATCACCCGGAACCACCTGCTCGGCATCGATTTCATATACCTGACCGTCGCGTTCCACCGTGGCGCAGATTTGTAATAGTTTCTGTAAGGCTTGGGCACTTTGCTCCGCTCGCCATTCCTGAATTCCGCCGATGGTGGCGTTCAGGCACAGTACTCCAATGATGAACCCTGCATCGAAAAATTCGCCGATGGCAAGCGATGCGATTGCGGCTGCGGCCAGAATATAAACAAAGGGACTTTGGAATTGCCGGATGGCAATTGTCCACCATGCAGGGGGCTCTGCCTGCGGAAGTTGGTTTGGGCCATGTGTATTAAGACGGAGTTGAGCCTCCTGCTTTGAGAGACCCTTTGAGGTTGTTTCTAGCTTCAAAAGCAAGTCAGCTTCGGGCTGGGTATGCCAAAACTCTTCAGGAGAGGGGGGAGATGCTTCTGAGTTTGATAGAGAGTTCATGAATGTAGACGGCTGTTTTAAAAATTAATGGTTCATGACATATTTATGAATTCCTTCAGCGGCTTTTTTACCTGCACCCATGGCTGAAATGACCGTTGCGGCTCCCGTGACGATATCGCCGCCCGCAAACACACCGGGTCGGGAGGTTAAATTGATATCGGGATCGGCTAATTCGATATGCCCGTGCCGATCTGTTTTTAAGTCAGAGGAACTTTTTGCAATGAGTGGGTTGACTCCACTACCGAGCGCAATGATGATTGCATCGGACTTGATGGCGTGCACGCTGTTTTCTATAGGTTGAGGTTGCTTTCGACCCGATGCGTCGGGTTCGCCTAATTTCATTTTTTGACAGAGGATCTCAGAAACCCAACCGTTGTGACCCTTCACCTCAACAGGGCTTAACAGATAATGGAATTCAATTCCTTCCGCTTCGGCATGTTCCACTTCTTCTAACCGAGCCGGCAATTCACCGCGTGTACGTCGGTAGAGCAACATCACCTTTTCGGTGGTGGGTAAACGAAGAGCCGTTCGGGCGGCATCGAGTGCTGTGTTGCCGCCGCCGATCACAGCAAAAGTTTTATGAGGGTGGATGGGTGTGTCGAAAGCTGGAAATTCCCAGGCATGCATTAAGTTGATGCGTGTTAAAAATTCATTTGCCGAATACACACCGTTGAGATTTTCTCCGGGGATGCCAAGAAAATAAGGCAGCCCGGCTCCGGTGCCGATGAAGATTGCGTTGAACCCATCTTGCAACATTAATTCGTCCAAAGTTTTAATCTTTCCGATCACATAATTAACTTGGATTTTGATTCCTAGACGTTTTAAGTGCTCCAACTCGGCTTCCAGAATCTCTTTAGGAAGGCGAAACTCAGGAATGCCATAAAATAACACCCCTCCCGGCTTGTGTAAGGCTTCAAAGATGACCACTTCATGTCCCCATTTTGCAAGGTCGCCCGCGGCGGCCAACCCTGCTGGGCCAGCCCCAACGATGGCGATCTTCTTTCCGGTGGACGGTGCTGTTTCTATGGTTTCTAAGTTTTGATGCAGGCGTTCATAATCGGCAACAAAACGCTCTAATTTTCCAATCGCCAGAGGTTCCCCTTTGATGCCGATGATGCAATGTTTTTCACATTGGTCTTCTTGTGGACAAACTCGACCTGTGATGGCAGGCAGGGCGTTTGATTCTTTTACGATGCGAGCCGCTTCTAAAAAATCGCCTTTGGCGACTTGCTGAATAAACTCTGGGATGGCAACTCGCACTGGGCACCCCAGCACGCATTTGGGTTTTTTGCATTGGATGCAACGCGAGGCTTCAAGTTGAGCCATGGCGGGGCTGTAGCCCAAGCTCACTTCTTTAAAATCTTTTTTTCTCTCGTTTGCACTACGCTCTGGAGCCGGAGTTCGCGGAGTTTTATTTTTAGGCAAGCCCTTTTTCATTTTCAGCCCACTACCTTAAGTTTGTTTGCGATTTGGCAACTTCCTTGTGTTTCTTCTAAATATTTTTTTTTGGCCTCAGTTTCTTCAGGGATGTAGGTTTTAAGTCTATTGAGCAAACCCTCGAAATCGACCGCATGTCCATCGAATTCAGGGCCATCCACGCAAGCGAATTTCATTTCTCCATTCACAGTCACTCGGCAAGCACCACACATACCCGTTCCATCAATCATGATAGGGTTCATGCTAACAAGGGTCGGAATCTTGAAAGGGCGTGTTATGTCTGCCACGGCTTTCATCATCACCATGGGGCCGATGGCGATAACACGATCCACCGGTTTCTTGGTTTCGATCACTTTTCTGAGGATGTCGGTGACGAGGCCCTGGGTCCCGTAACTCCCATCGTCGGTAGCGATGTGAACGTGGGTGCAAGCGTTTAACATTTCTTGTTCAAGGATCACTCGATCTTGAGTTTTTGCCCCTAAAATTGCAATGGTTTTATTTCCCGCCTGAGTTAATGCGCGGGCAATGGGAGCGATGGCGGCGATGCCAAACCCTCCTCCTATTAACACAACCGTTCCAAAGAGATCGATCAAACTGGGGTTACCCAGTGGCCCGACGATATCTAGGATTTTATCGCCGATTTTCATTTGGCTCATTTCCAGAGAAGTTTTTCCAACGTCCTGAACATAGACGGTCAGCGTTCCGTCAATGGGGTCAGCAGATGAAATCGTAATGGGGATGCGCTCTCCGGTCTCGTTCAAACGAATGATGATGAATTGCCCAGGGAGTGCTTTCTTGGCAATATCTGGAGCGTCGAGGAGATAGCGAAACACTTGCGGTGCCAAATTATTTTTATCCAAGATTGTGAACATTTTCTGTCTGCACCTGAAAAGATTTGGCTTTTATCGTATTCCCTTCAGTACTAAATATATTCCTCTTCGAAGGGAGTTACCATTAAATAACGAATATCTTCAGCCGGTCATTTTTATTCAGAAGAATACGTGAGGATAGGGTGGTAACTTTTGCATTTTGGACCCATTGTATAGATGGGAGTTTCCTATTTTAATGGTTTTTCTGTAACTTAAGCCGATGTCTTTAGCTAAGTGAGGGCCTTATGTGGCGAATACGTTTACACGGTCGGGGTGGACAGGGAATAAAAACAGCCAGCCAAATTTTAGGCAGTGCGGGTTTTTATTCCGGGTTTCAGGCTCAGGATTTTCCTCTCTACGGAGCCGAGCGCAGGGGTGCGCCGGTCATGGCTTTCACTCGCATTTCTGAAAAAGTGATCCTAGAACGCGGCCCGATAATATCTCCTGATATTATTTTGATCGGTGATGAGACCTTGCTCAATGATTCCCAGTCAGCCCCCCTTTGTGGTGCGGACCCAACCACCTTGATTTTTGTCAACTCCCCCCACCCTCCGGAAAAATTAGCGCAGAAGTTTTCGCTGGTAACAGCCGACCTGACCGATCTTTGTCATAAGCACTTGAATAAAAGAACTATTTATAGTTCGGCTCTTTCCGCTGTTGGCGCTCGTCTATTGGGAACCATTGAGCTAGCAGATCTTTTGCAGGCCGTGGAGGATGAATTGACCCAACAAGGAATCGTTACACAGGCATTGCAAGGAAACCTTGAATTAGTCCGGGAAATTTATACAAAGATTGAGCCTGCAATCCTTACCCCAAAGGTAGAGAAGACCTTAATCACAAAACCAATGGTTCTTCCTGACTATCGACCTGTCGTTGATGGGGCACCTATTATTTTAGAGCCGGGAAATATGGCCTTGCGAAAAACGGGGAACTGGCGCGTAGAGAGACCTGAAATTGATTACACGCATTGCAACGATTGTCTGATCTGCTATGCCCGTTGCCCGGATGGTGTGATTGCGGTGAACCCAGAGGGTAGGCCCGCAATTGATTATGACCATTGTAAGGGGTGCCTGATCTGTGCTCAGGAATGCCCCGGTCATTTTATTAACACGGTTAGAGAAACGGGGTTGTTTCCATGAAAACACCCAAAAAAATAATGCTGACAGGCAACAAGGCGGCGGCATGGGGAGCCCGGATGGCAAGGGTGGAATATGTTCCTGCATTTCCTATTACCCCACAAACCGAAATAGTTGAAACGTTAGCCAAATGGTTTGCCGATGGAACCATGCAGGGGAAATTCACCAATATGGATTCGGAGCACTCTATGTTTATGGCGGCAGGTTCAGCTGGCGCGACGGGGGTCAGAGTATTTACCGCTTCATCCAGTCAAGGCATTCTGCATGGGTTGGAGTCTCTTTATACTGTAACTGGCTGGCGGGTTCCGATGGTTATTGTCAATGTATCTCGGGCGCTCGCCACCCCCATAACACTTGAGCCAGACCATAATGATGTGATGAGCACGAGAGACTGCGGGTTGATTCAACTGCACGCCGAAACCTGTCAAGAAGTGTTTGATTTCATTCTCATGGGATACAAAATTGCTGAAGACCCTGAAGTATGCTTACCGCTTTTGGTCAATCTAGATGGGTTTTATTTGTCATTCACTCGTGAACCCGTGTTGATTCCAGGTGAGGACGAGGTGCGAAACTTTCTGCCTCTATACACGGCGACACAACCGGTTTTTCAGGCATCGCAACCGATGGCTAGGGCTTCGGCGGTTTTTGGTGGCGTGACGTATACCAGTTTCAAACTTCAACAAGAATTAGCCTCTCGCAACGCAGAAAAAATATTTGCTAAGACGGCTCACGATTTCAAGGATCGTTTTGGACGCTATTATGGGCCGGTCGAGACTTTTCATCTTGATGATGCCGAGTATGTTTTTGTGATGAGCAATTCTTTCGCCACGAAAGGAAAATCGGCAGTGATCAAACTTCGTCAGCAAGGAATCAAGGCGGGCCTGCTCAAGTTGAGACTTTTCAGGCCTTTCCCATCAGAGGCCATTGCTTCAGTGCTTGCCGGGCACGCCAAGGTTGCCGTAATCGATCAAAATCTGGCACCGGGCATGGGTGGCATCACCTATCCAGAAATTGTCACGGCTCTTTATGACAAAAAAAATCGTCCCGAAAAAATTCTATCGGTCATTGGTGGGCTGGGTGGAAAAGACATGGATGATCAAGATTTCAGGACCATTATTGAAACACTGGATAAATCGAATATGGGAAAACCCCTTTTCTTGTATGACGAAGAGGATGCGAAGAATTTTGATCGGCTCTTGAAGATTGCGAAGTTAAAAGAGGTCTCATCATGAAAGTTTTAACGGGCGCATATAGAAAAATAAAAGATCTTCACCCTCATGAAGCCATTGCACCGGGAACTGGCCTTTGTGCCGGGTGTGGCGGGTTGGAGGGTCTGCGGATGGCATTAAAAGAATTAGGCGACGATTATATAATTTGCAATGCCGCTGGGTGTTTCACCCTGCTTTCGGTTTATCCTTTCACACCTCTCAAGGGTTCTTGGCTTTACACCACCATGGGTGGGCCGACACCTGCGGCGCAAGGAGTTCGTGATGCTTTAGACATTCGCATGCGGCACCGAGGGTTGGAGGAAAAAGAAAACCTCAATGTGATTGTTGTTGCGGGCGATGGCTCTTCCAATGATATCGGGTTTGGAGCGACATCGGCGGCGATTCACCGAGGTTTGGATTTCATCTATTTTTGTTATGACAACGAGGCTTATGGCAATACCGGGTTTCAGTTATCGGCGGCTTCCCCTTATGCCAGTGCAACTCAAACAACACCGAGTACGGATGTGCATGAAGCCGGAACAGAGATAAATAAAAAGGACTTGTTTGAAATCTGGAAAGCTCAGAAGCCGGTTTACTTGGCTACCGTTTCTCCGCGCGAGCCGATTGATTTATCGAATAAATTTGCTAAGGCGAGCCATTTAAAAGGCCCGCGCATGTTTATCTGCATGTCTCCTTGCCCAACGGGTTGGGGGTTTGAACCGAAAGAAGCGCAACTGATTGCAAAACTGGCGGTGGATACGGGAATTTTCCCAGTCAAGGAATATTATGAAGGAGAAGTGGTTCATACGGTACGACCGCGAAAACGCTTGCCGGTGGAAAAATTTCTTGAGCGTCAAAAAAGATTTCGTCATTTATTTAAACCTCACAGGCAGGATGTCGTTATCAAACATATCCAGCAACGCGTCGATGAATATTGGGGGCAATATGAGTGAGTCTGTCACATTGGCTACAGAATTTGCTTCGCTTTCAAGCACTCTTAACCTTGAGCCGTTTTTTGCGCCGAAAGGGGTTGCGGTGGTGGGTGCCGCGCCAAAACGGGGCAATCAGGGCAAGCGAATCATCGACAGCATGATCGCGCAGGGTTATGAAGGGCGCATGATAGCGGTACACCCTGAGAGACTACCACTGGGGGCGTGCCAATCTGTGCGATCGATTGAAGACCTTCCCGATAATATTGATTTGGCTATTGTCGCTACTTCTGCCGAACGGGTTGAGGCGATGATAGAACCTTTGACTGATAAAGGGGTTCATAACCTGATTGTGGTCAGTGGGGGGTTTGCCGAAACCGGACCCGAGGGAATGCTCCGGCAAACGAGCCTGAAAAAAACCGCAACTCGTTTTGGCATGCGAATTATTGGGCCCAATTGCTTGGGGACATTCAGCTCTTCTGACAAATTCAATAGTTTTTTCCTTTCCTATGATGACATTCATTTGCCAGAAATGGGTTCTGTGGCGGTGGTTTCTCAAAGCGGCGCGTTTTTATCAGCGATTCTGGATCAATTGGCGAGCCGTAGTGTGGGGGTGCATCGTGCAATCAACCTGGGAAACCGAATCGATGTGGGAGAATGTGAAATGCTCGAAGCCTTTGCCCGTGATCCTAGAGTTAAGGTCATAGGTGTTTATCTAGAGAGTGTTCAAGATGGACGAAGGTTGTATGACATCGCTCGAAAAATAACGCCATTCAAACCTGTGGTGATTTGTAAGGGAGGTAAAGGGGATAAGGGCAGTCGAGCCACTCAATCTCATTCGGCATCTCTGGCAGGTGACTACTCTGTCTTTCAGGCCGTCTGCCGACAAACCGGGATGATTGAAGTGAATGGATTAGTTGAGCTGACCAGTGCTTTACAGGTTTTACAAAATGGGCCGATTGCTCAAGGCAATCGTGTGCTGATTGTATCCAATGGTGGCGGTATGGGGGTTTTGCTCACTGACCTTTTGGAAAATGGAAACTGTGATGTGGTGGAGACTCCCCATCGTACTCAACAAGATTTGAAAAATAGTCTGCCGGGATATTATTCATTTAGAAACCCGATTGACTTAACCGGTTCGGGAACCAATGAACAATGTGTTTTAGCCATTGATAAAATCCTTAAGACAGGGCTGTACGATTGCCTTCTGCTAGTTGTCCTTGCTGGAACGGAAGGTATCAATGCAGATATTGCAAAACCTTTACGTGATATTTTGCCCAGAGATCTTCCCGTTGTTCTGGGGGCTTATGGTCAAAAACTGTATTCATCGATTAAGACGGCTTTTGCTCAAGAAGAGATTCCTGTTTTCCCGACAGGAGAAGAGGCGGCTTGGGCCGTTAATTTGCTTGTGCAATGGGGCCGAAAGAAGGGAAAAATAATCTCTGCAAACGAGGCGTTGGACGCGCTTACATTTTCATCTCTGGCTAAGGAGGTCGGGCGTTCTCCTGTTTGGGATGAAATGCAGATCAAACGATGGTTGCAGGAATGCCATATTCAGGTTCCTAAAAGTTTTAACGTGACTTGTCGTGAAGATCTGGGTCCGGCCATCAAACAGACGGGTTTGCCCATCGTTCTCAAGTTGGTGACACCTGATCTGATGCATAAAACAGAGCTTCATGGTATTGAGCTCAATTTGTTTGACCGATTGGAAATTGAAAAAAAATGGCAGAACATGAATGAAAACTGGCCGGGGAAAATTTGGGTGGAGGAGCAACTTCCCAGTGGTCTGGACCTGATGGTGGGCATGTGTCGGGACGCAATATTTGGCCCCTTACTTCTTTTCGGGACCGGAGGAAGTTATGTCGAAACTTATGAAGACATTGACCGTGTTCTACTTCCGGCTTCAGATGCGGAAATTGTAGAATGTATTTTGAGAACCAAGGCAGGTGAAATCATTCAAGGGGTGAGAGGGCAACGCCCTCTGGCCCTGAGTGAACTGGTTCGATTTATAAAGTGGATGATGAGATGGGTTGCATCTGAGAATAAGTTGGTTTCTCTGGATTTTAATCCAATAAGGTTGTACCCAGATACACTGGTTGTTCTGGATGCCAAAGCTAATCTAGAACCCTGAAAGGAAGGTGAGAACCATGAGTGGCCATTATATAGATATTTTCTCAGATGATTTGGGGCCAGAAAAAGTTGTGCATATCTATGAACCTAAATCAGGATTGAAAGCAATTGTTGTGGTCGACAATCTTGCACTGGGACCTGCGGTGGGGGGCTGTCGGATGGCACCCGATGTTAGCACCGAAGAAGTATTCCGGCTGGCTCGGGCGATGACTTTAAAAAATGCATTGAATGACCTTCCACATGGCGGTGCCAAGTCGGCGATTTTGGAAGATTCCTCTATCTCAAACAAAGAGGGCTTGATCCGAGCCTTTGCTCAGGCCATCAAACATTTGCCTGATTATATTCCTGGGCCAGATATGGGGACCGATGAAACCTGCATGGCTTATATTTTTGATGAAATCGGTCGGGCTGTGGGTCTTCCAAAGGTTTTGGGAGGCTTACCGCTGGACAAACTCGGCACAACAGGCTTTGGTGTTGCCGTGGCGGCAGATGTTGCAAGCGAAGTGCTTGACATGCCATTGAAAAATGCGCGCGTGGTCATTCAGGGTTTTGGCAATGTTGGCAAAGCGGCGGCTCGTTTTTTTGAGGAACGGGGTGCCATCTTAATCGCCACTTGTGACAAGGCCGGAGCTATCTATGACCCGAAGGGCATCTGTGTTGCGACTCTGACAAAATTTAAAGATTCGGGCCGATCTGTGCAAGACTCTGGACTCGGAAAATCTTTGACGCATGAGGATATGTTACAGATGGAATCGGATATCTTCATACCGTCTGCTCGTCCGGATGTTTTCACGGTTGAAAATCAGCATTGGTTGAAAACCAAACTCGTATTGGAGGGCGCAAATATTTCTATCACTCATGAGGCCGCAGAAAAAATGTGCGATCGGGGAATTGTTATTGTTCCCGATGTCATTGCCAATAGTGGTGGAGTGATTTGTGCCGCCACAGAATATCAAGGCATGAGTGAAAAACAGGCTTTCGAAAGAATAGAAGCTACGATCAGTCGCAATACCGGAGAAGTGCTTGAAAGAACCTTGAAGCATGGGCAATACCCCCATGCGGCAGCGATTATGATGGCCAAAGAAAAATTGAAAGAAGCCATGTCGTATCGAGCAAATATGTAAATGTTTAGAGGGCTGATGTTAAAATAAGCAAGCTCATTGTGATTTCGATTTCTGTAGGATAAGAGTGACGAGTTGGAAATCGGTGTATTTATTCGGACTTTGGGGGGGGAAGCGCGTGAAACGAAAAAGAATCCTCATCATGGGGGCAGGAGGAAGGGACTTTCATACTTTCAACACCCGCTTTAAAAATGAAGCGGACTATGAAGTGGTTGCCTTCACCGCAACACAAATTCCTGGCATTGATGATAAAGTTTTTCCGGCCAGTTTGTCGGGAGCTTTGTATCCTGACGGAATCCCCATAATCCCCGAAAGCCAATTATTAGATTGGGTCCGCAATGAATCGATCGATGCCGTAGTTTTTGCCTACAGCGATGTTTCTCATGAATATGTGATGCATAAAGCCTGCAGTGTTGTTTCTGCGGGAGCGGACTTCTGGCTATCCAGCGTTTCGGGTTCTCTGATTAAATCTAAAAATAAAGTCATCTCTGTTTGTGCGGTTCGTACAGGCTGTGGTAAATCACAAACCTCTCGAAAAATAGCTCAGATTCTTCAAAGCCATGGTCAAAGAGTCGGAGTGATTCGGCATCCCATGCCCTACGGAAATTTGGAGAGCCAGCGCGTGCAAAGGTTTGCCACCTTGGAAGACTTTAAAAAACAGGACTGTACGCTCGAGGAAATGGAAGAGTATGAGCCTTATGTTGCCATGGGTTGCCCCATTTTTGCAGGCGTTGATTATGAAGCCATCTTACGAGAGGCTGAAAAGGAGTCTGATATTATTATTTGGGACGGGGGCAATAACGATTTTTCTTTTTATTTTTCAGATCTGGAAATTGTAGTGGTCGACCCCCACCGAGCAGGCGATGAGCTACTCTATTACCCTGGAGAAGTGAATTTTAAAAGAGCCGATGTCATTATCATTAATAAAATGGATACGGCAGAAGACTCTGCCATCCGACGGGTGAAAGAAAACATTCAGGCGTGTAATGCCAAGGCGGCAATCATTGAAGCTCGCTCCCCCGTATACGCTGAACACGGACAGGTGCTTTCTGGTCAGCAGGTATTGGTGGTGGAAGATGGCCCGACCTTGACGCATGGTGGCATGAAATATGGAGCCGGCACGCTTGCGGCTAAAAAGTATGGAGCGAAAGAGATCGTAGACCCTCGACCTTGGTTGACCGGAACCCTCATCGACACATTTAAAAAATATCCTTCGATTGGTAACCTTCTACCAGCGATGGGTTATGGGAAAGAACAGATCGGGGATTTACAGAAAACCATCAATCAAACAGACTGTGATTATGTTGTGATTGGAACTCCCATTGACCTAGCACGAGTGATTGACATTCAAAAACCCTTTGTCCGGGTCACGTATGAGTTGGAGGAAATTGGCACTCCCAATCTGGAATCGGTTTTATTGCCCTTTGTGAATAATCTTGTTTGAGTTTGAACCGAGACTGTATGACTGATAACAATCACAAGCCGAGTTTACTCATCTCTTTTGGAGGCAATGCCCTCAATGTTCCCGATCAGGTTCATGCTCAGCAAAAGGAAGAATTTGTCATAGCAGAAAAAAGCATGAACGGGGTTGTGGACCTCATTGAAAGGGGCTATAACAAAATAATACTGACGCATGGAAATGGGCCACAGGTAGGGCAAATTTTTCTGCAACAAGAGCTCACCAAACATGCCTTTCCGCGACAAATAACGTTGGATGTTTGCGTTGCCGACAGTCAGGGAAGAATCGGTTATATTCTGCAAAATGTTTTCGATAATGTTTGCCAGAAACGAGGGTTATGCAGAAAATCATTTGCCGTGATCACGCAGGTTGTTGTGGACCGGAATGATCCAGATTTTGATCACCCTTCAAAACCCATTGGTGTATTTTATTCGCAAGAGGATGCACAAAAATTGCGAGCAGAACGAGGTTGGGTTTTGGTAGAGGATGCTGGAAGGGGTTTTCGTCGAGTGGTGCCTTCACCGATTCCTTTAGAAATTGTGGAGAAGAAAATTTTTCATGAAATTCTGGATGCAGGTTTTATAGCGATAGGGGGGGGCGGAGGCGGCATTCCCGTTTTTCAGGAGGAAGATGGCGCGTTAAGCGGAGTCGAAGCGGTCATTGACAAAGATCGGACGAGCGCTCTTTTGGCCAACGAGCTAGAGGTGGATCAGTTGGTTATTTTAACAGAGGTGGACTTTGCATATTTAAATTATAAGTCGTCGCAACCCCAACCCATCAAAAAAACCACCGTCTGCGCAATGGAATCCTATTTAGAGCGAGGTGAGTTCATGGAAGGAAGTATGAAACCCAAGGTGCAGGCGGCGATAGATTTTGTGAAAAAAGGCGGTAAAAAGGCCATCATCGCCAGCCTTTATAATTTAGTTCCTGCTATGGAAGGCAAGGCTGGAACTCATATTTCAATCGACTAACAGCAGTTTATTTAAGGCACTCATTATCATGAACGCACCTGTAATCATCGACCGGGACGGCTTGAATCGGCTCATTAGTGTTTTGGTTGGAATGGGGTTTCAAGTGGTTGGACCAACGGTTCGCGATGAAGCGATTGTTTATGAACCGTTGGATTCGATAAAGGATCTTCCTGAAGGGTTCACCGATGAACAGGATGGTGGCATCTATCGTTTGAAAAAACGAACGGACAAGGCTCTATTTGGTTATTCGGTCGGCCCTCATTCATGGAAGAAATTTCTGCACCCGCCTGAGAGACGTTTGTGGGGTGCCGAAGCCGATGGCAGTGACTTTGAAATAAAACCTGAAAAGCTGGAGTCACCAAAATTTGCTTTTTTAGGGGTTCGGGCTTGTGAAATGCATGCGATTGCAATTCAAGACAAAGTGTTTATCAATGGTAAATATGTGGACCCGGTATATCAGGTTCGCAGGGAAAATGCTTTTTTTATAGCGGTCAATTGTGGTCAAGCTGGTGGCACCTGTTTTTGTGTTTCGATGAATACCGGGCCGAATATAGAAGAGGGTTTTGATTTAGCTCTCACAGAAATTCTGGACGAAGACCACCATCATTTTGTGGTGGAGGTGGGCAGTCAACAGGGAGCCAATTGTTTGGCACAGCTTACCCATCGGCAGGCTCGGAGCGAAGAGGTGGAAGCGGCAAAAAATATTGTCGCGCAGACGGCTCAGCAAATGGGCCGAACTTTGAATACCACCGATATTAAAGAATTATTGTATGAAAATTTAGAACACCCTCGCTGGGATGAAATTGCAGAGCGCTGTTTATCTTGCGCCAACTGCACGATGGTGTGTCCGACTTGTTTTTGTTCTACCGTGGAAGACGTGACGGATATTACAGGAATGCATGCCGAGCGTTGGCAGAAATGGGATTCCTGTTTTACTATGGATTTCACCTACTTGCATGGCGGAGAGGTGCGGGCTTCAACGAAATCTCGGTACCGGCAGTGGTTGACTCATAAACTCGCCAGCTGGCAGGATCAGTTCGGTTCATCAGGATGTGTCGGTTGTGGTCGATGCATCACTTGGTGCCCACCTGCCATTGATTTCACTGAGGAAGTTTTACAGATACGCGATTCTGCAACTCAACTATCAGAACCAACTTAAGACAAAAGGAAGCGTTATGAAAACTCTCGAGTCGATTCTTGCCAACCATCCTTTTTTTGCAAACCTTAAAGCCGAATACCTGGCTCTCGTTACCGGGTGTGCTTCGAATGTCAGGTTTGAGGCAGGACAGTTTATTCATCGTCAGGATGAGGAGGCGGATAGTTTTTATATCATTCGAGAAGGTAAGGTAGCATTGGAGATCTGCCCTCCGGGGAAAAAAGCAATCACAGTGCAAACGGTCAGTGATGGAGAAATTCTGGGATGGGCTTGGCTGGTGCCTCCATATCACTGGCAGTTTGATGCTCAAGCGGTTGAGTTGACACGTGCTATTGTTCTGGATGGAAAATGTCTGAGAAATAAATGTGGAGAGGATCATACTTTAGGGTATGAACTTCTCAGTCGTCTGCTACCGATTATTGGGCAAACCATGGAGGCGACACGGTTGCAACTGCTAGATATTTATGGAGTTCAGCGTTAATGGCTGGACAAATGCAACCTCCTGGAGTTAACCCAATGATTCCACAGACCTATCGTGTCAATAAATTCATCAGGGAAACGCATGATACATTCAGCTTGGATGTAGTTCCTAAAGGGGGGACTGAGCCGATGGTTTTTCAGCCGGGTCAGTTTAATATGTTGTATGCATTTGGTGTGGGCGAAGTGCCTATTTCCATCAGTGGCCCAAAACCCGGCACGCAGGGTATGATACATACGATTCGAGATGTCGGAGTGGTAACACGCGCCTTGCATCATTTAAAAAAAGGTCAAACTCTTGGCTTGCGAGGGCCTTTTGGAAGTTCGTGGCCGATTGAGGAGTCAAAGGGACAAGATGTCGTTATTATGGCTGGTGGCATTGGCCTTGCCCCATTGCGCCCAGCTTTGTATGCTCTATTAGAGCAACGCGATCAATATGGAGAAATTGTTCTCCTTTATGGTGTACGCAATCCGGAAGATTTATTGTTCACGAAAGAATTTGAAACCTGGCGAGGAAAATATGGGGTTCAGGTTAAATTAACAGTAGATACGGCAGATCGCGAGTGGCGGGGAAATGTTGGCGTGGTGAATACATTAATCCAAAGAGTTACCTTTGACCCACTCAATACCGTGGCGATGATTTGTGGGCCGGAAGTGATGATGCGGTTTGCTGTCTCAGAATTAAAGCGTTATGGAGTGCCAGAGCAACAGCTATATGTCACGTTAGAACGCAACCTGAAATGCGCAGTCGGGTTTTGTGGGCATTGTCAATTTGGCCCGGCTTTTATCTGTAAAGATGGGGCGGTCTTTCGTTATGACAAGGTCAAACCATTTTTTGGAATTCGAGAGATATAACCATGTCCCAAATATCAAAACCAAAACTGGCGGTTTGGAAGTTTGCCTCCTGTGACGGGTGTCAACTGAGCCTTCTGGATTGCGAAGATGATTTGTTGGCAGTGAGTCAAGAAATTGAAATAGCTCATTTTCCGGAAGCATCTCGAGCTGTTATGAAAGGGCCTTATGACCTGTCTTTGGTTGAAGGCTCCATCACCACGCCTCATGATGCGGAGCGCATTCATAAAATCCGCCGTTCCTCAAAATATTTGATCACAATTGGTGCCTGTGCTACGGCTGGCGGCATTCAAGCTTTGCGCAATTTTAAGGATGTGAACGAATTCATTTCCATCGTTTATGCGACCCCCAGTTTTATTGATACATTACAAAAATCAACTCCTATCTCCGACCATATCAAAGTTGATTTTGAATTGCGCGGATGCCCCATTGATAAAGGTCAGTTGATTGAAGTGATTTGTGCATTTTTAAAGGGCCGTAAACCCAATACCCCCGCACACAGTACCTGTATAGAGTGTAAACGTCGCGGCACAGTTTGTGTGATGGTGGCGCAGGGAAAGATGTGTATGGGGCCTGTCACACATGCGGGGTGCGGAGCACTCTGCCCATCGTATAACCGTGGCTGTTATGGATGTTTTGGTCCACAAGAAACAACCAATACAGGTTCGCTCAGTGCTCAGTTGAAAAAAATGGGCGCGAATGATGATGAAATTGTACGGACATTTCGAGGGTTTAACGCTTACGCCGAACCATTCCGCAGGGAAAGTGAGTTGCATGACAAAAAAAATAATTAAGGTCGATTATCTGGCGCGTGTCGAAGGCGAAGGCGGCCTATATATTAAACTGAAAGACGATTCTGTTGTCGATGTGAAACTGAAAATCTTTGAGCCGCCGCGATTTTTTGAAGGGTTTTTGCGAGGTCGAGATTTTAACGAAGCTTCCGATATCACTGCACGAATTTGTGGCATTTGCCCAGTGGCTTATCAAATGAGTGCCGTGCATGCTATGGAAAATGCGCTGGGTGTTCAGGTGGATGGCCCTTTACGCGATTTGCGTCGATTACTTTATTGTGGGGAATGGATTGAAAGTCACACGCTTCATATCTATATGTTGCACGCGCCCGATTTTTTAGGTTACCCGGATGCCATCAAAATGGCTAAGGATCACAAGGCCATCGTCGAACGCGGCTTGAAATTAAAAAAAGCGGGCAATCAGATTGTTTCCCTTTTGGGAGGCAGAGAGATCCATCCTGTCAATATCCGGGTGGGTGGGTTTTATAAATTATTTACCCGGAAAGAGTTTGAACCTCTCATAGAAACTTTGAAGTGGGCACGTGATGCGGCTTTGGAAACGGTGCGCTGGACGGCACAATTGCCGTTTCCTGATTTTGAGCCAGGTTATGAATTTGTCGCTTTGCACCATCCTGAAGAGTATCCATTTAATGAAGGGCGCTTGATTTCTAGCTCGGGGTTGGATATTGAGTGTTCCGAATATGAAGAGCATTTCCAGGAAACCCATGTCGAACATTCCAACGCTTTGCATTCGGCTTTAAAAGAGCGGGGTTCCTATTTTGTCGGGCCCATGGCTCGCTACAATTTAAACTTCGATCAATTGTCCCCCATGGCTAGGCAGGCCGCTTTAGAATCTGGTTTAACACGCACCTGTCAGAACCCTTTTAAAAGTATCATTGTTCGAAGCATTGAGGTGCTTTATGCGTGTGATGAAGCATTGAGAATTTTACAGTCCTATGAAAAGCCAGAGCGGCCTTATATTCCAGTCGAACCAAAGCCAGGGCATGGGTTTTCTTGCACCGAGGCACCGCGCGGAATCTTATATCACCATTATCAATTGGATGAGCAAGGGAAAATTCTCGACGCAAAGATTGTTCCCCCCACATCGCAAAACCAAAAAACCATCGAAGAAGATTTAAGGAAATTTGTTCCCCAACATATTCATTTGTCGGAAGAGGAATTGACCTGGCGATGCGAGCAAGCAATTCGTAACTATGACCCCTGTATCTCCTGTGCCACCCACTTCCTGAAGTTGGACATTGAGCGTAACTGATATGAAATCGTTGATCATTGGAGTGGGCAATGTATATAGGAATGATGATGGCGTGGGTATTTTGATCGTAAGAAAACTGAAAAATAGAGTATCGGATTACAGCCATGTAAAGGAGCAAAGTGGAGAGGGTACATCCCTCATGGATGCCTGGAGTGGTTACGGTCGAGTTTGCATTGTAGACGCTGTATCTTCAGGGTCGCCTGCTGGTATCATTCATCGCATGGATGTTTCCAGCGAGTCAATACCGGCCAATTTTTTTTCGTGTTCTACCCATAGTTTTGGAGTGGCAGAAGCGATAGAACTGGCAAGGACCTTAGGCCAACTTCCCAGCCAACTTCAACTATATGGCATTGAAGGGGGAGATTTTCAACCGGGTGAATTCTTGTCCGCAGAAGTGGAGCGCGTTGTCGAGTCGGTTGTCGACGAAATTGTCCAATATGTTTCTTCATCCTGAAGGGGATCTATGCACGAACAATCATTGATGGTTGACTTGATGAAGAAAATTAATGCCATTGCAACGCAACAAAATGTCGATCAAATCACTCGCGTTAAAATTAGACTGGGTGCGCTTTCGCATATTTCTGCTGATCATTTTAGAGAACATTTTGTTTTGGCGGCGCGAGGTAGTTGTGCCGAGAAAGCAGAATTGGATATTGAAGTGTTGACAGATATAAACGATCCGCAGGCTCAAGATATTATTTTGGATAGTGTTGAAGTAGAAGAATAAATATTATGCCTGACTCGATGACCATTCAACGAATGAAGCTATCTCTGCGAGGGTTGTTGCAAGGGGTTGGTTTTCGTCCCTATGTTTATCAGTTGGCTCAGGAAATGGAGGTGAAGGGTTGGGTGCAAAATTCCCTTCAAGGAGTGTCCATTGAAGCAGAAGGTCATTGTGAAGTGCTGGGTAAATTTTTGGCGCGTTTGAAAAAAGAAAGCCCTCCGAGCTCGGTGGTGCAAAGTATGGAGTCTTTCCTTCTGGAACCTTTGGGGTATGAAAAATTTGAAATTAGGTCGAGTGACCATTCCGGTGTTCGCGAGGCATTGGTTTTGCCAGATATTGCCACTTGCCCAGATTGCCTGAGTGAAACTTTTGACCCGGCAAACAAAAGATATTTATACCCATTCACCAATTGCAATCATTGTGGACCTCGGTTTAGCATCATCGAAGCCTTGCCCTATGACCGTGAGAATACCTCGATGAAAACATTTCAAATGTGCGAGGCCTGTCAACAAGAGTATGAGAATCCTGAAGACCGTCGATTTCACGCACAACCGAATGCCTGTCCCGATTGTGGTCCGCAATTAGAATTGTGGGGGCCGACCGGCAGCTGTTTGTCGACTCGCGCTAAGGCCCTGGAGCAAACAGTCAAGGCTTTGCAAGATGGGAAAATCGTTGCTGTGAAAGGTTTGGGTGGCTTTCATTTAATGGTCAATGCCTGCAATGATAAAGCAGTGCAACGACTGCGCTGTCGAAAAAAACGTAAAGAAAAACCGTTTGCTTTAATGTTTCCCGCTGTCGAAGATGTGAAAGACTTTTGCACCTTATCTGCATTAGAAGAGCAGATATTGCGGTCTCCCGCCGCGCCGATTACGTTGTTACAACGCAGGCTGTCCACAGAAACCGCAATGCAAGGTATTAAACTTTCACGTTATATAGCACCTCTAAATCCCAATTTAGGGGTGATGCTCCCTCCCACGCCATTGCATCATATTTTAATGCTGAAGATGGCATCTCCCGTTGTTGCGACCAGTGCAAATATTTCTGATGAAACGATCTGCGCCGATGAACTCGAAGCGTTGAAACGTCTGCAAGG
>JABIYR010000076.1 GCA_018702695.1 Nitrospina sp. | reverse complement strand
CTCTTCATCCCCCGCTGAAGAAAAAAGCGCGGCTCCTGAACCAGAAGCCAATGTCGATGAAATTTTAGGCGATATCATTCCAGACTCCGAACCGGAGGAGGCCAAAGCAGCTGAACCATCTGAAGAGCCTGCCGAGGACGCCTCATCTAGTGCCGAAGAGCCTGCGGAAGATAAAAGCGAAGAAGATATGTGGGCTGAGGCTTTTGCCGACCAAGACGCCACCGAACAAGATGCCTCAGAAGAAGACAAAGAAGAGGAGGAGCCGAGTGAAGAGGAGGAGGAAAGTGATGCCGCCGCCGAATTAGGCATCTCTGAAGATGATTACCCTGATGAGGATGAAGATGAAGATGAAAATGATGCCGCTGCCGAATTAGGTATCTCTGAAGATGATTACCCTGACGAAGATGAAGATGAAGAGGAGGATGAAGACTATGGAGAGGAGGAAGAGGAAGAGCGGATAAAAATTGGTCCTATTTCCGTTCCTGCTACCCTTACTGGCAAGCTCATGTTGGCAGGAGGCGTTTTAGGGCTTTTGGTCACCGCTGGCGGTGGCTATTTCGCCTGGAAAACCTTTGCCCCGTCAGAGTTGACGGAAGTAGCGAAAGTCGAAACAGAAGTGCCTGAGGGCTTAACACCCAATCCCAGCAAAGAACAAGCCCCTGAAGTGCCTGAGGAAAAAACTGAAAAAAGCGATGCAAAACCACAAGAACCTGAAAAATCCTCTAAACCTGCCATTCCCGGGGAAACCCGTGAGGAGAAAAAGTCAGAGGTTGCGCAAGAACTCGCTGGCTCTGAAGCTCTTTCAAGTGCCACAGAGTCCGTAGAAATTATTAAGGATAAGTCTGAAGGTCTGCTCGCGGCGTTGTCCCCGGAAGCGAAGCTCGTCAAACTTTCTACCATCATGCCAGTGGCTTTTGATGTGAACGATATTCGGGTTCTAAGCTTTACCTTAGAAATCACCTTCACAGATGAAGACAGTGCTCAGGTCATGCAAACAGCCTTGCCTCTATTTGAGGAAACAACGGTGAAAACCATTGAGAGATTTTTAGCAAAAAAATTCTACAACGACATTCTCTATGTTAAAGAAAAGCTAGAAAAAAGGCTTCAAATTGCATACAACAAGAGGATAGATAGCGAAGGGCGGGTAAAGAAAATTAAGTTTTCGGATTTTGTAATCCAGTAGCACAGAAGAATTTTAATCGTCTCGCTTCTTATATAACAAAGCGATTTCTTCATCTTCTGTGAGTTCTTTCTTGGCGATCCCTTCCTTTATTTTCCACAGCAGATCCTGAATGCCTTCTCCCGTCAACGATGAGATTCCAAAAAACATAGGGTTCACTTCGGTCATGGATGCAGAAAGTTCCTGAATATTTTTCTGTGATTGAGGGTCGTCTACCTTTGAAGCCACCAGAATTTGTGGCTTTTCGGATAATTCGGAGCTAAAATTCTTTAACTCTGCTTGTAGTTTGTGATAACGAGCCAAAATTGATTCTGGATCGGGATCGGAGAAATCGATCAAATGTAAAAGTAGGCGGGTGCGTTCAACATGCTTTAAAAACTGGTGTCCAAGGCCCTTGCCCTCATGCGCGCCTTCAATGATTCCAGGAATATCAGCCGCAACAAAAGATTCCCCCTCCTCCAACCTCACAACACCCAAATTAGGAACCAGCGTGGTAAAAGGGTAATCGGCAATCTTAGGACGGGCATTAGAAATTTTAGAAATGAGGGTCGACTTGCCGGCATTAGGAAAACCAATGATTCCGACATCCGCCAAGAGTTTGAGTTCCAGGAAAAGAGTTTTACTCTCTCCCGGCCACCCGGTTTCAACTCTTTTTGGGGCGCGTTGCGTGGCAGACTTAAAGCGATAGTTTCCACGCCCACCGTCTCCAGCTTCTGCAATGACAAACTGCTGATCCGGGTCTTTAAGGTCGACCAGTAACTCCCCTGTCTCCGCATCCTTGACGAGAGTTCCCGGTGGCAGACGTATGACTCGGCTTTTTCCACTTTTGCCGGTCATTTGCTGACCTCGGCCTGACTTTCCATTCTCTGCCTGATAGATCTTTTGGTAGCGCAAATCGATCAGCGTGGAAATGCTGGGGTCCACTTCCAGAACGACACTTCCTCCTTTGCCGCCGTCACCTCCGTCAGGTCCTCCCAATGGGACATACTTCTCCCTTCGGAAACTACAACAGCCGTTTCCACCATCCCCCGCTTGCACGGTTATGGTTACCTGATCAATAAACATGACGCAGAGCCCTTATAAAAAGGGCTTTTTAATTGTCTAGACCTGAAAAGTTTTCAAGAACCCCGTTAAAGGGAAAAGCGGAGAGGAGTTGAGACGCGTTCAATTTTGTGGATAGACACTAATTTTTTGCGTTTTGCGATCCCGATGCTCAAACTTAACAACACCTTCAATTTTAGCAAAAATTGTGTAGTCACTTCCCAGCCCGACATTACTGCCTGGGTGAAAATGAGTGCCTCGCTGACGCACCAGAATTTCTCCTGCTTTGACTTCCTGTCCTCCAAACCGTTTAACGCCCAGCCGTTGACCTCTGCTGTCGCGACCATTTGAGGTACTGCCTTGTCCTTTTTTATGTGCCATGGTTTCCTCTGGTTTATGGAGCCGTGATTCCGGTAATTTTTAAGCGTGTCAAAGATTGGCGATGGCCATTCTTGCGCCGGTAATTCTTTCTCCGGTGTTTCTTAAAAACAATAATTTTTTTCCCTCTTAACTGCTCAGTGACTTCACATGCAACCGAACAACCCTCAACAAAGGGTGCACCGATTTTAAGAGAGTCGCCTTCTCCGCAGATAAGCACTTCTTGTAAATTAATGGTCTCTCCAACATCACCATCCAGTTTTTCAACCTGAATGACATCGCCTTCTGACACCTTGTATTGCTTGCCACCCGTTTTAACTACTGCAATCATTTCCTGTTACTCCTAAATGTCAATCATTTCCTAGAGTTTCACCCGTAGGAACTTCCCATAAATTTCAATATTGGGCAAAACGGGTATAATATAAAAATTATGCCCTCTTGTCAAGAAAATGCCCATCGACATAAAGGCTTATATCTTGTAAGCTTGTTGGCATTATACAATGAATGCTTAACCAAAACCAACCTCTGGGTAGCTAAAATGTCTTTAAAGGACAAAGAGAAATGGGATCAAAAATATGCTGACCAAGAGTATACAGCCGGGAAAGAACCCAGTAACTGGTTGAAAAATAATGCCCACCTGCTAACAAACGAAGGAAAAGCCTTGGATATTGCTGGCGGTGAAGGCCGCAACTCGGTATTTGTCGCTAAAAAGGGTTATCAAGCGACTTGTCTGGATATATCAGAAAATGGGTTAATAAAAGCTCAAGCACTGGCGCAAGAAAATAAAACTACGATTACCACCCTTAACGCCGATCTGGATATGAGCTCCCTTCCAGAGAATGAATACGACCTGGTACTCTGTTTCAACTTTCTGGATCGCAATCTATTCTCAGGAATCCGCAAAACTTTAAAATTGGGAGGGTTGCTATTTTATGAGACCTTTAATCAGGATTACCTCAAATACAGTCGTTTCAAAAAAGAGTGGGTTTTAGAATCTAACGAGTTGTTGCAAGTATTTAACGATTTCCGTATTTTGAGGTATCAGGAAGTGGATGAAGATCCTAAGGCCTTTTCATCACTGGTGGCGCAAAAATTATAAAACGTCCATTTTTTAACTAGCCGTTATGAAACCGCATCGACATACTCCATTTATGAATTATTTTCTCACCCTTGTTCTAGCCGCAGGGCTGGTTTCGGGATGTGCATCAACGCCCGAAAAAAGGCTGAAAAAAAAAGGCTTCACTCTTTCATACAAAAGCAAGGTTTCGGCAGGCGCCGCCGCTAACAAAATGCAGTTGCACCAGCCACTCAAAATTTCGGAGGTTGAGATGCGCATGCATTTAAAAACTCTCACTTTTGAAGAATTATCTTTATTCGGCAAAAAAAGATCGGTCTTCACTTCAAAAGACATCGGGAACATGGCACGCTTACTCGCAAAAGCCTTGCGCCATGTACCCAGTAATAAAATCATCCACTACGAACTCGAAGCCGCAGGAGGCCTCACCAGCGGCAATATATTTGCCAGTAAAGATTCCATACATTGGCAGTTTAACTCGATAAAGGGAATGCGTTTTTCTGGGCGAGTGAGCGTCGGCTGGGGAAATTCAAGCTGGAGGATGGTGCCTCAGTCAGGGCAAAAATTTCAATTAGTCGGAAGGGTCATGGGAAATCAAGCACAAGAAAACTGGATCTTTTCCCAACTCAGGCCTTTTTCACAAGCGCAACAAAATGCGGAGAAAAAAAGTATTGCCGATCGACCTTCTAACAAAAAGCCGGCAATAAAAGAACCCTCCGGCAATAGCGCCTCAAAAAGAACCGACCCCGCCTTAGAAGAAAAGCTGGGATTACTGAAAAATCTGTACGAAAAAAACCTGATCGATGAAAAAGAGTATGAGCAGAAAAGAAATGCCTTGCTCGACAGCTATTTCTAAATTGCGTCACTCACTATTTTTCATCAGAACTACTTAGAAGGATTTTATCGACCTTATCCATTAGGTCGTTGCGTTCTTGATTGGTCGAGTCGATTCTTCTCTTAGTTTGCACAATCGTAGAATCCGGTAAGTCTGTCCGCCGTGCCTCATCTTCCAAATGCCAAAGCTTGATATTTCGGAACGCCAGTTCGCTCACCGCTTCGCCTAATTTTTTAATCGCATCCGAAGACGAAACATTGGTGTTTGTATACAACTTAATTTTTTCATCTCGAATACGAACTTCCCCTCGTAAAGCCGCCCCCAGAAAGCCATCAACCTCATCCGTCAGGTCTTGCCTCTGCTTATCCGCCAGATCTCTTTTGGCCTTGAGTTCTTCTCGTTTAGAGGTCGATATACCTTCCTCTTCCAAAGCTTCATCCAAATGCCAGATGCGTAAATTTTTTATTGAGAGTTTATCAACCAGACTGCCTAAAGTTTCTGCCATATCAAGTATTTAGAGTTATGGGTTGCGAACGCAACCAAGAGTTCATATTTTTTTTCAAACTAACACACCCAACCCACAGGTTCAACCATGCTCGGTCGATCCAAAAACCCAAAGCCTTAAACACCAGCCTGCCGCGCAAACACCTTTATAGTGTCAGCAGCGATTCGACCGATTTCCACATGGCTAGTGATTTTTGACAATGCAGTTTAAACCGTCTCTCACGGTTAACAGAACCGATTCGACACGTTGATCCTGTACGACCCGCTCATTGAATTCATGGATTGCCCTATCTGCAGGGTCTTGAGGGTCAAGCACTCTGCCGCTCCATAAAACATTGTCCACGGCAATCAATCCACCTGGGCGAATCAAAGGTAAAATAGCTTCGTAATAATTACTGTAGTTCTCTTTATCCGCATCGATGAAAGCCATGTCAAAAGGCCCAGCTATATTTTTAAGAGATTCCAGCGCGGGGCCTTCCAGCAAAGTTATTTTTTTTCCGTGCTCGCTTTGCGAAAAATATTTTTTTGCAAAAGCAATGGCCACCGGGTCGATGTCACAGGTCATCAAGATGCCATCCTCAGGCAAGGCTTCTGCCATTGATAAGGCGCTATAACCACCAAATGTACCCACTTCTAAAATACGCCTAGCCCCTGCCATGCGAGCCAGCAGCTTTAACAACTTCGCTTCGACCCTCCCCGTCGTCATATGGGGAATCTCTAGTTTGTCGTAAGTCTCCTCTTCAAGACTTTTTAACAGCGCACTTTCTTCACTGGTGTGCCGATAAGCATAGTCTTCAATCTTTTCATCTATAAAATCCATGACTCCTCCCATTATTTTTAGTACGCAACAATTCCCTCGTCCAGAATGCGCCATGCATACCAAGCGCCCACAGTCTCAAAAGGGTGCCATTTTTTGCCAACGGCGCGAACTCTTTCTGGGCTGGGCAATGCCCTCATATTATAAATTTGTTTCAACCCGGCCTTGAGACCCAAGTCCCCCACTGGCAAAACATCCATCCGGTTCAGAGAAAAAATTAGGAACATCTCAGCCGTCCACCGACCGATGCCATAAACTCCCGTCAACTGCTCAATGATTGCGTCATTCTCCAAATAAGGCATGCGATGGGGCCGAATCGTGCCATCGAGAAATTTTTCACTGAGGTCGTTAATATACTTCACTTTCTGGCTCGACAGGCCCACTGCCCGCAAATCTTTTTCGGCTAGTTCCTGCACTCTTTCAGGGGTCGGCCTCACACCGGGCAACAGATTTTCAAAACGCCGCGTGATCGACTCAGCCGCGCGGGTTGAAATTTGTTGCGAGATGATAGCTTTGCACAGGACTAGAAAATAATTTTTATTTCGGCTTAGCTTGAAAGGCCCAACTTGGCGAATGATATGCGCCATCCGCGAATCTTTTTCATCAAAATGTTGCAGGATTATTTTCTGGCTTGGGAGTTCTTTCAGCATTTCGAACTCCGGTCAACCTCTCCAGTCAACCTGAAAAGCTCGAACGCTTTTAAGGTTAGCAGAAGATCGCAGTTGATCAACAGCCCGATCACTCAGTCTATTGTGATACAAATCAAGAGTGATTAAACGAGGAAATGCCTTGGAACGGCAAAGAACATCCACCGCATTGTCCACCAACCCATTGCCAGCCAAAGACAAAAGCGTCAACTCCTGAAAGTTTTCCGACTCACACAATGCCTCCAACCCACCCAACCCCAAACCTGTCTTTTGCAGGTACAACTCTCGCAGGTTTTTCATTTGAGATTCTCCTGCAAGCACCCGTGCACCATGTGGCCCGATTGGGTTGAGGTTTAGATAAAGCATTTGCAGGTTGGAAAGTGTTTGTGAACTCGCCAGCGCTCTCAAAGCATCATGGCTGAGGTTGTTGCCCTGCAGAAAAAGTTTGCGCAAATTGCAAAGAAAGGGGGAAACCGCTAAAGACTGCACGGAGTAATTACTCAGTTTGTTATAAGCCAAAGAAAGAACCATCAGCTTCTTAATTTGAGTCGATGTTGCCAAGGCTTCGACCCCTTCATCCCCAAATTCATTTTTATCCAGCCACAACTCTTTCACCTTACAAATCGTGTCATAAGACAAAAGATCGGCAATTTCTTCCAAGAGAACTTCTTTGTCAATGAGGTCGAGTTTATAGATCGCCTTCTCGCTATTTTCAATTTCAGCATTGGCTTCTTCTTCGCTCCAAACCATTCCAGTAGAATCATCCGGTTCTTCTGCCAAAACCGTCAGGCTATTTTTAATCAAGCTTTCAAAGTAAGGGCTTATCATTTCAACCAACCCTTTTTTTTATAATAAGCAATGATCTCATGAGCCGTTTCTCCCGGCTTACGGGTTGTGGTATCGCAAATAAAATCTGCTGAGGACTGATATTTTTCATGTCGATCAGCAAGAATCTTCTTTTGCGTTTCCTCAAAATTCAGCCCCTCTTCTAACGCCGGTCGATTGCGATCTTTTTTGATTCTGTCGATGATGGTATCTAAGCTCGCCGTTAGCAGAACGCATTTGCCCTGTTTTTTCAAAAGGCTCATATTTTCACCATTCAGCACTACGCCCCCACCACAATCAATAATGCTATTATGCGCCTCGCCAGAAACTCTCACGACAACTTCAGATTCCAATTTTCGGAAAGCTGGCCAGCCTTCTTGTTCCACATATTTGGGTATAGGCATTCCAGCAGTTTGAGTGATCAAATCATCAACCCGAAACAACTTCCTCTTCAGCTCTTTAGAGAGGATTTTTGAGATCACTGATTTACCTGTTCCGCGATAGCCCAGCATGACAATATTCAACGATTAGCACCTTATAGATAGCAAGCCATTTCAAAGCATTGGAAACACCCGTTGGCTTGAAAACGCTTAATTTTTAATAACGTAAAAAGAGTAATGGAATCTTTCTTATGATGCAAACGAAACCTCATTCATGAATGTTCATGGCTCCATGTTTTCCTTCTTATGCCACGGCTCGGGTGGTATAATTAGACTTCTTGGGAGTCCAATTCCCATTTTCCTTGACCAACCACTTATTAGGAAAAGGACAATACTGTGAAAAATCTTATTCGATTTACAATACTGGCTTGTAGCATTCTTCTAGCAACTGGCGTTTGGGCAGACGATGATGAGGTGACTCAGAAAAAAAGAGCCCTTTGTGAGGAAGGCAACTCAACAGCATGTTTTCAGATGGGAGAACGTTATCGCATGATCGAACGCGATAACAAAACAGCTTTGAAATTTTATATTAAGGCCTGCGATGCAGGTTATATGACCGGATGCACCAACGGCGGCATTCTCATGACAATGAGAGGAACGCCCTACAGCAAAGAATTTAAACAAGCACGAAAAATGTTTACAAAATCCTGCAATGCAGGCGAAGACCCTTCTTGCTTTAACTTGGGAACCCTGAATTATAAAGAAGGCCGTCAGAAAAAAGCATTGCAGTTTTACCTGAAAGCCTGTGACATGGGCAACCAGCAAGGTTGCGCAAAACATAAAAGGTTATCTCGCTAAACACCCATGAAAAATAAGCTTAAGAATTGGGAGGAATTGTGTAACGACGGCGAAAACTATGCCGGTGAAGGGGATAACCTCTCCCCAAAAGAAAAAATTCTATTCGAGAATATTAAGGACAAAAAAGTTCTTAAAATTCAAGATGCCTATCTGTTTTCAAAAACCGGAAAAATTGAAGCCGATCACGGCCCCCACCTCGCTGGCCTGATCGCTAATTTTCGCTTCATTCAAAGCATCACCAGTGTAATCATCACCCATAATCACCTTGGGCCTGAAGGAATCAAGATTCTTGCTGAGTCTCCCTTCCTCCCTAAAATAGTCGATGTTCACTTAGGTTCCAACAATATTGGCGATGAGGGTGCTAAAATTATCGCTCAATCAGAAGTTTTTTCAGAGGTCGTGACATTGAACCTGGAATGCAACGGCATCACTGCAGAGGGCGCAAAGGCACTGGCCCAGTCTTCCGTGCTAACAAAAGTTAAATACTTGAATCTGGTTGACAATAAAGTCGGCGACGAGGGTGCACTGGCTATTGCCGACTCTGATAACCTGTGCAATTTGACATATCTGCACTTGGGGGGCAACCGAGTCAAATCTGAAGAAGCCAAAGCGGCTTTAAAAAATTCACCGAAACTCAATAAATTAGAAAAACTCAAAGTTTTCTAATTTCAATTTTCGCCTCTAGTGAAAAGAACACGAAAACTTAAATAGAGTTCGGGTCATCGGGGCGAAGTAGTTCTGGCCGAGAATAATTGACCAACCCAGGGTCACTCTCCACACCTTCCTTAAGCACCAGCGTTTTGAGGCCTGTTATCGTTTTGCTTTCATAGATTGCCTGCGCCCCCTCGGCACCAAAATAGTTGCGTCCGATATATAGTTGGGTCAAGCCAGCTAATGAAACCGATTCACCCAATGCTTTTGCCCCATCATCTCCAAACATATTTTGCGAAAGCCGCAAAGCTTTAAGCGACTTCCACTTCGAAGCCAAAGCTAACACCTGTACGCCTTCGTCTTTCAATTTATTAGCCGAAAGATCCAGCTCTTGCAACTGGTCCATAAGACTCCCTTGAACCATTTCTTTCAGAGCCTCGATCTCAATATAACCGCGCTCCATTTCCAAACACTGCAAGCTGGCAAAGGCACTCACCTCACCCAGAGCCTTCGCCGTTTCATTGCCCACCTCATTCCAACCGATATCCAAAGATTCCAAGTTGGGGAAATTTTTAGACCGCATAAATTCTGCCACCGACAAGTCGGTCAGACGATTGTCGGAAACGACCAGTTTCTTCAAGTTCTCCAGCTTAATCTCATTGGAACCAGCGATATCTATCAACCCTTGTCCCGTCAAAAAATTAATGCCCAAAAATAATTCCTCAATCTGAACAAGGTTTTCCGACCCAAAAATAGTGAGCAACACATCATCACTGATTTGATTATCAGAAAGATCAAGAGCCCGAACTTTTGCCAGCCCCTGATAATCACAAATAATTTTAACATCGTCGTTCGAGATATATTTGCCCGAAAGTTTCAGCACGCACGGGTCTTCCGCCAATAAGGGCTTGAGGGTTTCCTCCCACTTAGCCGTTTTCTCTTCTAAAGAAGGTTCGTGCTCTTCATACTCCGAATTCCCACCTCGCTCAATCCCCATTATCGTCCCCTGATGGCTTGCATATTTATGATTATTTTATTCGCTAAGAAATGACCTTCATACTAACAGCTTGTCATTCACAGGCTCAATGGAAAACGAACCATAAATATCAGTGCCAGCATAGACTCGTTTTTCGGCCCTCAAAAACCACCTCAAAGCGAGATAGCGCATTAAATTTCAGATAGTTAATTAATACCACCTCATGTTAGAGACGGAACCTACTGTAAAATATTAAAAAATATTAATTCCAGATTAACAGACTTTTAATGTTCGTTCCCTAGAATGGTCTCATATGATTAGTGACTGTCTAGGGAAATTGACCCCCTGACTGAAAATGGGAGAGAACAAAAATGGAAATGTTTAAAACAATCGATATACGTGGGCATTCATTTTTCAGCGCGTTGCAATTAGCATCGGAAGAATTCACTCGTATCAAAAAAAATGGAATCTTAGAACTCATTGTCGATAAAAAAAGAGATATCACCGATGCTTTATCGCGATGGGCCAAAAACCAAGGATATAAAATTTCGGATATTGAAGACGATCACCGAATGGTGCGCCTTTTCATTCGCAAAAGCTCTATAAAGAAAAAATCTTAGTAGCGCGACCCAAAACGCAGGTTATTTCAGGCTTGCTAGGTTTTCTCCTCCTCCTCTAACCGGAAACCTTAAGTCTGGAATAGCCTGTGTTGTTACTTCAGTCTTTCCTGATGATTTTTTTCATAAATAATTCTTAACCCATCCAGAGTCAAAAAGGGGTCTAACATATCAATCACATTTGTTTTTGAAGAGACCCACTCTACAATTCCCCCTGTTGCCACAACATAGGCATTGGTTCCCAGTTCTTTTTTAATTTGCAAAACTAGATTTTCAATCATACCAGCAAAACCATAGACCGCCCCCGAACGAATGCTCTCAACGGTTGATTTGCCAATAACTTTATCTGGCACCTGCATATCAATACGGGGTAATTTGGCCGTATTTTTAAACAAGGCTTCCAGCGAAATCTGAATTCCGGGGAAAATGATCCCGCCTAGATACTCCCCTTTTTTTGAAACCACATCGAAAGTCGTGGCGGTACCAAAATCTACAATGATCAGCGGCCCACCATATTTTTCAAAAGCCGCGACTGAGTTTACGATTCGGTCGGCCCCCACTTCGGCGGGGTTACGGTAGAGGATCGAAATTCCAGTTTTAATACCCGGCCCCACAACCAACGGATCGCAGGAAAAATATTTACGCGCCATTTCTTGCAGAACAGGAACTAATGAGGGGACGACACAGGCGATGACAATATCGTCAATATCGTCGATCTCAACATGGTTTGACAGAATAAATTCCTTGAACAAAACCCAGTACTCATCAGCAGTACGGTTCCATTCTGTACGAATCCGCCAATGCGACAATAGTTCTTTATCAGAAAACAAACCAATCACATTATTGGAGTTACCAACATCAATGACTAAAAGCATAATTTAAACCAAATAATTTTTGAGGACTCAGCGAAAATAGCAAAGCCGACAAACGATAACAAGCTCGAATAATAGATTGAGCAAATTAGTATATAATATAATGAATTAAATCAAACTCTGCCTAGAAAGCCGGAAAACCATGAAAGATCATTTTAATGTTGAAATGGAGGATATCTCTGAGTTCCCACTGGAACGATCTAGGGATTTTTCTTTTTGGGAAGATATATCTTATCAGAAGTTGAAAGAGACATTGCAAACAGACCTCGATGTTGCCCGCCGTTTTTGCAGTATCGTCCGTACGGGAAGCCCCTTCCAACTGGGGGATTATTTTTACCGCATTAAATCCATCTAAATGCGTACCGTGAATTTAAAAACAATGTTTTCCTGTCTGGCAGGGTGCATTTTTATATTCATCCCCTCTCTTTCATATTCTGCGGATTTTTTGCTTCAGCCACCGCCAAAATCGCTCGACAAGCTCTACTCAGAACGAGGCAAAACCTCGAAATGGGTGGAACAAATGCGCCAAATCAATAAAAATTTTCAAGAGGTATTTATTTATCTCGATGCCGAGAAAAGGGAAAAAGCCCTAGAAAGTGCCAAGGCGTTTGGCGCGTCTTACCAAAAAGCCTCTGAAATGGTTCCGGAGTGGAAAGACTTGTTTGACCTCGAAACGGCAAAGTTATTTAACGCAAGCGTTGCAAAAAACAACACAGAAAAGACAGCTCAACTCGCTACCAAACTTGAGAAAACCTGTACGCAATGCCACCAAAAACACAATATCAGTGTATGGACCCGATACCATTGGCCGTCGACCCAGACCATTAAATTATTCGACCCCGTCAATGAAAAGGAATTGAGTTACAACCAATACATGCATCAGCTTGCAAACTCTTTAGAAAGTATTAAGATTTATTTCAATCAGGAAAATTATACCGCGTCTTGGAAAGCAATCGATATATTCTCGAAGCGATTTAAAGGTTTGAGGTCGGCCTGCTCAAAATGCCATGTCACAGAATGGACCAAAAACTCAACAACCGTGAAGGATTTTTTTGTGGGGGAAGATATTGTCGATGCACTTCAAGAGATTAAGAAGAGCCTTGCGTCGGGAGTCCCCGATGCAAAATTATTTCAGAAAAAAATGGGCTATATCGCTAAACAATCTTGTAAAACATGCCACCTCGTGCATCAGCCTTCTGCAATCATTCAAAGAGCCTGGGGTCACATTCCTTAAGGCCTAAATCAGAAGTTTACCTCTGACTCCACCCCTTCAACTTCATGCAAGCCAGATAGCCTGTATGCTCACCTTCAAAGCCCATCTCGCGGCCTTGAATTTTATTACTGAATTTATCTTTTTCCGTTTTACACCTGTTATTCGCTTCTTTAAATTCTACTACACCTTTCTTGTCACCCTCTTCATGGACAAAATCTTCGACCTTGCGATCATCAGAGCAACCGACCAACAAAACAACCACAAAAATTAATGCCATCCGCATCATTAAACCCTCTTTATTTGAATTGAAAATAACTCAATATCTATGCAATGGTTCATAGGTCCTTAACGCTTCCTTGAAAGAACAAATGGGAAATTGTGCTTTCTCAGCTCAAACAAGGCTGGCAACATGAACAAAGCACAAACCGTGCAGGTGATAATTCCTATTCCCACCACCGAGGCAATAGAACGAACCCCTGCATGATGAGCAATATTTAAACTCACATAACCTGCCAAGCTGGTTAGAGCCGACAGTATTATGGCACTGCCTGTCTCTTGCAAAGATTTAAGGGAAGACCCTTTCGAGTAATCCAGAATGTGGTGAATGAGGTAAATACAATGATCAATCATGATTCCCACAATGGAGGGAAGCATAACAATATTAATGAAGTTCAATTTTATATTAAAAACCGACATGAGTGCGCCGGTCAAAGCCAGACCCGTAAAAAGAGGCATAAAGGTGATCACGGACAAATGTACGCTTCGAAGATCGACAACAAGAATTAAGAAGACCAATATGAACGCTAAAACCATGGCTCTTGGTCCTTTTTCTTTAACCCAGTCTAAAATTTTTGCCGCGATCAGATTTTCATTTAATACCGCTAATTTAATGTTTTTCTCTACCATCTTCTGTTTTAACGCTTCAACTTCCTTTTCTAACTTATAAATATTTTCGACACGAAAGAAATTTTTATCAGCAGGAGAAAATAATAAAAACAAATAATCATCTCCAGCACGCAGTTTTTTGAACAAATTTTGCGGCATTTGATTTTCATCAAAAGGCTCCACGCTCACTAATTTTTTAAAATTCTCATAGCGGTCATTGCCCAATGAAAATTTTATAATATCTGTGTTGTCATGAAATATTTTTTGAATCCGACCCACCACATCCTTCTTAGACTCGTACTCTTGGGGGCTGAACAGGTTGAGAGAGTATTGAAGCCCTATGATTGTCTGGTCTCCGCTATCATCTTTGATTTCGTCCAAAGCGGTGTGAATTTCAAACAGGTCTTCCTTTTTCGGAGTTAGAATCAATGTTGGGGAAAATGCCAAGCCGAAATCATCGGTGGTAATCGTCTCATAATCACTGGCTGGCGACTCCCCTTTCAATTTCTGAAAATCATACTCAAACTTGAGTTCAGGTAGAAGAACAAAGCTCAACGCCATGAGCAAAAGAAATATGGCAGAAAGAAAATAAGGAGTGCTTGAGTATAGGTTAGAAATTTTAAGGGTGAACAACCGGGGTGTGGGCTTGCTTATCCAATGTATTTTGTCATAAAACAATGCCTGAGCAGGAAAAATGAAATAATAGCTCAAAAATGCGCAGAGAATGCCCAAGGTTGCAATGATCCCAAACTCTGAAAATCCCGGGAAGTCTGAGAAACTCAGTATTGAAAAAACGCTCACCGTTGTCAGCATGGCGACAAGACCCGAGCGCCCCACCTGAGTCACAACCAGTTCAGCCGCCTCCGCAATGCTTTTCCCCTTTAGAAGCTCTTGTTTGAAGCGAATATAGAGATGAATTCCATAATCAATTCCCAGCCCCATTAATATTGCCACCAGAAAACCCGAGATGATATTGAGGTGCCCAATGATGAGCCGAGTCAAGGCAAAGGTATAAGACAACGATAGCAACAAGGGGAAAATGATGAGCGGTATAGAAAAAAAAGATCGGGTATAAATAAGAATGATACAACTTGCCAGTAATGCCGCAAGAATGGCTGACTTGCTGAGATCATTTTGAATGATCTGGTTTTCTTCTAACCTCACCATCAAGGACCCAGTGAGTTTAATATGTAAGTCGGGGTTATCCTTCTCTAGGCCTGTCTTGTCAATCGCCTCTTCGATGAGTCGTACATATTGCTCCGTAAAATCAGTATCAGTGATCGACCCATTGGGTTTGACAAAAATATAATAATTTTCTAAGTGTTTTCCCTTATGGTAGGGGTTGATATCTTCAAAGATTTTAAATCGGTCGGCGAGCTTCTGAAGCTGGATCGGGTTAAACAGTTTTTCCTCACCAAAAAAACCACCAAACTGCCCCCTAGCGTAGTCAATCGCCTCTCCCACCAAGGTTTCCAGTTGCAACAAGTCGGGCTTGGGCATTAACAAGAGTTGACGGTTTTTGAAAAAATCTTCCGGGCTTTTTGAATCGACAAAATGCGTTCCGGGTACTTTTTTTAGCGCCTTGGCCAGCTTATCAATCACTTCTGGAGCCTGAATGGGGTTCAACTGTTCCAGAACAACCACCAACGGCCCCGACCCCCCGGTTTTATCTATGACTTCATTAAATTCTTTTATTAAAGGTAAATCCTGAGGGAGAAGATTATCCATTCTGGGGTTGAACGCCAAACCACTCGCCCAATAAATGGATACTCCACTTAAAAGAACTGCAAAAATCAGCAAGGAACCTGGATAACGCTGGGTAATATTTTTGAAGCACCAACCAAGAACGTTTTTCATACCCGAAGCATTGAAGGCGAGAAAGAGGAAGTTAAAAATCTATTATCAAGAAAATCTAATAGGGACTGAACTAGTATACACAGACTCACTCTTTTTGAAAAGAAACGTTGACCGTTAATTTTCTTTAAATCTATACCCATCGCAGTGCATCTTTTATTCAAATTTATTTCTACCTCTGACACGTGCGACACCGGTTTCTCTCGCGGCTTTTATCACCGCCGCAGAAACATTTTCCACAACCTTTGCATCAAACACGCTGGGAATAATATATTCCGGTTGCAGATGGTCTTCAGCAATACAACCCGCAATCGCATAAGCGGCGGCCATTTTCATCTCTTCATTGATATGTGTGGCGAGACAATTTAAAGCCCCCTTGAAAAGACCCGGAAAGCATAAAACATTATTGATCTGGTTGGGGTAGTCGCTTCGACCGGTTGCCATCACCGTCACATGCGGTGCGGCTTCTTCTGGTAAAATTTCTGGAATCGGGTTTGCCAATGCAAAAACAATCGGATCTTTCGCCATTTTTTTTATATCCGCAACACTCAATTGACGGGGGCCCGACACACCTAGAAAAACATCGGCACCAGCGATGACCTCACTCAAAGTACCTTTCAACCCTTCCGGGTTGGTGTTGTCTGCAAACCATTGTTTCGCCTCGTTCAGATCACCGCGTGAATTATGAATCGCGCCTTTGCGGTCACAAGCAATAATATTACCCACCTTGAGTTGCTTTATCATCTTTGTGCAGGCCGTCCCAGCGGCTCCTGCGCCCAGAACCACGACTTTCAGGTCTTCAGGTTTTTTATTCAGCAATTTCATCGCATTGATCAAAGCAGAAGAAACCACCACAGCCGTTCCGTGCTGATCATCATGAAATACGGGGATGTCTAACTCCTCCTGCAATCGTCTTTCAATCTCAAAACAATGCGGTGCGGCAATATCCTCTAAATTAATGCCGCCGAAGCCAGGGGCAATCGCCCGTACAGCATTCACCACCTCATCGGCATTTTTCGTGTCCAAGCAGATAGGGAAGGCGTCGATGCCGGCAAATTCCTTAAACAACATGGCTTTGCCTTCCATAACCGGCATGGCCGCATACGGCCCAATATTACCCAGCCCCAGCACTGCTGAGCCATCTGTCACAATCGCTACCGTATTGCGCTTGATGGTCAGCTTATACACTTCTTCTGGATTCTGGTGAATGGCAGTACAAACACGACCCACTCCAGGCGTGTAGGCCATAGAAAGGTCGTCTCGGGTTTTAAGAGTTTGACGGCTGACAACTTCTATCTTCCCCCCCAAATGCATGAGAAATGTGCGGTCTGAAGAATGAATAACTTCAATTCCGTCAACCGCTTTCAGAGCCGCAACGATTTCATCGCCATGCTCTGCCCCGGTTGTATAGATGCTAAAATCTCTTATCGAGGCTCCACCAGAAAGAGGCCGAACCAAATCGATCGCGCCGATTTGACCGTTGAGTTCTGCGACGATGGATGCGACCTGAGACAAACCTTGAGTCTGACCGCCGATTTCCAATCTTACAATAATGCTATCGCCGGCATTGGGTGTGAAAGCACTTTTTGTCATGACCGCACCTCTTTTTTAAATAGCTGGTGAATAAATAGTTTATGAACAACTCTGATCTCGAAAGCAATAAAGATTGGATCTCAATCTATCTAAACCTTGCCATATTATCACAGGTTCCTGGTTTAAATGCTCACCATCTATTCGGCCATTTATATAGCGGAGTCCTAGCCTTTGTGATTTAAATGCATAGTTTTGGGTAAAGTATTTTCCAACGCACCCATGCATGTACTAAACCATCCTGTTATTTTGAGAAAAGAATATCTCAGTAAATTCAAAGCTGAAAGAGGTCTCATAGTGATATAGTAAAGACCTGTTTTTTTTCGTCCTCATTACGAGTGACTGACGGTTCAATTCATTAATAATAATTAGTAACTAGTCTTAAACATGAAAAAGGTTCTCATAATAAGTGCCACAGGTATGGGTGACAGCCTTTGGGGAACGCCTGGCATTCGAGCCTTAAAAAAAGCGTACCCTGAAATTGAGATTGACCTGATTGTAAGCACAGCTTGGAAACCTTTATTTGAGTTCAACCCCCACCTGAGCAAAATCTTTGAATACCAGGAACAATGGTACTGCCAACCTCTTTTAGGAATTCAATTGTTAGGCCGACATTACGATGCCATTCTTATTTTCCACGCAAACCGAAATTTCAAACGCGTTATACCCTGGCTTCGGTCAACGCCTACTTGGTATCACCAAAATTTCAATTGGCTGCCTGAGTCATATCGTGTAGAAATTAAAACCCACGTACATGGAATACAAAGAAGATTGATCATGCTTGAAAAGCTTGGTGTGAAAGCCGATGGAGGGCAGATGGAAATTTTCCTCGACCCCGCCGCGCTCGACCGAGCACAAAAACTTTTGCATAAACATGACTTCATATCAGGAAAATATATTTATCTGAATTTAGGGGCGGCGGTGGAAGGCAGGCGATGGATGCCAGATCGTTTTACTGCTCTGGCAAAACGAATCCTCGAAAAAACCTCCTGCAATATAATCCTTGGCGGGGGGCCTCATGAAAAATCACGAGGCCATGCGGTTTTGAGTCAAATTGATTCTCCGCGAGCGATCGAAGTCTGCGACCAGCCATTAATGGTAAATGCTAGCCTCATTGCACAAGCTCGACTCATGGTGACCTCCGACACTGGCCCCATGCATATTGGGTTTGCGATGAAAACTCCGATTGTCGCTCTTTTCGGGTCCATCTCGCCGCTCGGCTCTGGCCCGCATGAAATTCCTGAGAATCGCTATAAAATCATAGAAATTGATCCAGCAAAAACAGGCAGTGCTGGCAAACCCGATTCCCCAGATTTTCTTTTCAGCCATATCACCGTAGACAAAGTGTGGCATCAGGTAGAAAAATTATTAGCGCAAACCTCCAGCCCATAAAAAAACCGGCAGAGCAAACGCTCTACCGGTTATTACTTGCACATAAAATTTATTTCGCGATGACCTTTGAAGCTTGAGGACCTTTTTCTCCCATACTTTTATCAAACTCGACTGGCTGGCCTTCTGCAAGGGTTTTGAAACCTTCCCCTTGGATTTCTGAGAAATGGACGAAGCAATCTTCTCCATCGCTGGACACAATAAAACCATACCCCTTGCTATCGTTAAACCATTTAACTTTTCCCTCTGCCATAATCGTTCACCCCCGACAAATTAAGTGGCAAGGTCAATTAAGCCCATCAATAAACCTTCCCCAGTTACCATAGAACTGCGAATCTTTATGAGCCAAGGGCTCTGCTTTGAATAAGCTAACGCCCCCACATATCCGCAACCCAATTATTTTCGCAAGAGTATACCATCGAAAGAGGTGGGCTACCTAATATTATGAAAAGCTCAATTGATTCCCCTATCATCCATCATTAGGTTTCATCGGCAACCAACTCATCTTCTGACAGACTTTGTTTTTCTGAAGTCGTCTGAAGTAAAAGAACCAGATAACCCGTACCGACCATTGGTAATAAGAAGCAAACATGTTGCAGGATAGCCAGACTGAGAGCCGACTCAGAAGAAAGCCCATAAAATTGATAGGCCAAAAACGCGGTTCCTTCATAAACCCCAAAATTCCCCGGAGTGACGGGTAAAATCGTTGCCAAATTCAATGCGCCCATGACCAAAATGGGGGCCCAGAAAGGCAGGTCGAGGTGCAGGCTTTTTTGTACCGCCCAAATCCCCAAAGTCTGAACACACATCATTAAAAGACCCAAAAAAAGACCCAAACTAAAAATGGGTAAATCTCTTAAAATTTCTAAATGGACAGACCAGCCCGATACAAAACCTTTTATTTTCCCTGTCCAGCTTGTAGCAGATTGCCCTTCTTTAACACTTGGTGGACGATGCGCTAGGTAAAACAAGGTTGACGCAAAAATAACCACCACCCCCACAAATACGAAAATTCCTTGAGACATGACCTCTGGTAAAGGAACAAAAATAGCCACCAACGTCAGAACAAAAATTTTTGCGAACCCCTCCATGAGCTGATCGAGTGCTAGAACAGAGAGTGCCACCGAATGCCCCACTTCAGCTCTTCGGGCTAAAGCCATAACGCCCACTGCATGACCGCCCGGAAAAGGGATGGTATTACAAGAGGTGGACATGTATGAGTTGGCCTGAAAGACTCGAAAGAAAGGTGCTTTATATTTTTTTGGTAACAATAGATACCAGAGCGAAGTCCACACCAGTAAAATGCAGGCATTAAAAAATACCGCACAAAACAACCAAAAAGGGTCCGCTTGGGAAAATTCGATCCACGCTCGATTCAAGTCAATCGATTGCAGGCAGAAATAAAAAAGCCCCAACGCAAAAATCCACAAAAAAATAATGAGTAGTTTTTTCTTCAAAGTTTTATTTTCTCGAAAGGTCAATCGTCACTCTATTATACTATCCCGCCCACACCCGAAAAGGTATCCCCAATTTATTAATACTTTCAGATAACCATATTAATGCTAACCTAACACCCAATATGACCCGCATCGGGCCTCAAGCTTTTTAAACTATGGATGAAATTAATTACCGTTTAATATCACTGATCGGTTTTTTTATTGTGTCGTTAATAGCCTGGGCCACCGGCAATCGACATAAAATCAAAACAAAAACCATTCTTCGAAGCATTGCTCTGGCTTGGGTTTTGGGAGCGCTAACGTTTTGGCTTTCTTGGTCTCGATCAGCTTTACAATGGGCCAATGATGCACTGGTGGCATTGCTCAACGCATCGCAAAAAGGCGCGTTATTTCTGTTTGGCCCGCTCGCCCTAGGGCCGGGGCAAACCTTGCCCGACCACACCCCCTCGGTAGGATTCATCCTTGCTTTTCAAGTGCTTCCCTCAGTCATATTTTTTTCAGCCGTCATCTCTGGCCTCTATTATTTGGGAATCATGCAAACGGTGGTTCGCTTTTTTGCCCGTATCTTCTATCGCATATTAGGGCTATCTGGAGCGGAATCATTATCTGCCGCCGCAAATATTTTTGTCGGCATTGAGTCGGGCCTGACCATTCAACCTTACCTCACCAAGATGACTCGCTCCGAACTGCTCACCTTAATGACCTGCATGATGGCAACTGTTGCCAGCACCGTCATGGGAATTTATGTCATCGCCCTGCGTGATATTTTCCCTCAAATTGCCGGGCATCTCGTTTCCGCATCGTTGATTTCCATCCCCTGTGCCATCATAACCAGCAAGCTTTCACTGCCAGAACAAGATAGCCCCGAAACTTTAAGAAACTTGCCTGCGGACGAAACAGAAAAACAATCTAACTTTATGGTTTCTTTAGTAGAAGGAGGCTCGCAGGGGGTCAAGATGGCAGTGGGGATCGCAACCGTATTAATCATCGTGCTCGGCCTCGAAGCTTTATTCGATTTGGCGCTGACAAAATCATTCGGGCAAAATATTTCAATTCAAACTCTATTAGGATGGCTGACCCTACCTTTTTCTGCCCTTCTAGGGCTACACCCTGAAGAATGGCAACTGGCAAGCCAAATCTTAGGTTCCCGGTTTATCGAAACAGAGGTCTCAGCCTATTTTACCCTGGCACAGGTCCAGCTTGCCGACCCCGCACCTTTTACGCAAAGGTCAGTAACTATTCTAACCTACGCCTTATGCGGCTTCGTGCATCTCGCCAGCACGGGGATTTTTATTGGTGGCCTAACCGCGCTGGTTCCCTCACGGGCCAATGACATCACCCTAATGGGCGGTCGAGCCTTATGGACATCATTTCTGGCTACCCTATTGACCGGTTGCATCGCAGGAACATTAGCCAACTGATCAAAATCCCCGCCTACGCCCCTTTCTGAGCCAACCACTCAAACACAGAGGATATTTGTCCCCCGTTAATCATCGTCCTTATCTTTGTCCTTGCCTTTATCCCTATCTTTGTCCTTGCCTTTATCCCTATCTTTGTCTTTGCCCTTATCTTTATCTTTACCCTTATCTCTATCTTTGTCCTTGCCCTTATCATTCTTATGTTTTTTATGCTTCTTATGTTTTTTCTTCGCCTCAGCAATAGACGGAGCAAACGGTTCAATCAAGATGCCATTAAAATTAGCTGTAAAAACAAACAAAAAAACGACTGCCAAACACACAAGCTTTGCTATTCGGTCCATGATATTCTCCTTAGTCAACCGTTAATCAGGTTTTACTCATTCCACAAAAACAGTTTACACCCATTATGACAACCAGGCAAAACCTGAGTTCTTTCAGGTTAAAGCGTTCAATTCAGTTTGAATTTTCAGGTCGGGGCACTGCGGCAAATTCACCCAGCTCCCATTTATCATGAAGCTTTTGAATCGTCCCATCTTCAATCAGCATGGTTAAACTTGCGTCTATTTTTCGTTTCAGTTCAACATCTTCTTTGCGCAAAACAATGCCATAAAACTCCGAAGTCAGTCTTGAACCGAGAAATTTAGCCTTTTGAGACAATTCTTTATTTTTATTAAAATAATAATTCACCTGAACAGAGTCTCCTACTACACCATCGTTGCCCTCATTCGCTAAGTCGATGAATGCGTGGCCAAATTTTTCATAGGTCTTAATCTTTATGCCTTCATATTTCTGCAAAAAATAATAGGAAGTCGTATTGATTTGAGCGCCAATGGTAGCCTGCATTTCCGCAAGTTGTTCTAAGCTTTCTACATTACTAATATCATTTCGAACCAACACAGCCACTCCACTCTGTAAGTATGGAATGCTGAAAGCCATGCGATTTTTTCTTTCTTCGAGAATCGTTATCGAGCTGATAACCAAATCAAATTTTTTTGTAATCAGGCCTCCAAACAATCCACCCCATTCAATATTTACCAGTTCATAGTCAAACCCGGCATTTTTAGTGACCGCCTTGATCAAGTCGACCTCAAATCCATCGAGTTCACCTTGATCATTTAAAAAGGACATTGGGATAAATGTGGCATCAATGGCAATGACAAGCCGTTGTATTTTAGATTCCTGAGAGCTTTGCCCGCAACCCAGCCCTAAAACAATAAAAACAGATAATAATATTTTTGATATATATTTTTTCAATACTGAAAACCTACTTTCATAACTCACCCTTCCATTTTTTAGAATCAAGCGCAAAACAACTTCCCACGCCCAGCTCACTCCCCGCACTAATATGACCTTGCGTCACCATCATGATTATATTCTATGGCATTACCCAAAATGTTGAGGAACACTAATTCTATCTTTTCAGAGTCTCCGCACGCAAACACCTCGTCACCGGTTTCAAAACAAAGGCCCTCTGGTCTAGCCTGATGGCCCTTTTAGTTTTTATCTACCTTTTTGTGATTGCGAATCTGCAACCATTCTTTTGCCAAAGTTTCCCCCTGACTAATTTCTTCAGATGTCATTTTTCTTACTAAAAATTTCTTATTTCCAGCCGCCTCGGGGTCAGCCTTGCCCGCAATGGTAAACCACATATATGCTTTAATATACTCCCGAAGAACCCCTTGCCCCGTCATATACATCACCCCCATATTGTTAGGAGCATCTTTATTGCCAGACTCTGCCGCCTTTCGATACCACATCAAAGCTTCCTGATAGTCTCTCTCAACGCCCTCTCCATTCTCATACATCACACCCAGATTATTCTGCGCATCGGCATTGCCTTGTTCAGCCGCCAGCTGATACCATTTCGCCGCTTGCGTTGAACTTTGCAACACTCCTTCTCCCAAGTCATGCATGATCGCCATGCCATATTGGCCCCTCGGATCATTTTTTTCAGCCAAAGCCTTGAACTCTTTTAAGGCCCTCTCGTAATCACCTCGTTCAAAAGCATCCGTACCTTCCTGGAACCCTGCAAATGCTGGGATTGCCCACGCCATCACAATAATCAATATCAACAGCTTCATAATTTAAAAAACTCCGGTTCTTTTTATACCAAAAATATCCACACCTCAATTTATTGAGGACACATTAATACTGTCAATCCTACCTTGATGCTGGTTGACCGAATGATGAAAGTAGAGGTCAAATCACCAATCATTATTCTCTCAAATTATATAAGACATAATGAGTCAGGTATAAATTATTTTCACAAACCACATTGGGTCGCATTAATGGATTTGTTTATATTTTTCTAATTTTCGTTGTATTGATAATGGTGACCCTCACCTTTCCTTAACCTTTTTGTTGCAAAAATAAAAAAGGCTCCGTCGAAACGACAGAGCCTTCAATATTCAATTTGGTTTCGCTAAGATCAAACGAATAACCTTTAGAATGCAATGCCCAAGGCCTACTTCCTAGGTTTTAGTCCCCTCTCCGCAGCACCGCTTCGACTTGCGACCCGAACCACAAGGGCAAGGTTCATTACGCCCTACTTTCACAGTCTCCCTTTTAAAGGTTTGCTTCGCCTTTGCGGCAAGAGCTGACTGATGTCTATGCGGCTCAAAATATTTATAAATATCTTTGGCTCCAGTACTTAACCCAGCGATCAACTGCTTTCTAAGCTCCTGACTGATTGGCTCGTCATAAGTACGTTTTTTAGGGTCGGGGTCATGTTCATGCGCCAATGCCACAATCGGAATCAATGCGTTAGCATTTTCTTTATCCTGCAAAAGACCAGACCAATCCTCTTGATGTAATTGCACCCCTCGAACATACCCTTGTGCCCAGTCATTACCATTAGTAATTCCGGTGGGGTCTTTTAGGAACACCGGAATAAACACGCCACCCCCATTAAGCTTATTGACAACCGTATTCCAATGTCGCATTAGCAAATTCATGAAATCCTGAGTCTCCTGATCGTTTTGCAACGCATCATTAGCAGGAATTCCTTTATCACCCCAAATTTCTCGCAAATATATATTGGGCTGAGTCATTTCTGGAGAGCTGATCAAAGCTGTAAAAAGCCCCTCAATCCCCTCAACGTTCATTACATTCTCTTTCTGAAATTGATTGAGGATGTTTTCTAGCTCATCGTATTCTTTAGCACTAAGAGGAGTGTCCATAAAATAACCCCGTTAAATTTATTATTATGATCGAGGTATTTTATGCCAAGATTTTTTCAATTGCATTCATGAATTTGGAGCCATCAAGGATGTTTGGCGAGGTAGGCCATTTCACGCAATGCACCCCTAATTTATTCTCATTTCGTTCGCATCTAATGGAATCGAAATTCTAACCCCTTCTTATTTGGGCTTGCCTCCTTTTCCAGAGTTCTGCCAGTTAAGATACTCTTCAAGAGTGTGTATTTATTTTATACAGTCGCTCATTCTTAAAGCGATAATAGCCAGATAGTCCTTTTTATCTTTGTTTTTCTTGGTTAGGTTGACATGCACCCGAACCAATTTTGTCTTTTTTTCATAGAAGGCTTTTCGCAAAGCCGAGAAATTGGGTGTCAGAGTGATTTCTCCTGCTTTAAAATTAGCCGAAACGAGCTCAGACCTATCAATCTCAACTTCAAACTTCCCTTCGGTCTCGACATTTTCCAATGAAACAACTTTTGTAACATTTGAACAAGTACTTAGCGTTATATAGTTGTCCGTAAGAAAAGATCTAACATAAGAAATCACATCATCAATCTGACTGTCAGTTAAGTTGAATGACGGCATGCCCGAATAGGGAATACCATCCTTGATGGCGAAATACATACTTTGATAAGGCACTCGAGTCATTTCTTCATAGGAAGTAAAATTTCGAGGTTTGGGAGTCAAGCCTTCAGCTAAAAATCCATCTCCCATACCTTGATAACCATGGCACATCGGACACCCCATCTCCTGATAAATCAATTGACCTTCAGAGGTGGGTAAGGGTTCGGGGAAGTGGTTACTCTCCTTATTTTTACTATAAGTAAAGCCCGTCACAATAAAAAACACAGTTAAAACAACAACAGTTTTTATCATAAAATTATTCGCTAACCTTCCTGTTATTAGTGGATCATGAAACTAAATTATTATTCTCAAGGTCGATAGGACTGAAACAACCGAGGTGGAAATGGCAACGTTGCAGATTATAATTTTTTATATCCAAAAATCGATTTCTCGACTTCTTCAATACTATTGTAGGATTTTTTGTAAATCAACTCCACCTTTAATACTTGACCTCTCAAGTAATTTAATAATGACCACAGAGATCAATTCATTATGAATATTGGTAAAGCGATGCGGGAGAAGAATATACGGAAGATAGCAATCACTGGCGATGACAAAACAATTGAAATTTCACAGTTAACTGGTATCTCAATCTGCAGCAATTAGATGGTTTATTAATATAGAATACGTTAACCGAATGGATAAACGATGAGATCTGTCCACCTAGGAGGTAGAAATGATGGACAGATCTCAAAAGGGGTGGAATTTGAGTTCCCACGGTGCGATGCGCTTTCCCCTTTAGTTTATTTTCCACTCAAGAGCCGCTTCACTTTCATGAACGACTGACTTGGCTATATAAAAATTTTCAACCTTCATGAGAAATTCAAGCCCACTAGAAGAATTAACAGTTTTCATATAAATTCATCCATCCGACTACGAACCTCAACCCGGACAGGAAAAGGCTCTATCCCTCATATTTTAATTCGAGCTCGTATAGTTCTTTAACTGTGTCCATGTGTTGATTTAATATCTGTAGATACTTTTCCTTCCAATAGGTTTCTTGTACTAAGTCACAATAAAAGCATTCCAATTTAGTTTTTTGGTGTTGATCACAAACAGCCATATCATCTTCAAACATGATTGTTTTCCTTTCATTTTATTTTAAGTTTTTTTCTACGATCTGATTTTTCGGCACTTAAATTTATAATTATAACAGCTTATAAAGTCCTATTCATTTTCTGTCTTCAAAAAACCTTCTGGCAAAGCATTCATATCTATGCCAAATGTTTCCATACAGATATCGCATATTGAAAATTTGACATCTTCAGCCAAAAACCAATCCAACATATATTTAAGTTCGGTATCTATGTTCTTCGCATAAAAATACTTGGCGGCCTCACCATGTATTACAATTTTGATCTGCGTTCTGACACTTCCCGAACCCTCTCTCATATGTAGATTGATCTGCGCTAATGACTTTTTAAGGCTCTCAATATCTATGCTACTCATTATTCGATATAGAATTTCTTGAGCTTTTAAAGAAGGAGGAGTCTTTGTTGCCTTGTGATTAGGCGGAACAGCCCCCATTGATATAGAAACCCCTAAGGTGAAAATCAGGAATACGATTAAAAATGATATGTTCAAAGATTTGAGGTTCATTTATATTCTCCATGAATAATCTAAAATTTTGCACGGGGAAACGACGCTTCAAATTGAAGGTCTTCCGACGCAACTCTCCAGTTTATTCGCCACGAAACAGCAAATATTGGAAATTAAAGAAAAATTATTTTAGATGGTTGAGCTATATAAATCGGGGAGGATGATACAAAGGAGTCTGTAGAAAAAATGAATAACTACTTACAGAGGAGTAGAGTTTATAAATACCTGACAAGCAAGTATGCTCTCTAAAGTCAGCAGAGACTTTCTGTTTATTAACTTCTATCGAGGCTCTACTTTTCTGGTTGGAAGCACCTCCACAATCAACTGAAATAGTAATTGCGTCAGTCTTTGCGGACTTCAAGTTTTTTAACATATGCGGACAGGGATTATTTGTCGAATGCCCACTGAGAACGCAGTGGTGAGAAAGATGATCCTTACTACTGTCAAAAGGTGACAGAGAGTGATGAGAAGCGTCGTGATCGTGAGACATGGCTACCGCCGAACCAACGCTCATGGCAATCGCTACTGCACAGGCTAAAATTATTATCGTCCATTTCCGCATCCTCGTATTTTAATGAAAAAGAGACTCGATAGTAAAGTTTTTTTTCAGAACATAATATACATGGGTCATTCAACCTAATAAAAAAGGGGTCAACCCTTTCGAGTTAACCCCCTATTATTCAAATTGGAGCAGGAGAATACTTAGTTCTCAACATCTTTAAATGATGCCTCTATTTCCCAAGCAGGTCATTAGCCTTTTTCGCGGCATCTTCCATTGTCTTATCCAGCTGTTCTCCAGCCTTTTCCGCCGTCCCCTTTTCTCCACATCCAATCATACCAACCACCGATACCACTAAAATCAAAATGATAAATAACTTTTTAATATTGTTCATTGGCCTCCTTATTATAAATAGATGATTTTATTAAGCACTTAATTCTAATCAGTTGCCAAACAACCCTTTAACGGCATCGCCCACCGGGCTGTTTTCAACTAGGTCCTTCGTTTCAGAGGTTCCTTTACCTATCAAGTCTTTCGCGCCGGAAACAACTGAGCCCACCACTTCTTTAACTTGATCCAAGTTCAGGTGCTTGACTGCGCCGTCAATATTCTTCTGCAAAACATCGATTACCTTGCTAGCTACTT
>JABIYR010000133.1 GCA_018702695.1 Nitrospina sp. | reverse complement strand
CGCAAATAAAAATCCTAAGTTATCCATTCTGTCACTCCTCCAGAATATGGTCTATGGTCATAATGGAGACACCAATATAAATGATATCAAAGCAAGCCGTCAAACCAATCCAGTTCATCATTTCCGATAAAGGTTCCCCGTTCAGGACCAGGCCTGTCATTCTAACCACTGCAATGACAATGGGCACTAAGAGGGGATAGAGCAATATCGGTAACATGATTTCACGCGATTTAAGATTTGAAGCCAAAGAAGATAATAAAGTTCCCAGCGCACAAAACCCCAGAGTCCCCAATACAATAATCAGTAAAAGTGGAAACAGGTGCGCCAAGAGGTCTACATTAAAAAAAATCATGAACAACGGTAAAATAAACAATTCCATAATAGACAAAAATATGAAATTGCTTATCAACTTCCCAAAATAAATAACGGTTCGATCTGCGGGAACCAGCATCAACCCCATAATACAGTCGTTCTCTTTTTCAAGCATAAAAGAACGGTTCAGCCCTATGGTTCCTGAAAATAAAAAAGCCACCCACAAAATCCCAGGGCCGACCTCATTGGCATCGACAACACTCAAATTCACAGAAAATATAAATATCAATATTACCAGCAATGCAAAAATAAACATGGCGCTGAATAACTCTCGCGTCTTGAGTTCTGTGACAAAATCCTTCCAGACGATCGCCCCAACTTGACTCATAAATAGGTTCATGTCTTCAGCCTAGTGTCGTGTTGACGAATGCCCATGGTGAACTGATTATTTCGCACCGCATCAAAATATAGAGCCTCGAAATTTTCTTTCTCAACCGTTTTGACATCTTCAAAAAAAGCAAACCGTCCCATTACCTGCAAAGCCACCTTGTCACACATTTCAAGGCCACAGGAAACATCATGAGTCGTCATCAAAATGGTTCTCTTCTTGTTGTGTAAGGTTTGTAAATGTTCTTTGAGAACATTCGAGGCATGGATATCCAAACCGGTAAAGGGCTCATCCAGAAATAATATGGAAGGATCATGCAGAATTGCACGTGCAATCGATAGCCGTTGCAACATTCCGCGAGAAAATGTTCGAACCCGGTCATGTCTGCGTGGTGCCAACCCCACATCTTCAAGAACGGCCAAGGCAGAGTCCTTTGGGTTTTCCAACCCATACATTTTCCCCAAAAAAATCAAGTTTTCCAATGGAGTCAAGTCTCCATAGAGTGCTGTGGAATGGGAGATGACTCCGATTTCACTGCGCATCTCTGCCCTGCCCTCACCCACCTCATAACCCGCCACAATAGCGGTTCCTGAAGACGCTCGGGTCAATCCGGCAAGAATCTTGATCAAAGTGGTTTTACCAGCTCCGTTCGGGCCAAACACAGATAAAAATTCGCCACGCTTCAACTCGAAACTGATGCCATCCACCGCTTTGAGAACCCCAAACTCTTTGCGGAGCTGATGAACTTTTATAACGGAATCTGAAGGTTGGGGATTGTCTGCCATTTTCAATGAGGCCGGATAACCTGCTAAATAACAGCGTCAGGTTTAAGCGGATTTACGGGGTTTGTTTTTTCTACGTTCTTGTTCCAGTTGATCCAGAGTTTCCAGTATCACTTCCGCTTCTCTCTCCAACTTATGACGAAGCTGTTTATAGTCTGGCTCAGAGATTTTATCAGTACTGAAATCGAACTCTAGATCTTTAAGGGAAATCAACGTTTCTTCTTTACGCACCAATAGATGCTTATATTTATCGCTGGCGGCATCCACCGCTTCCACCAGCTTTTTGAGTTTCAGTTTTCCAAAAAGTGGAATCCCGACAACCAGCAAGATCGCAACGATCACAATTAACTCTAAGAAGTGGATGAAGTCCATTCCTATAACTCGATCCCGTCTAGTTCATCCTTCAAACGTTTTGAATATTTTTCTGAGATTTCAGGTTCTTCGTTAGGGCTCTCAGCAGAATCGCTGTCGTCTTTTTTCCTCACCCAGGAGGAAAGAACTTTTCGCACGCCAAACCCACCTGCGACTAAAGCTACAAACGGCATGACCCATGCGGTGAGGTTGAACCCAAATTTGGTCGGCGCGGACAATACGGTTTCGCCATATTTATCCACCTGCATTTTTATAATTTGTTCTACGGTGAGACCCGATTCCAACATTTTCGTGAACGTGCCTCGTGTTTTATCAGAAGTGGAGCAAGTACAATTGATCAAAACCTTGCCGCATTTATCATCGCATTTGCACATCAATGCATTTTCAAGATCCTGCAAAAGCGCTCCGGCTCCCGCGGGTGAAATCGGGCTGATGAACAGCCAAGCCAGCATGAGCAAACCTATCATTGTTTTCATATTTTGCATCGGCTTATTCTTGTGCTGGAGACAGAAACAATTGTTCCTGCTTGCGAATTCTATCCAGTCGGCGACGTTGCTCTAACCTATCGGGCCACATCGAAACCATTGCTCCAAAAGCAATGATCCACCCACCGGTCCACATCCAACTGACCATCGGGTTGACATAAACTTTTATCGTTGCCGACTCATCTTCCCGAAAGTCAGCGAGAATCATATATAAATCTTCCTTCCAGGTTGACAGAACATCCACCTCCGATACGGGTTGGTTCTGCCCTTTATAAAATTCTTTTTCAGGGTGGCCCGTCCAATACCTTTTGCCATCACGCTCAACAGCAAGCTGGGCGATAATTCGGGTTTTAATATTGGTGGCCTCGATCGCAACCAGTTTTTCATAGCGGATCGTGTACCCTCTTATTTCAAACGACTCACCCAGTTTCAGGTGTTTTTCTGTATGCGTTCCATACGCCTGTGAACCAGCAATGCCTGCAAAAATCATGACCACGCCAATATGAACGATATAACCGCCATAACGCCTCTTGTTACGCCAAGCCATCGTTGACAACGCCCCCGCAACAGATTCTTCATGCAAGCCCATCCTTGCAACGGTTCCCTTATAAAACTCAGCTAAGATACATGACAGAACAAAAATGCTGATTACAAACGTCGCGTAAGTATAAATTTCGGCACGGCTCCCTAACGGGATAACTGGGAACATCGCCATCGCACCCACCATAGCGGCGAGCAGAGGTTTCAAAAAATTCTTTTTCAAGTTTGACAGGGTCGCTCGACGCCATGCAATCACAGGGCCAATGCCCACCAAAGCCAATAATGCCAGACCAATGGGCACATTGACTTGATTGTAGAACGGAGGACCAACGGTGATCTTCACACCACGAACGGCTTCTGAAATGATCGGGAAAATGGTTCCCCAAAAAGTTGCGAAGGCAATTCCCAGCAGGAGCAGATTGTTAAATAAGAAGCTACTCTCTCGGGACAAGAAAGAATCCAGCTCATTCGCACTTTTTAACAAAGGGAGCCGGGAAATAATCAACGCGGCACAAGATGTGATGATCACAAAAAGAAACCCTAAAAAGAAATAACCCAATGTCGCTTCATCAAAGGTATGCACCGATTGAATGAGGCCACTGCGGGTGATAAAGGTTCCAAAAATCGTCATCGAAAAAGTCAGCAGAATCAAGCTCATATTCCAGACTTTCATCATGTCCTTTTTTTCCTGAATCATCACCGAATGCAAATAAGCGGTAGCAATCAGCAAAGGCATGAATGCGGCGTTTTCAACCGGGTCCCAAGCCCAATAGCCACCCCAGCCCAGCTCGACATAAGCCCAGGATGCTCCAAACAAATTGCCCATGCAAAGAAAAAACCAAGAGATCAGCGTCCACTTTCGAGTCATGCGAATCCAACCGTCATCAAGGTCTTTGCTGATCAGGGCCGCCACCGCAAATGCAAAAGGAACCGTGAACCCTACATACCCTAAGTATAAAGTGGGCGGGTGAATCACCATCCAGTAATTCTGTAACAGCGGGTTCAGACCACGACCGTCTTCAGGGGGTAGAGGAATGCGTTCGAAAGGATTGGTCGAAAAGTTAATCAGGACTAGAAAGAATACAACAATGACCAACATGATCGCCATCGCATAAGGAACGACTCTGAGGTTTTTTTTACGATTCTGAAAATAAACCACCAGCATGTAAGTGCTGAGGAGCAATGTCCAAAAAAGCAACGAACCTTTTTGCCCTCCCCAAAAGGAAGAAACTTTATAAAAAGTATCCAACTCTATATTTGAATAAGCCCATACATATTGCAGACTGAAATCATCCGTGAGGAAGGCTCTCCAAAGGCAGATCGAAGAGGTCATGACACAGGCCCAGACTATAAAGGGGGTCTTGTCTGCACTGAGATAAAGATCAATGCGGTTTCCACGAGCGGACATGATATATGCCACGCAACCATAGACCGCGGTTGCTAAAGCTAGCAGTAATGTAAACTCACCAATATCGTTCATGGTTTCTATGCAAACGCCCCCGCACTAATGCGGGCAGGCTGGATTAGTCGATTTGATTACAGGGATGATTTAGATGGTTGTTTTCGGTAAAGCTTCCGCTTTATTGAGGCCCGGCTCTCCATACTTATCAGCATCAGGAAATTTCCCCGGGTGCATTTTTCCAGCTTCTTTTTCAGCTTCATATTTTGAAGGGCAACTTGTCAACAAAGTATTGGCTTTAAAAACTCCATCTTTCCCCAGAGTTCCTTCGACCACCACTTCACGACCATCTGCAAACATGTCTGGCGTTACCCCTTGATAGGTCACTTTTAACGAGGCATCTTTCTCCTCGATTAAAAACTTCACATCCAAATAATCATTCGGGTCTCTTTCAATCGAGCCATTCACCACATTGCCTTTTATTTTTAGCCCTGCCCCCGTATAAGAGACATTCTGGCTCATCAATTCATCTACGGTAAAGAAATATTGCGAGGTATTGCTGATACTCATGGTTATTAAATAACCGATAGCACCTACAATCAGCAAACTACCCACCATAAATTTTATATTTTTCTGTTTCATAACCGGCTCACATTCGCTAGCTAAAGGATATCATTCGTTTATTTAGTCTTTTTTCATAGTAGCATCCAGAATTTAACCTTGTCAAAGCAAATCCATTGAAAAGGAAAGGGATAAATACCCCAAAGAGTGAAGCATATCAGAAATTTATCATTATAATAATGAACGAACTCAAATTGATGGATTTTTTAGTCATTTTTTCTCTTTGCAACCCATTGAGTCAAAGATGGGTTATTTAACCCCGATCTCATAACGACGGTGTCACACTCTGATTTCGCCTGACTTCTCCCCGACAAGCTTCTCACCCCTTTAGAAAAAACCCATAAAACCCTGTTTTAATAAAAAGTTATACGGTTTTACTGAGTTCTGATTTTCGTGATTTATATCGCATTTTCAGTTGACAGTTTGTCGGGTTATGATAGGATTGTGTTCTAAAGTGTCTCAAATTGTAACATTATGTCACAGTTATCGAGGGTCGACGAACTCATACCATGAACAGCTTTTTAGGTACTTACAACATCAGTCTAGACGACAAAGGCCGCCTCAATGTGCCGGCGAAGTTTCGCGGTGCGCTTGAACAGTCTGGGCCGCAACTGGTGGTGTGTGTGATGGACAATTACCTAGTTGTCTTTCCGCAAAATGAATGGGCTGAGAACGAGACCAAGTTGAGCGAATTGAATGCTTTCGAT
>JABIYR010000168.1 GCA_018702695.1 Nitrospina sp. | reverse complement strand
GCCATACCAAAATCATCACCAAAAGAGACGATGGCGGTTTCCTGTTGTTCTGTTGCGTGGGCGAGCAAGCCTCCAATTCGTGCACTGACAGAGATCATGGAGCCAGTTTTACGGTGGATGACATCGAGTATATGTTTTTCTGTTACTTTAATATTTCTTGCTTCGGTGTATTCGTGAATGCCACCTTCGACGAGAACCTTGGTCGCTTCGGTGACGGCCTGGATGATTTTGCGCTCGCAGTCTTCAGCAAGTATCAATATAGCGCGGGAGATGAGAAAGTCGCCAACTAAAATACTGGCATCACTGCCCCACTTGGCGTTGACGGTTTCTTTGCCACGCCGTACGGTGGTTTCATCGACCACATCGTCATGGAGCAAGGTTGCGGCATGAATATATTCGACCACACAACCATGCTTGACAACGGTGTCATCGGCTTCTCGTCCGCATAGCTTGGCACCGAGAAGGGTGAGGATAGGGCGAATGCGCTTGCCTCCACAACTCATCAGATAGGAGCTGATTCCTGGAATCAGGGGAACATCTGATTTATAGTTCTGGTTGATCGATTTTTCGACCCTGGCGAGATCGCTTTTTAAATCTTGAGTGACGTCTCTAAATTCCATATAGACCCTGAATGTCAAACCCTAACAAAGCACCTATAATGATCTCAAAGCAGGAAATGCTTGGCTAGTAGGCTGTTTTTTAATCCGTTATTCTGGTGGAAAGGCATTAGTTTTATGGGAAATTTACGCTTTTGTCAAGCCATTTATAGCAAGATGAGGGTTATGATATGCTTGTGTTAGCGTACCTTATTGAACTTAGGGCTGTTTTCAGTTTGGCTACTAAAAATTGACTTTAATTTAAACGATAGCTTGTGGCCTTCTTGTGTAATTGGAATTGAGTTATCGATCTTTAAAATGGTTATCGAATGTCTAAACCCACAGTATCTGTCATTATGCCGACCTTTAATCGCGGTTATTGTCTGGCAGAATCGATTCATTCGGTTTTGAATCAGAGTTTTACAGATTTTGAGTTGATCGTGGTGGATGATGGGTCCACCGATGACAGTTTGCAATTATTGAGCGAGTTTACCTCATTGAAACTAATTCATTTAAAAGAGAACCGGGGTGTCTCATATGCCAGGAATCGAGGTTTCGAGATAGCGCAAGGTGAGTGGATTGCTTTTCTGGATTCAGACGATTTATGGGAAAAGGACAAGCTCGCACGTCAAATGAGCTGGTTAACGCATCACCCGCAATGGCACGCTGTGCACACCGATGAAATTTGGATTCGGAAGGGGGTTCGAGTGAACCCGATGAACAAGCACCAAAAATATTCCGGTGATATTTTTCGGCATTGTCTGCCTTTGTGTGTGGTCAGCCCGTCTACCGTGATATTGCGGGCGCAATTATTGCGCGAAGTGGGTGGGTTTGATGAAGACATGCCAGTGTGCGAAGATTATGACTTATGGTTACGCATTGCTAAGCAATATCCTTTTCATTTTATTGAAGAGAAGTTAGTGGTCAAGCGAGGTGGGCATGAAGACCAACTATCACGTAAATACTGGGGCATGGATCGGTGGCGTGTGGTTGCGTTGCATAAACTATTACAAGAAAATAAAATGAATACGGAACAAAAGGAGTGGGTGGTTGCGATGTTGATAGAAAAATGCGGAATTCTCATTAATGGCTTTTCCAAGCGCGGAAAAAAACAGGAGGCAGGGCATTATCGGAAGTTAGTGGCTGAATACTCTGATCCGGTTGAGAGGTCTTTGCGATGATACGATGTTGGTTAGGGCTATTTATTTTGTTATTGCCTCAAGCGGTTTTTGCAGATTCTAGGCCCGATGGAGTGGTGGAGAAAATTCGTGCGACCAGCCTGAGTATTTTGCTGGATGTCTATAACAATGAGCGGGCTTTTGTGAGGGCCGCCGCCGCTAGGGCGGCTGGGGAGTCTCAAGACCCAGCCTTGACTGCCATGCTTAATAAGGCGACGGAGGATGTCTATCCCACCGCCAGACTATTTGCTTTACAGGGGTTGCAGAAAGTCTCACCCGTCGAGGCTTTGAAAGCGGCCCGTAGAATGACGGAGGATACGGACATATGGGTTCGCAGTGCCGCGGTGGAGATATTGGGGGATGAAGGCGGGCCGCAAGTGAATGATGAAATTAGAACCTTTTTGAAATCATACGATGTGCCAGTTCGCATGGCGGCCTCCTCCGGACTGGTGAAGCATGGTGAAGGAAAATACCTAGAGGATGTTTTAGAACCGCTGACACATCCTATTCCTGACCGCAGGTATCAGGCTATCGGTTATCTTGGCAAGATTGGTACACCCGAGGTTTTGCCACATTTGCAAAAATTGTTCGATCATGCGGAACCGGAGATGGTGTTCTATAGTTTGAAAGCATTAGAGGGCAAAACCACCGCCGACATGTTACCGAAGTTGAAGGAGTTGGCGAAACGCGAGAACTCCTCTGTTCGTTATGCGGCGGCTTTAGCGATGGGAAACCTCAAAGAGGCCGAGGCAGACTTGATTCCACTTTGTGCTGACAAAGACGGAATGGTGAAGCTTTCGGCGGCGTTGGCCTTGAATCGTATGGGTTCTCGTTCCTGCCAGATTGTATTTGAAGAATTATTGGCGCACCCAGACTATGGCGTGCGCAGTGCCACTGCGCGAGTGCTGGGAGAGGCTAAGGTTCCCGACCGAGTACGTTTGTTAAAGACCGCATTGAAGGACAAACATTCTCGAGTGCGCACAGCGGCGGTGAGAGCCGTCGGAATGGTGGGTGGACCAGAGTCCTTCCCGATATTGGTGGAGCTATTGCAAGACTCGCTGGAAGTCGTCCGCGCCTATGCCGCCGGCAACTTGCTTCATCTTCTGAGTCCGTAGTCACTCACCAAGGTTTCATTGGGGGCATCATGGAATCAACCAGAGTTGAAGCTAACTTCGCCAGAGTCGAGGTGCTCTTGGATTCCGTCCGGGGTTTGGAGGATTAACTTGCCGTGTAGGTCAAGACCGATGGCTTGGCCTGTCAGAGACCTGTCTTTGTGGTAGACGGTGATGGTTTTGCCGAATAAGTCGGACTGTTGGGTCCATTTTTGCATCAGACTTGTTAATTTTCCTTGTAAGAAGTCCTCATATTCAGAGTTCATATTCTGCAGAAGCTGGCGAGCAAGATCGGTGTGGCTGATGATTTTTCCGGTTTCGACTTTTAGTGAAGTGGCTATGTCTCGAATCTCTTCAGGGAAATGGCTGTGATTGAGGTTGATACCGATTCCTACGATGATGGCTGGGGTGGTATCGGGTTCCACCAAGCATTCACATAAAATTCCGGCCAGTTTTTTACCGTTTAGCAGAATATCGTTGGGCCATTTGAGTCTTATGGGAGCCGATGTTTGTTGTTGAATGGCAGAGGCGGTGGCGACCCCAGCCATTAATGTGATGCAAGGTAGCCTATCAGGCGGCAATTGAGGTTTTAAAAGTGTGGAGATGTAAAGCCCTGCTTTGGCTTCAGAATGCCATGAGCGCCCTTGTCGGCCTCTACCTTGTGTTTGGCAATCAGCAATGATGACCGTGCCTTCGGGAAAACCCTCGGAAAAACCACGTCGGATCTCTTCATTCGTGGAATCGATTTGCGGTAAAAATCGTATAGAATGACCGAGCTTGCAGGTGCTAAATATTTGCTCTAAGGCTGAAGTATCAATGCTCGAAGAAGTCAGAGTAACACCTTACTATTTAAGATTTTTTCTCATGGAAGTG
>JABIYR010000170.1 GCA_018702695.1 Nitrospina sp. | reverse complement strand
TTGAGTTTTGGGTTTGCCAGTCCATGACAGGTCATACAATTTTCTGCAATTTCATATTTCATTACGGGCCAAATTAAACCGGCCGCCTTAGAATCAGATATTCTTTTTTCTTTATGACTCGCAGTTTCCTGCTCACGCTTAACATCCTTACCACCATAATTGTCATGCGCTGCCAACCAGTCAGAGGAAGCCCCATGGCAACTCTCACAAGAAGTCCCTGACTTCACAGATAGCTTGGCGCCTTCAGCCTTCTGCTCCAAAGTGTAATGACACAAGTAACAGGTCTCATTTCTTTTCATTCGCTTCTGTCCACCGACTGCAGCCAGAATTTTTTTAGGGGAAGGCTTTGTGGCATCCTTTGGCTCCCTATGAACTTTACGGAATGACTGGAAATGTTTCGTTTTCTCCCAAATCTTAAACTCCGCTTCATGGCATTCCTCACACAGCTTTGCGCCTTTCACAAAGGGTTCTGCAAATACTTTTGCTGGCGAAAAAATGAATGCAGCAATCACTAGCAAACTCAGAGCGCATACGTAGTTCAGTTTCAAATAACCTTGATTTGGGTTCATGACAACCTCTCTTAAAAAGTATATTTTCATCCTAATATTATTAGCAGATCTAAAACCGCACCTGAGTTTTTTTTAAAACTGGTATCGGATTTCTGTTCGAATGGTGGAGCCGTCATCACGTTTTTCCAGGACTGAATATGAAGCGTCCACCTGCAACTGAATTCTCTGAGCCAATCTCGTCCGAAATTCAAACCCAAAAGCAAAATCATCAAACCCTCGATGCCCCAAGTCTTTGCGTGCCGCAACCTCAACAGTCAAACTTCTTCTGTGGTTATTGGCCTGTTTTCCATCGGACCAGAATGCTTCATAACCAATTGCCACACCCGCAACCTCGCTGGTGAAGTTATTCAGCTCTGACAAAAAGTTCCCTATACTTGGGGAAGCAAACAAAATTCCCAAGCCCCCCAAAGGCCCACCTACCACAGACTCACGTCCAGCCTGAGTGTATGTACCATCTACAGCAAAAGCATTCACATAAGCGATATCATCGGACCTATAAGGTGTCCATGAAACTTCAGAGCTGTAAATAGTTCCTCTATTTGCCTTAACCGTCCCTTGCTCTGCAAAGGATTTATTTATCCTGAAGGCAGTATTATAATGTCCAATACGTTGAATCGAGGACAGCCCCACATTCAGACTGTCTCCCCCATCCAGATCGTCATGAATGTATATTGAATCAACATTTACGGTTCCCCTTGGAGTATCGATTGAATTAAAAAAACCGATCATTTCGGCTGTCGAGTTAAGTCGGGCATCGCTACGATTCAGTTCATTCCAACCATAAACAACGGTACTCCTCATGCCGGATATTCCCGCAAAGCGAATATTGTTTCGAACCAGCCCGATTGCATCGACGGTATCGTTGATCATGATTGCATTTTGAAATGTCAGCGCCTGCCTACCAACAGAAAAACCTACGTCTATCGGTTTCGTGCCCATTGGGTCTAAGCCAGGAAACAAGCTACCAAAATCACCTTCAAAAAATAGGGTCCTGATATCCATATTCGGCTCGATCTTGCTGGAGCCAAATTCATCATTGAGTTGGACACGCGTGAAACGATTAAACTGATTTCTATCTAGAGGCCTAACCCCAATGATCAGCTTTTCAGTATGAGTCAACTGCAAATTAGCAAAAAGATCCAGCCGCGTAGCCCATTCAGCGGAAGGAGACCGGACACCATTATCAAAATAAAAAAGGGATGTCCGCAGAGTCCCGAAAACCCACAGTTGTGGCTGCCATACAGCACCCCAAGGGGTCTCAAATCCCTCCTGAAGATCACCCTGACCAAGAAAATCATCTCCAGCCTCGTATATGAGCGGTGGACGATTGCCTGTATCAGAGGGCGCTAAAAGCTGTATTTTCTCATCGGAAAACCGGCTGGTCTCAAATGTTTCTCCCAAAGGAAAAAAATCTGCGATTGCAGGGGAAGCCAAACCAAACACTAAACTGGCAAATATAACGCCAGACACAACACGTCGCAGTTCACAAATACGCATCTTAATCAACATTGACCTCCTCCAAACCAATGGCTAATTTCACTAATGAAATTTTATTTTTTTCAACAGAAAATCGGACCCTACTTGAAAAAACCATAAATCGAATCCAAAAAAGACATTTCAGCAACCTTCGCAACGCCATCTGCCTTAAACGTTACCTCTTCGCTATATAAAACCTCATAGCCTGCGGCAACGTTTTCCGCAACCTCCTGAGCACTCATTGCGTAGTCAAAACCTTGCCCCTTGATAGCCCCAACCAGGTTAGCCGGTGCCATGCCAGCAATAAAATCAATCTTAGCTTTATAAGGACCCTTCCCTGTCAGCAAGTCGCCGTCTACTTTCCACTCTGCCCATCTATGATCCAAAGGAGCAAGACTCCTCCTATTGATCCTCTCAACGGGGCTTTCCCCAGTCAGAATGAGAGAGCGAGTCGTCGGCCTTAAAAAAGGAATCGTCGTCACAGGGTAAGGAACAGGAATAACCACTTCGCGCTCTCCGCCACGACTATTTGTCACCAGAATTCGACCGCGCAGATCAAATAGCTGATCATCCAAAGGAACCTCACCATTATGAACATAGGTTGATTCGTGGTCCCTCACATCCCCATTCGGATCCAGATCACCTGACTTAAAAATTGCCTTACCCGTGCTATCGGTAACGGTGACCTGTATAAAAACAAGCCTTTCGGCCGCAAAACCGGTAGGCGCATTATGACCATCAGTCAGATTCTCAACCTTAACTTTAAAGCGAAGCCCGTCATTATCATCCTGAACAACAACCGTTTTCCCCATCTTGTAACCATTTTTGAGAACTTCTAATCGCTTCCCTCTTGCAAATTTCAGCTGCTCAAACTGCACGTTTAACACCTCGCGTGCATCGTATCGATCGTCCACAGATTCCCACCTTGAGGGGAACTTCATATCCTCCGCAACCTTATCCTCAAACGCATCCGTCCCCCAGCCAGCCTCATGGTCGAACTCCAACCACTCTCTCATGGTCGCCAACTCTTGAGCTTCAACATTAAAAGGGAAAAGACCAGGATGTATTACAGGATAATCAGGTCCTGCGAAAAAATGGTTTGTGAGTTTTCGAGATTTCGTTTCTTTCCCTCCGATCACAGCCGCCGGCCCATACTCATAACCTGATGGAACCCCTTGCACCTTGCCCATGTGACAATCCTGACAAGTAACCCCTCGAGCCGCCGCAGGTGACATTCGGTATTCGCTAAAGGCCTCTTCAAGCCTAAACCCATTAAGCAACGTCACATCATGGCATTGAGCACAAAATGTAGATGAAGAAATAGCCGAAAATTTGACCACTGAAGTATGAATTTTTCTACCGGGCTTCCCTTTTTCTGTGACAACCTTAAATTCATCTGTGTTGTCCAAAACACGATCCAGCTCTTCACTACCAGAAGGCCCATAAACAGGGGTCAGCAAATCTCCCTTGAGAATAGCCAAACGCCCACTCCTTTTATTGTAAACCTTGGTCAGTCGATGACAGGCTATACAAGTAATTCCTTCTCGCGAAGAGGGGTGACGATCCAGATTCGAAATAAACGGACTCTCGCCCATATTCGCACCAACCGGACTGTGACAACGGAAACAGAAATCACCATTCGTACCACTCGTGATCTCATTGGTAAAACTGCTAAAAGAGAGGTAAACGGGGCTCAACTGCGCGTATGCATGCTGAGACACAGACCATTCTTTAAAATGTTTTGGGTGGCAGGTTGCGCATGTCGTTGCAGACGGATATCTGCTTTCAATAAACAAACTTTTGTGTTCTTCAGATGCATCCACAGCGGCATCATCCCCTTCCGAAACTTCACCAGCAGGAGCTTCAGAGGAACTCGTCATCTTCGCCGCCTTCTTGTCTGACATCATGGAGGCATCTTCAGAAGCCGAGACTACTGAAGGAAAAGACACATTGGATATGATAAACATAAAAACCAAAGTTGCCATAACCCACGTCCGCAAGGAATAGGAGTTAATTTCAACATTCGAATTCAAAACCAACACATCTTTACGCTTGTCAAATAATTTCATGCTTTCAAACCTGATTTAGGGTTTGTGACCTTACGATTCACAGTCAAAATAAAAGAGCCGACCCTGCAAACCGATATTTTAAGGACCCGCCATTAAAAATTCCACATATATCTAATTACGATTAATACGATACCTAATTACGATAAATGTAAAAGAAGGCATCCTAACATACTAATTAAAACATGTAAACATACACTCTAACCCCTTAAAAACACTCCCTAACAACCCATTGATTAAAATTCAAATTCTATGAAAATAATGATGCGCCAGTAAAGTTAAAATATACTGCACAGCCATAATGCAAGCGAAGGGAGCTAAGACATAAGGAAGAACACCCAATATAGCAAACAGCGCCAGCATAAAAAGAGGTAGGTCTAGCCCATTCCAGCGCCATAATAGGAAAAGCGCTTTTATTTTCTCATAACAGGCTTGCCGTTGCTCCAAAGTTAAGTCGGGTTCCATATTATAAGAGGGTGTTTTCATCTGGCGCAAAAAACGCCATTGACCGCGAAAAAACAGTTGCTGAACCTGCATATAGTAGAAATACAACGCCAGCACCCATGAACTCTGGGACTCAAGTTTTTTACAGGTACTTTGAATTTCTCTTTCAACACCATCATAACCCTGCACAATCAGAGTCGCAAAACTCTGTTTGCAATAATCATAGGAAATGGCTCTTAAGATAACCAGCCCAGCGATAATTTTCAGAGTCTGCGCGTACTCAGGAAACCCTGTAATAAGCCCCCAAATCACAGCAAGGTAGGCAAAATAACCGGCAATGCCATCAATCAGTCGCCCCCATTCGCTTGACAAGCCTTTGGCGCGAGCCAATTGCCCATCGACACAGTCCAGCACCAGAGTCGCTTCCAGCAGAAGCCCACCCAAAATTACAGAAGCGGTACTGGCAAAACTGAATGCGTAACCGGAGGCAAACCCCACTAAAACAGAAAAATAGGTCACTTGGTTAGGAGTGATCGGGGTATTTTTCAAAAAACGTACAATTTGGCCCGCCATCGGGTTATGAATATAACGGTTGACCGGCTCCACTAGGTCGCCCTGCACATACGTTTCACTCATTGTCTAAAACCATTTTTCATTTTGATACCATTTAATCGTCTGTTCCAGCCCGCGTTTCAGGTCATACTGAGGTTTGAATTTGAACGCCGTATAAAATTTATCTGACGAAGCCGACCAGGAGCTTTGCTGAATATCAATCATCCTTTGCCGGTCAAAAAGTGCGGGTTTGGAACTGAAGCGCGCCAAAGCCTCACAAAGCCATGCAAAAGGATTTAAAAACCCCTCAGGAATTTTCAAAGTTTTCAACGAAACATTCATGATACACGCGCATTCTTTCGCCACTTGCTCCCAAGCATGAATCTGCCCATCGGTCACAAAATAACGATCGCCTTCTTGCTGGGAAGGATGCGAAGCGGTGAGCATAGCCCGAACCAAATCGGCAACATAAATCAGTGAAAGTTCTTTACCCGGCGCCCCTATTTGCAGACCCCATCCATTATGAACTAGCTTAATAAAGTTGAAAAAGTTTTCCTCGCGCGGCCCATACACCACAGGCGGACGCAAAATAGTAATCGGGAGGGAACCTGAAAACTGCTGAGCAATTTCTTCCCCTGCCAGTTTAGATTGTCCATAAAAAGTCAACGGCCTGCAAGGGTGTGTCTCGTCAACCCATCCACTTTTCGGGCTGGGGCCGGTTGCCGCGAGACTACTCAGGTGGATGATGCCTTTGATCTGGCTGGCTCGTTTCTGATATTGCTCATACAAATTCGTGCAAGCGTTGGCATTGACATCAAAAAAATCAGAACGGGTTTTTGCCTTGGTCAACCCCGCACAATGAAAAATATAATTCAGGTTCTCCAAGGCAGGAATTTTAAAATCCCGACATGACAAGTCCACTTGATGAAGTTGAACACGAGAAGCATCCAACCACTTGAGATTCGAGGATTTTCGCACCAGCCCATGAACCGTGCAGCCAGCCGCTAAAAGCTCATCCACAAGATGACTGCCAATGAAACCGTTGGCACCTGTCACCAGTGCATGAGCACCTTTAAGGTGTGACAGCTCGTTCATAGATGCGATGCCTTTTATAGACTTCTCCCCCCAATCGAAACATAGGTTCGAGAATATTTTTATTATCTTCCAGCAACCAAGACATCTCCAAAAATCTTGCCTTATTTTCTAGCAATGACCCGTAAGTTTTATAATACAAGTACGCATCAATGCCCAGTCTGCGATATTTTTGCTTCACTCCAAGAACCGGAACTCGAAACGTATCAATTTTATTTTTCTGCCATAAGAAACGCGCCCACCCAAAGGGAAACAAGCTCCCTCCAAGTTCTTTGAGCACTCGGTTGATATCAGGCAGGGCTAGAGAAAACCCCGCCGGCTCCCCATCGACCTCGGCAATAAAACAAAACTCGGGTCGCACAAAAGATTTCATTTCCTTGGCTGAGAACTCAAATTCTTTTTGCGTCATCGGCACAAACCCCCAATTGAGACTCCACGCCGAATTATAAACATCCCACATGATAGCCATTTCCCGGTCAAACTGGCTCAAGTC
>JABIYR010000169.1 GCA_018702695.1 Nitrospina sp. | reverse complement strand
CTCTGACAGGGTTATCTTCTGCAATATAATCATCAAGCTGATCGGGGAACAGGGTCGATTGCAGGCGACTTGCACCTTCAACAAAACGCTTCATTAATTTCCTCGCCTCTATTACGATAACAATGTAATAAATATAACATCGCTTAATAATATTGACGACACAACGTTTTCACACAGTCTGGGCCGAAAGCCGACGTTGACCCCACTATGATCTCTTGCCGATCACCATTAGAACAACATAAGATTACGCTCTTGCGTCACAGAATTGACGCATTTCCGGAAAACAGTTTGTTGCAAACGAGGTGACCTTTTTTCGCAAATGAGGTGACGGGTTACAACAATACCGGAAAATATGTCAAAAATCCGGCAAAAAAAGCCGGGATTCCGTCGATTTTATGTTGAATACGGGGGCAGGGGGCTTGAGGGTGATATTTTAGAGCCTTTAAATATATGGCTTTATAGGGTTAGTAGAAAATTATCTCTTTTTCGGCGCGGTGGCATACGTCTTGCTTTATACAGGGTTAAGGAGATTATGATATGCCACTGATAGATAGAATTTTATACTCAGATAAAGTACCGAAGATGATGGTGAAGAGCTTGGATATGATGTCCACGCGTCAAAACCTGATTTCTTCAAATATCAGTAATGTTGATACGCCGGGCTTCAAGGCCAGTGATATTGATTTTCAGGCCCAGTTGCGTGAAGCCATGGGGTCCAAAGGTAGTTTGAACCTGAGAGCGACCAATTCAAAGCATTTTGGCCCTTCAACATCTAATATTGGCGATCTGTCTCCCGACCCGTTTGAAGAATCATCAGCGGCTAAAGCCAACGGAAATAATGTAGATATTGATAATGAAATGGCCAAAATGGCCGAAAATCAGATTATCTATAATGCCACGGTTCAATTGATGATGAAAAGAGGCTCGACCGTTCGCAGTGCTGTGACGGAGTTGCCACAGCAATAGTGTTATTTTACTATTTTTGTTGTTATACTTATCATTAGAATAAACTTTTTGATCTGCTTGTTATGAAAGATATAACTGTATCCAGTAATTTAAAAGCGTTGCAAGGGGTGGGGCCTTCCCAAGGTTTGGGTACATCCAAAATAGGTGGGGAGTCTGACGGACCGTCTTTTGCCGATACGCTTTCGCAATCACTGGATAAGGTCAACTCGATGCAGAAACAAGCCGATGTTGCTATTCAAGATTTTGTCGCTGGGGATACGCGCAATATACACGAGACCATGATTGCTGTGGGCAAGGCTGACCTTGCATTCCGTTTGACTATGCAGGTGCGTAATAAAATTGTTGAGGCTTATCAGGAAGTGATGCGTACGCAGGTTTGATGGGCTCGAGTTAAACTTTGTTGTAGTGGCTTCTGGGTTTTTCCAGAGGCTTTTTTTTTGCCTTTTATGTTCTATGCAGATAATATTTACATAGTTAATAGTAGCTCAATTATTTCCCCTACTTAGCGGAACTGGGAAATTTAAACGATGGAGGTTTTTTAGATGAAGATACAAACTTGGTTGGGAGCAATTTTGTTGGCATTGTTGGCCACAAACCCTGTGTGGGCTCAATCTGGCGGTCATGCTAGTGTAAGTTTGGGGCATGGCGAAGAAGGTTATCTGCATTTACAGGAAATGGTCAAGCATTTGGAGTTCAGTTTGAAAATGCAGGATGCCTCAGAAGAGTTAAAAACACACGGCCCCAAGTCTTTGCAACATGCCAAAGAAGCCCTGAAACATTATAACGAAGCCTTGAAACATGGTTCGGAAGCCTTAGGACGACAACCGAGGGAACCGATGGCTGAAGGTTCTGGCGGTGGGGAAGAGTCGCATAGCCATGAAGAAGGCTCGCATTAGTAGAATATTGTTTAAACGACCTCTAGACCCAACCTCGCTGGCTCCCTTATTTCAAGGGAGCTGAGCTGATTTCTGTAGAGAAATCAGTCTTTGTTGCGCTCAGGGCCTATGAAAATTTTTCCATTCTCAACTTTAACCTGATAAACCTTTGTGTCCCACTCAGACCCTCTATCGCATTGACCCGTTTTGAAGTCGAAGCGGTAGCCGTGGTTGGGGCATTTAACGCCTTGACCGTCTAACATCCCCCTTAGCAGAGGGGCCGTTCTTTTATGCGGACAACGGTCATAAATTGCGAAGAATTCCCCCTCTAAATTGAATAGAGTGATCTGCTTGCCGTTGACCTCGATGCGCTTCCTTTCTCCAGGTGGGATATCGACCAATTCTGCTACTTCGATAAACTCAGTCATCCATTTAGCTCCACAGGATATTTAGACCGGCTCCAATCCCACCAGGAGCCATCATAATTTCTAACTTTAAATCCCAAATAGCGGAAAACAAAATAGGCCATCGCCGATCGAACTCCGCCTGTGCAATATACGATAATTTCTTGTTCGGCCTGAATATTATTTTTGCGTAACAATGTTTTCAGGGCAGGACGGGGTTTTAAAGTGCCATCAGAATTGAAAAAATCGGGCCAATGAATGTGAATAGCGTTAGGTATATGCCCAGATCGTGGCGACCCATAAGGGGTAGCACCATTAAATTCCTTACGTGTTCGATTATCGATTATTTTAAAATTTTTTGACATAAAAGCTTTATTTATCAATATCTTATTAGCAATTACTTGATGATTTAGATTGACTTTTTTTAGCGCCGATTGGGGTTGCGGCGTTGTGTTTTGGAGGCCACTTTCGGTCTTCATTCCTGCCTTTTTCCAGTTAGAGAAACCGCCATCAAGTAGAGAGACATTTTTAAAACCATAATACTCAAACATCCAGAAAAACCTGCCATCGGTTCTCCAGGGGTCATCGGTTTCACCATAAATGATGATGGTTTTTTCTGGAGAAAATCCGAGTGGGGTCAGTTTATTTGCAATAAAGTTTTTATCATTTTTAAGCAGTCCTTTGACGTTATCAAGCTCATAGGTGAAGTCCCACCAATCATTGAGGTTGATAGCACCGGGGATATGGCTGAGCATAAATTTCCAGGCTGGGCGGGTATCCACAACAATTCTCTGATCTTTGGGGAGCTTGCTCAATGCTATCGGGTCCATTAGAAGCTCGACCTTCGCTGCAAAGCATAGAGAAGGGAGGATTCCGGTGCCAAAAAGGCCGAGAATGAGCAGGCAAAATACCCTGTTTTTTCTTGACAAAATACGGGTTCCGCTAGTACTATCAGGCTTCATTTTTTTTTGTTTGGGTTTTAAAATGAGCATTCATAAAAGGATGGCTCAATGGTTGGTTGTTTTAAAGTATGGCCAACTTCGATATCATAATTATATAAGATTTAGATGTTCCGTGGCGGCTTAAGATTGTCAAAAAATAGGACGCTGGGTACATTATAGTCGGCTGTTAACATACAAAAATTTTTATTTTAATAAAAGGTTGAACTATGACAACGGATGATCAAGGCAAAAAAGACGAATCCCCTACCACTCCTGAAGAACGATTGGATGCTATTAAAAGCGAAGAGAAAGAGGATGCGAGTGATTATTATGCTCAGGGAGATTCAAAAGATAAGGTGGATGAAGCCGCAGAGTTTGCTAAGCCTGTAGAGCCTATCCCTGCCGAACATGAAGAGATGAATATGCTGAAAGCGGTAGCCTTTCTTGGTTTTGGAATGGCGGCTTTAGCGATTATTTTCATTTTGTTTTTTGTTCGTGATCTCGATACCCGAGTCGTGGGTATGGATGGAACCGTGTCAAGCCTTGAAGATAAAATGGCTCCTTTAGAAAAACGTGTGGTGGATGGTTTTGGTAAAGTCGATACCGACATAACGAATTTGAATACCAAACTGGGTAATTACGAGCGCACGATGGCCGTGATGGAACTCAAGCGAGCTTTGGTCACCGTCCAAGGGATGTCTTTAGGGAATTCTTCTGGTGTAAAGTCTAAATCCGGTGAAGTGATTGCTGGTATCGAAGCCTTATTGGCCGAATTGGGGTCTGGAACTTCCAACAGCGGTATGCCAGCTGGAATCATTAGCTTGGAACCTGTCCCAGCGGTTGTGGAAGAAGCACCCGTCCATGCTGAAGAACCCGTTCATGCCGAAGAGCCAGCTCATGCTGAAGAACCTGCTCATGTTGAAGAGCCTGCTCAGGCTGAAGAAGTTATAGCGGAAGAAGCCGCTCATGAACCTGCCGAATCTGCTGAAGAAGCAACTGAGGAAAGTTCTGCAGAAGGAGATGACGGTGGGGACGATGATGAAGAAGAGGACGACGACGAGTAGTTCGTTCTTTTTCTTCAAACTATTAGTTCTCTGCAAATAATGCCAGCTATAAAATTCATATTATCTATTCTCTTGCTGATGGTTATTGCATCGATTGCGGTGCAAAATATGGGTTCAGTAGAGATCAGTTATTATGATTTTAAGTTCCAGCTTCATAGCCTGGAACTTCCTTTGATGGTCGTGGTGGTCACGCCTTTGATTCTTGGTTTTTTGATTGCTTGGGTTCTGGGTTTATTAGAACGATTGAAGATGAAGACCCAATTACGTCAACAAAATAAGCAGATCTCCTCGATGGAGGAAGAACTGGACAGTCTCAAAAATACGCCGCAACTTCCCATCCAAGCTGAATCGTCTACCGATTCCTGAAATTATCCCCCACTGAACTAAGTAAGCGGTTTGACGGGCAGAAGAGCTCTGTCCAAATCTTTTATGAGAATTTGAATGTCTTTGATCGGGGTGATCGTGACTTGTGTGGAAGAGGTGGTGATCGCTTGATTGATATGGCCTCCGCGCTGTTCGTTGATTTCATAGCCG
>JABIYR010000166.1 GCA_018702695.1 Nitrospina sp. | reverse complement strand
CTCTTCGCTTCCAGAACCTCCGCTTCTCGCAATTTCACTATGATCTGCTCTGCTGAATATCGTTTCCTCGCCATAACATCCCCCTTACCAAATGGTTTTTTATAAGTTTAACATTTGGACTACTTTTAGGGGGTCGGGTCAGTCGTTTAAACATTTGTGCTTGGCTTCTGGTGGAGTGCCACGTGATTTTTTATCTTTATTTTTGAAGGTAATCGAATCGATGTCTGAGGGAGCAAAGGTTACTAAACCTCATGTCACCGATGCCGCAATTGCCTCTATTGGTCAGAAGATGGCAGGGATAGGGGAGGACATGGAGGGAGATGTTAATATTCTAGAAAAACATTTGCACGGGATAAAAAAATTCGTTTATTCAGAAGAGAGAACCAATGTTTTTCTTGTTGCAAAGGAAGACTTAGAAAAATTTAAAGAATTTAGGCAAGCGTTGAAAGAGCTTGTGGATATGAGGTTGCTTCACATTATTGACTCTAATACTAGCTGTGCCCCCAGTGATGGCCTTAGGTATGAAGCATATCTGCTTGATGTTGGTTTGTATGAGAATTCTAGGCCCAGAAACTTCATTTCCATCGAGCCTGGTTCCTCTGATAGCAAGGGAAGAAAGGATAAAATGAGAGGGGCACCGAAGCTAGGTGTCGAGAAATTTTCAAATTTTAGCTTTTAGAAGTTAGGTTGAAAAATAAATTAATGTGTTCTCTTGACTGAGAGATAAGCCCATTATTGACTAAATAATGCTAAGGTCTTTATACATTCTCCCCACCGCTTATTGCCCCAGCTTGAGCAACTCATTTAAAATATTGCCGGGTTTTTCGGTGAGGGATTTATGCGGTTGCAGGGTGAATTCGGGTTTGCTGAGTTTGCCGTCTACTTTGAAATAGGTTTCGATGATGCCACCTTTTTTGCCTCCGGTTAATATTTGCCCCAATAATGGGATGGCTTTGAGGGTTTTGTCGAGCATTTGCAGGGGCATGGCTTTGACTTGTGCCAGAACGGTGTCGTCCACCAAGTTCGCGTCTCCCTTGGCGGTCAGCATGATCTGCGGACCTTTCATTTCCAAGTTGTCGCTATGCACCACGCCTTTGAGTATTTTAAAATCACCGCCCAGATAATCGTAGCTCAAACCTTTTTTGCTCGTTTCTAATACCGAGGTCGGGTTGAGCACAGTGAGCAGGTTTTCTAATACGCCCAACTCAGGAAGCGATCCCTCATTCAAAGCTATTTTGATATTGCCGGAAAGGTCTTTGGCTATACCGGGCAAGCCAGAATTAGGCGGTGGCAGGGTTCCTGTTAAGAAGCCGGAAAATTTCAGTGGCCCCTTGAGATGAGGTTGCAGAAACTCTTCGACTTGTAATTTTTCACCTTTAAATTTTAAACGATAATTGCCCGATTCAGGTTTCAAGTCGGCAACCAGATTGATCAAGCCGTTCACGGGCCAGAGTTGACCGCCTTTGAGGTCGATGTTTGTGGGGGTTCGTTGCAACCAGCCGCGTGCTTTTTTAAAGGTTTTATCGCCCAGTTTGATTTGAGTCAGTTCAACTTGCGCTTGTGTTAGTTTTAAGGAACCTTCTTTGAAATCAAATTTAGCGGAACCGATCTGTCCTTTATCTTTACCTAAAACCAGTTGTTCTCCATTGAGCTGGCCTTTTAGGTTGAGCGCCGGAGAAATTGTTCCATCGAAAGAAACCGGCCCGTTGATTTGAAGGTCGCCTGTGAGCGTTCCTGACGAAGGGGCCCATTCACTGGTTTGCACCTGCGGAACCCAGTTCAGGTTGATTTTGTCGAGTTTGATTTTTGAGGCGACGGTGACACGGGTTTGATCTTTTTGTTTTTGAAAATTGAATTGGCCTTGGGTGCTGAGTTTGCCACCGAATAGGGTTGCGTTTAAGTCGTGTTTCAGTTTGCCTTGTCGAAGGCTCGCAGACCCTGAAAGTTGTGGGATGTCGAGAGGCAGTTGGCCCTGTGACATCTTCAGGTCTGCCACTTTAAATGTGGTGTCTACCTTTAAATTTCCGGTCAAAATATTTTCAGCTTCGGGCAAGGGGCCTTTGAGTTGCAGGGTGCCGGAGAGTGTCCCAGTTTTTACGGGTGTGGATGGGGCCAGTTGACTCAAGTCGAGGTCGGCAAATTCAACACGGTTGTTGAGCATTGGCTGACCGGATGCTGGGAGATTGACAGCCCCTTCTGAGTGAAAATTTCCGTTAAAGCTTTGACCTTTTATTTTGTAGTTCAGGTGACGGTTTGCAATATCGCCATTGCCATCAAGCTGGTCAAAGAACAGAGGGGGTGAGTTTTTGTTTTGCAGTTTTAAGTTTTTCGCCTGAAAATTATAGGCCGCTTTTAATTTTGCAAAAGGTTTTTCTTCTATAATAGTGATGGCAAAAGTCAAGTCTCCCGACAGGGTCCCTTCTGATGGGTGCCAACCCTTGTTTGTGGGGATGGGTAGTTGCGCGGCTTGCAGGCCTTCAAAATTTATCTGTGTTTTGAGGAGCGGGTTCTTTTGGTTTAGCGGTAATTGGCCTTTGAGGTTGAAGGCACTCCCGAAAGCGGTGCCAGAAAACTGATGCGCCAGAATGCCTTGCTCTAAACTCCCTTCGCCTTGCAAGGTCTCGACGCGATAGCTTTGATCGTCCATTTTTATGAGAGCGTTGGCGCTGGTAAATTCTACTTGGGCGTTGAGTTCTTTTTGCAGACGTTTGACCTGAGTCAGGGCGGTGAGAGGAAGCTTGGCCTGTAGTGAAAATTTCTCAATATCAATATTTGCAAGAGGTGTCTCAATTTCGTTTTCGGAGCCCTGTAAAAATTGCAAGACGGGTTTTATCTGCGCCCAGCTAAATGTTTGGGATTTTAGATTGAATGCGATTTGTGCATCATCTGCGCTGAAGTTTTCTACAACTCCATCTCCCGCAAAAATAATTTCACCCGTTTGCACTTTGAGGTCGCTGGCTAAAACATCTTGCTGACCTCCTGCGTGTTGTTTCAACACAAACAGACCCTCAATATTCACGGGAAGTTGTTTTTCGGAGCCGGATTGAATTAAAGTGATCTTGCCGTCTGATACGATGAACTCTTCGATAGACAAAGGGGTATTTTTAATTTTTTTCGTCGCCGACTCGAGGGTTGCGGAATCTATCAGCCCGGTTTGAGGCGGTGTTTTTTCATTCTGCGCTGTAACTGGCCCGACAGGAAGACCAGACGGAATTGCGGGCAGGGTCAACCGGGCTTCGGGATGTTCGAGCGCGATGGATTTTATTTTAAGTTCACCTTGAAGAAGTGGAGCCCACTCTGTCAAGATATGCAATCGCTCTACAGAAAAGTGGTTGCCGTCGGGGGTGCTCACTTTCACTTTTTTGCATTGAAACCCGATTCCGTGCGAAAAGCTAAAGCCCATACCTGCCATTTCGATTTCAAGGCCTGTTTCTTTAGCAACACGCTGTACCAATTGTTCTTTGATCGATTCTAGATCAATTTGCGCTAGCACCCCCCCGAGTATAAGAATTAAGGCTACGGGAAGCCAAATCCAGCGTTTTAAAGCAGATTTAGGTGGGGTAGGTGGAGTATTCTTTTTAGTGGCTGTCGAAGTCACGATAAGTCTCAAGTTATTGGGTGGAATGCCGATCCCAGAATAGACGCTAATGCCTTTATTTTAGCATATTTACCTCCTCTGCGTGGGTTTGAGATAATCTCGGATTTTAGCTTCTGAGGGGGAATGAAGCTCATAAGATATAAAGTTATGTATATATGATGACAAAATTACGTAATTTATTGCTGTGGCTGATTCTTGTGGCAGGTGTGGTTTGGGCCTGGCAGGGGGGCAAGCTGAACCCGGTGGTTAAAATCGGCAGGGAAATGGTTTTCGGCAAACCGCCGCAGAAACCGACGGCGATGGATTTTAAATTTGAACCTCTCACTCGTCAGGATGTTCAACAGAAGGTTCTAGCGACGGGAACCGTGACACTCAAGACGGGTGCGGAAGTTAAAATTGGCGCGCGTATTTCAGGGCAAGTCAAAAGTCTCTCGGTCAAAATTGGAGACTTCATTCGCGCTGGTGAAATCATCGCTATCATCGAGCATGAAGATTTGCTCTCGCGGGTGGCGCGTTTTCAAGCCGATCTGGATGCGGAAAGGGCTCGCCTAGCAAAGGTTCAGGCAGAAGGCCCGCTTGAGATCAACAAGGCCAAAGCAGAACGTGCAGAACTGCAAGTTAAGATCAAGCTGGCGCAGAAAATGCTAGAGCGAAATTTGCAACTGAATCAAGAGGGTTTTGTTTCGAACACCATTTTGGATGAGGCCGAAGAAAAGTTGGCGGTGTTGAAAGCGCAGATTCATCTAGCTGGTGAAGAGTTAAAGCTTAAGGAAAGCCAGTTGTTGAACAACACTCGCTTGGCTGCGACCTTGGTCGATAAGGCGTTGGCGAACTTGGATGAAGAGGAAATTCAATTATCTTACGCCACCATCACCGCACCCATTGATGGCGTGGTGGCATTTGTTTCGACGCAAGAGGGAGAGACGGTCATTGCCAGTCTCAACGCGCCAACTTTTGTCAACTTGATCGACCTACGCAGGTTGGAGGTGACGGTTTTTGTCGATGAAACGGATATCGGTCGCATTCAGGTTGGGCAGAAAACCAAGTTCACGGTAGACACTTACACCGACAAGTTTTTCAAAGGCAAGGTTCGGGAGATTCACCCGAAAGCGGTGATCAAGGATAATGTGGTGAACTATGAAGTGATTCTGGATATCGAAAAGAAAAATGTCGCCAAACTTCGTCCGGAGATGACCGCCAATGTGGTTCTCACCACTGGCACGCGAAAAAATGTTCTGACTGTGCCGAAAGAAGCGATCAAACGTAAAGGTAAAAAAACCTTTGTTGTCATGCAAAAAAACGGCGGATTGGAAGATAACCCGGTTGAGTTGGGCTGGCGTGATGGCGGTAGAATTGAAGTAGTCACAGGTCTCAACGATGGCGACCAGGTGGGCATCCCCAATAAACCGTTGAAGAAAAAACGCAAAGGTCGCCGGCCACGATGACAAACCTCATTGAAATGAACTCCATTTGCAAGAGCTATCGAAATGTTGGTTTCGAGACACAGGTTCTTAACGATGTGACGCTTCATGTTAAAGCGGGGGATTATCTAAGCATCATTGGCCCGTCTGGTGCGGGTAAGAGCACGCTCATGGCAATCATGGGGTGTTTATCACAACCTACCAGCGGTGAATATATTCTCGACGGTGAAAAAGTGGGCAAGTTGAATGACCGCAAGCTTTCTCGCGTGCGTAATGAAAAAATAGGTTTTGTTTTCCAAGCCTTTCATCTTCTGCCGGGTGTTACGGCTTTAGAAAATGTCACCTTGCCTTTGGTTTACGCCAAACACCCTCCAAAAAATATTAAGGAACGTGCAAGAGAATTGCTCGCCAAGGTGGGGATGGAACATCGTCTGCACCATACGCCGGGGCAACTCTCAGGTGGCGAACAACAACGTGTTACGATTGCCCGGTCTCTCATTACCGACCCGCGAATTATTTTAGCGGACGAGCCCACTGGAAATCTGGATTCAAAAAATGGCATCGAAACGATGAAGACCTTTGATAATCTGGTTAAGGAGGGCAAGACCATTGTGCTTATCACTCATGATACGGAAGTGGCACAACATGCCGACCGGATTATTTCCATCCGTGATGGGAAAATTGCATCCGATACCGACGACCCTGAAAGAAAATCATCAACGAGTTTTATATAATCTCAGCCTCCCTGTGATGGAGATTGCCGATGCGAATTTTTAAAAATATGGGGCAGGCCTTGCGCGGGTTGCGATTGAACCGAGCCAACACGGTTCTCATGACCTTGGGAGTGATGATCGGCATCGCTTCGTTGACGGTGATCGTGGCGATTGGTGATGGCATTAAGATCAAAGTTCTCAACCGCATTACCAATATGGGTTTCGGCCCGGAATCTTTCTCTGTGATCGCGGGAGCGGGGCGAATGTTTTTTGCTCGTTCACAAAATACAGTGAGCATGAGCCTGCAAGATTCCGAAGACCTTCTTGCTCTGCCCACAGTGCGGCTGGTGGTGCCCCGTCAGAGGAAACGTCTGCAAATCATCAATAAAAAAGAATTCACCAACACCCGGGTTTATGGGGTGACCCCCGATTGGCAATTGGCCCGAGGCTGGGAAATGGTTGACGGTGAATTTCTAACTGATAGCGATTTAGAGCGTAGAAAACGAGTGGTGGTGCTGGGTGCGACCCCGACGCGAAAATTGTTCAAGGGTGCTGACCCGATTGGGAAAATGGTGCGCATCCAAAATAATTTCTATGAAGTGATAGGTCTGCTGGAAGAAAAAGGGCTGACTGAAAGTGGCTACGACCCCGATGATCGCGCTCTGATTCCATTGACCACTTCGATGTCGCGTCTGACGCATTTTACGTATCTGCATAGTATCAAGGTGGTTGCCTTCGACTCTTCGCAAGTCCCTGAAACGATGGAAGCGGTGCGACAGGTATTGCGCCGCAACCATAACCTTTCGGTGCTGGCGGCGGATGATTTTCGTTTCATCACTCCCGAAGGCATCATGCAATGGGTGACCGAATCGGAGCAGGCTTTGAACCGTATGTTGATTTTAATTTCTACGGTTTCTCTTCTTGTGGGCGGAATCGTTATCATGAATATTCTTTTGGTATCGATTCGTGAAAGGGTGCGAGAAATTGGCATCCGCCGTTGTTTTGGTGCGCGTCGATTAGACATTACCTTGCAGTTTTTGTTTGAGTCGATTCTGGTTTCTTTGTTGGGAGGGGCGATGGGGGTTGGGCTGGGGCTGGCTATTTCATTTGGGTTACAGCGTTTTGATGTGCTTCCCACCCATATAACGATTGAACCTTTCATCCTTTCGTTTGTATTTTGTAGCCTGATCGGTTTGATATTCGGGATTCACCCCGCTCGCAAGGCAGCTTTTATGAGCCCTGAAGAATCCATTCGATCTCAATAAACGGATTTCTATTGATGGTACTTTTCAATTCCTTAGGCATAGCGGTGAAAGCACTTCTATCGCATAAGATGCGCACCCTGCTGGCATCTTTGGGCGTTTTGATCGGCATTGGTTCGGTCATTGTGATGGTCGCTATTGGCAAAGGCTCGCAGAAAGAAGTGATGGATGTCATCGCCGGGATGGGAGAAAACTTGATCACTATCAATGCGGGGGAGATGAAACGACGCGGAGGTCGTTTGCGCCTAACCGGGAATGTGACCACTCTAACGGTTCGTGACGCAAACCGAATTCAGGATGAAATTGGCGAAGTGCAACGCATCGCACCGTTTGAAGAAAAAAAAATGATGGCCAAGTTTGGCAATAATTCGGCAGAAACTTCGATTGCAGGTTCCACGTTAGATTTTCCGGCGATTCGTGGTTATCAATTGCAGGCAGGTGAGTTTTTCTCTGAAAGAGATGCAAAAACAGCCAATCGCGTGGCCATTATAGGAATGACCGCAGTTAAAAATATCTTTGGTGTAGAAGACCCGTTGGGGCAAGTGATCAAGGTCCATTTCATTCCTTTTAAAATCATCGGCGTGTTTGAGCCGAAGGGTGTGGACACGAATGGCTTGGATCAGGATGATTTGATTTTGATTCCTCTATCCACTTATATGCGCCGAATCGTCAATCAGAAATATGTTAACCGTATTTTTGTGCAAGCTACTTCACGCGAAAATATTGCCAAAGTATCGCTTAAAATCACGGAACTTCTCAGAGAAAACCATAAACTCACCGATGGTCGCAATGACGATTTCACCCTCATCAGCCAACTTGATCTGGAAGACCTGAAAAAAGAAACCACCGAAATGTTTACAAAACTCATTGTTGGCGTTGCCGCCATATCTTTGCTGGTGGGTGGCATCGGCATCTTGGCTGTAATGTTAATTTCAGTCAAAGAGCGCACTCGAGAAATTGGCATCCGCAGAGCCGTGGGGGCGACACGAATGGATATCATTCGTCAGTTTCTATATGAATCGCTGATCATTGGGTTTCTAGGAGGTGGCTTAGGCATCGTGTTAGGGGTGGGGTTGATGCTGGGCTTGACCCACTGGGGGGGCTGGACCTTAATTCTTGACCCCGATTCAATTTGGTCAGCAAGCGGAGCCTGCGCTGGCCTCGGTGTCTTGTTCGGCGTGTTCCCTGCCATCAAAGCTTCGAAGCTCGACCCCATGGTAGCCTTGACCACAGAATAATACTTGGCTGACTGCGATTTTGTGGTCACAAAAAAAAGTTCGTTCTCCTTTTAAGGTCGGTTTAACCTCGATATATATGTCTGTTACCGGCCCAGCCTGTGTGAAAACGTAGATCACAGATGTTTTTTAAGTGACAGTTTCCCAATTTATTTTTTAAGCCGGATCCAGTTGTTTTTAGTTTGTCGATTTTGTTGATACGGGCAGTAT
>JABIYR010000162.1 GCA_018702695.1 Nitrospina sp. | reverse complement strand
AGAAGTCTTCGATCTAAGCAGGGCCTTTGGCGTTCCAGCAAAAATCGTTTCACCACCATGAACCCCTGCGCCGGGGCCAAGGTCTACCACATAATCGGCTGACTTAATGGTCGCTTCGTCATGCTCAACAACAATGACGGTATTGCCAAGGTCACGTAGACGGAAGAGCGTTTCGAGTAACCGATCATTGTCTCTTTGATGCAAGCCAATACTGGGTTCATCCAGAACATAGAGCACGCCCATAAGACTTGAGCCGATTTGGGTAGCAAGACGGATGCGCTGACTCTCACCCCCCGATAATGTGGCTGATGATCGATCAAGAGAAAGATATTCGAGACCAACTTTGGTGAGAAACCCTAAGCGTTCTTTAATTTCTTTGACAATTCGTCTGGCGATATTGTGGTCTTGTGGGTTCAGTTTTAATTTTTGGAAAAATTTGTACGCCGCTCCGATGGAAAAAGCCGTGAGTTCAACTATGTTGAGGTCGGCAATTTTTACAGAGACCGCTTCTTTGCGCAAACGGTTTCCTTTGCAGGCTTGGCAAGAAAGAGGGCGCATATAGCGGGTGATCTCATCACGGGTGGATGCGGAATCGGTCTCTCTATAACGCCGCTCCAAATCGGGGATCACTCCATCGAAGGTGTCGGTGTAAAATTGTTTTCTGCCATCTTTCTCAAAATAATATTTGATGGCTTCGTCACCAGAACCGTATAACAAGATGTCGCAAACCTTTTTAGGAAGTTTGTCAAATGCGGTGTTGAGTTTAAAACCAAAATGGGTAGAGATGGTGTCGAGCATTTGATGGAAATATATGGAACTGCGTTTTTCCCAAGGTTTTAAAGCCCCGTCACGTATAGACAGTCGCCTATCGGGAACTACGAGTTCGGGGTCGATCACCATTTTGATACCCAACCCGTCACATTTCGCACAGGCCCCTTGAGGGTTGTTGAAGGAGAACAGGCGCGGTTCCAATTCGGGATAACTTATATTGCAATAACTGCATGCAAATTTTTCGCTGAATAATAATTCCTCTGGCTTGTCATCGCCTTCAAGAATGGCAACGACTAGAGAACCTTCACCATGAATGAGGGCGGTCTCAACCGAGTCAGCCAGACGTTTGCCCATGCTCTCTTTGATGACCAGCCTGTCTACAACGGTTTCTAAAGTGTGTTTAAATTTTTTATTGAGAGTGATCTCTTCATCCAGAGAGTGGACTTCACCATTGATTCGAATGCGTACGAAACCCTTCTGCTTCATATTGAGAATTTCTTTTTTAAATTCCCCCTTTTTGTTGCGTGCCACGGGAGCAAGGATCATCACTTTTTTGCCGACAGGAATGGCTTGCACCTGATCAACGATGTGTTGCACCGTTTGGGAGGTGATTTGCCGATCACAACCGTAGCAATAAACTTTACCCACTCGGGCGTAAAGTAAGCGCAGATAATCGTAAATTTCGGTAACGGTGCCAACCGTTGAACGGGGGTTTCTGCTAGAAGTTTTTTGCTCGATAGAAATTGCCGGAGAAAGACCGTCAATGGAGTCTACATCGGGTTTCTCCATCAATTGCAAGAATTGGCGTGCGTAGGAGGACAATGACTCAACGTATCGGCGTTGGCCCTCTGCATAAATCGTGTCGAAAGCGAGAGACGATTTCCCCGAACCGCTCAGGCCAGTGATCACCACTAGTTTCTCTCGCGGAAGAGTGAGATTGAGGTTCTTAAGGTTATGTTCTCTTGCACCTTTTATGGTGATGTGATCGTGGGCCATGATAGCCTTTATTTAAAATTTATTTAAAGAGGTTGCCCCATTTTAGGTCGACCTGTGTTTTGATATTTGCTGGCATTTCTATTTCTTCCGGCCAATCTTGTTGATAGCCTTCTTCGGGAAATTTTTGTGTGGCATCGATTCCCAAGCGTTGTGCTACAAAATAACAATCTCGCTTTGGGTCGATGTTGTTGAAGAATTTCCACATGACCGTTGAAATATCATCGATATTTACATGGCCTTCGAGAACCATGACAATTTCTATCGCAGAAAAATCTGGGTTCTCTAAAAAAGAGAGGATGAATTCTTTGCCTTGATGAGGAGCGATTTTATCCAAAGCCACTATCAATAGTGGGCGTTTAGATTGCAGTTCTAAAATCTTGCAAGTCTTGACCCAACTGAATGTTTCTTGCACTTGCTCTGTCGTAGGTAGGTCTGTCTCTTTGATGGAATCGGGGGAAGACTTTTCATAACCCGGTTCCCCTGCAATTTTTTTGGTGAGGTCGATGCCTAGCTTGGAGCCATATAACATTTGGTCGGAGCCATGATTGAGAACATCCAAAACGCCTTCAGAGAAGAAAAGGTCGGTCGCAAAATCTACATGGTTGAGTAAATAGGTTGCCACCTTTTCATAGTCATGAACATTGATGTCGGCATCGACGGTGACGATTGTTTTAACAAAGCTCATTTGTCCTAGACCCCATAACGCGCTCATCAGTCTACGCGATTGCATGGGATAACGTTTTTCAATGGATACGATGACACAATTATGGAAGACCCCTTCAACAGGCATATCCATGTCTACGATTTCAGGCAACTGTGTTTTGAGAAGAGGTAGAAATATGCGCTCTGTGGCTTTGCCGAGATAAAAATCTTCCTGCGGCGGTATGCCAACAATGGTTGTTAAATAAACCGGGTTCTTACGATGGGTGATGGCGGTGACATGGAAGACTGGATAGTCTCCATCTTGCGAGTAATAACCCGTGTGGTCTCCAAACGGCCCTTCCAGTCGCTTTTCAGAAGGATCGATATAACCTTCCAATACGATTTCTGCATTGGCGGGAACTTCGAGATCTACCGTTTTGCATTTGACGAGAGGCACACTTCTTTTGCGTATGAATCCGGCTAGAAGGAATTCGTCAATGCCATAGGGCAGGGGGGCGGAAGCTGAATAACAGGATGCCGGGTCGGCGCCCAGCGCTACAGCAACTTCCATCACCTTATTTTGTTTACGATATTCATGGAAAAAATGAGCCCCGTCTTTATGGATATGCCAGTGCATGGCAGTGGTTTTACGATCATACACTTGCATTCGATACAGCCCCACATTTCTAATTTTTTTATCGACACTGCGGTTGATCACTATGGGGAAAGTGATGAACCGTCCCGCATCGTCAGGCCAGCATTGAAGCACGGGGATCATTCCCAAATCGACATCATCATTGAGATGCACCACTTCCTGACAAGTAGGGTGCGAAGACTGCGAAAGTGTAGGGGGAAACTGCGCCGCCTGCAAAAGCATGGGCAGAAGTTTCGCTTTGTCCAACAGAGTCGTTGGAGGTGGAATTTTTATATAACGTTCAATTCTTTTGGCGATGTCTTCAACATTATAGACTCCCAATGCCAGGTTCATTCTTTTTGTACTGCCAAAGGCATTGATCAGCACAGGCATGGAACTGCCCTCGACATTTTCGAATAATAAGGCTTTTCCGCCACCGGGTTGTTTTGATACCCGATCGGTGATTTCTGCTATTTCAAGGATGGGAGAAACGGATGTTTTGATCCGTATTAGTTCATCTTCACTTTCCAGCTTACTTATAAATTCTCTTAAAGACAGATAATGCATTGCGCTTCCGGTTATATATTAAACGACCGTCTATTATATCCTACCGTTACTTCCTAGGAGAGAATTATTTATTCTTTAGAAGATGGCTTCTTGAGGAGATGGAGCTTCTATTGGCTCAGTAAGGTTTTGCTCTGAGGTATGATAAAATAGTTTCATGTTACGTTTTATTATAAGGCGCATTTTATTAGCAATTCCCGTTCTGATTACGGTTGCGACTCTCACGTTTCTCATTATGCACTGGGTACCGGGAGGGCCGTTTGATACCGATAAAATTCTGCCGCCTGAGATCATTGCTAATATAGAGGCCAAGTATCATCTGGATAAACCTCTTCCTATGCAATACCTTCTCTACATGAAGCAATTGCTTCAGGGCGATCTGGGGCCGTCTTATAAATACTTAGGTCGTGATGTCACAGATATCATTCTGGATACCTTCCCGGTTTCTTTTACCTTGGGGCTTTGTGCGGTTTGGGTTGTTTTGGGTTTGGGCATTCCTGCCGGAATGATTTCAGCCTACTGGAAAGACTCTCTGTTAGACCGATCCGTTCTTCTGCTAGCGGGGATGAGTATCTCGGTTCCGAGTTTTGTACTTGGGGCCGTGTCGGTGTGGATCTTTTCACATCAATGGCATTTGCTTCCTCCTGCCCTATGGGAAGGGCCGCGCCATATCCTCTTACCAGCGTTTGCACTGGGTGCGGGTTTTTCCGGGTACATCGCCCGATTGACTCGAACCACTATGCTCGATGTCTTGGCTTCGGATTATATTCGAACTGCCCGTGCTAAGGGGCTGACAGAACCTATAATTCTATTCAAGCATGTCTTAAAAAACTCTGTCTATCCGATTGTTTCGGTGATGGGTCCGTTGACAGCTGGGTTGGTAACAGGTTCTTTTGTAATTGAATATATATTTTCGATTCCCGGTATGGGGCGGTTTTTTATTACTGCCGTGACCAATCGAGATTACCCCTTGATCATGGGGGTGACCCTGGTTTATGCCGTATTGATTGTGGTGGCGAATATGGTTGTTGATATGCTCTACGGCTGGTTAGACCCGAGGGTGACGCTAAAATAATATGCGCCGATTTTCTTTGTCATTTAATTTAAGCGTTGGCTTTCTCGTTACAATCGCCGCAATGGCGATATTTGCCCCTTGGGTAGCTCCGTACTCTTATGAAACGCAGGATACGCTCAAGACCTTGACCTTTCCCAATTTCGAGCATTGGATGGGAACGGATCGTCTAGGTCGGGACTTGTTCTCACGGATGATTTATGGGGCCAGAGTATCCTTGTTTGTGGGCATCTTCACCACCGTGTTTGCTTTGCTGATTGGAACTATCTATGGTGCCATTTCGGCTTATGCCGGGGGACGAACTGATAATTTGATGATGGGGGTGGTGGATGTTGTTTTTGCATTGCCAGACTTATTAATGATCATTCTTATCACGGTGTTGATGGGGCGGGGGGTGACTGGGGTTTTCCTCGCTTTGACTCTGGTGAGTTGGGTCACCGTTGCCAGGTTGGTGCGTGGAGAAGTTTTGCGCATCAAAGAGTTTCCGTTTGTGCAAGCGGCTCGTGCTTTGGGGGCCAGCCCCACAAGAATTCTGGCCCGAGAAATTTTCCCCAACATCCTCGGTATTCTTGTGGTGACTTTGAGTTTTCGAGTGCCCGTGGCCATACTGGCTGAATCAACATTGAGTTTTATTGGTCTAGGAATCGCACCTCCCTTTAGCAGTTGGGGAAGTTTGGCTAATGATGGCTGGACCGCCATTAAATTTTATCCACATCTGATTTTATTTCCTTCTTTGGCGATTTTTTTAACAATTCTGTCCTTCAATTTTTTAGGCGAAGGTTTACGAGAGGTTCTCGACCCACGTACTTCGAAGGCCCACGAATGAGGTCTTAAGGCATAACGGCTTAGGCTTGGTTTTAGGTCGAAGAACGAGTCACACAGACGTTAAAAATGCTGGGCAAGCGGGTCGGCAAAAAATCTGTAATCCATTGTATTTATTAGTATAAATTGGGACGATAAATATCACGTTGACAAGCCTGAGAAAGCGTTATAGAGTGCCTTTTTTTACGAATAAAGGGGCTATTCCCTGTTATATTTTATGTTAAAGTCTTAGTATGAGTGGGATCAAAGAAGATTTGGTTTGTGAGATCATACGATTATCCCAGACGAACCTATTGGACAGAAAATGTGCCAATATGAGTGCTGAGACTCAGGACCAGGTGGCTGTGGACTGGATCCAAAAAAATGCCGCTAAATATAGAGTCGATTTTCAATCTCGATTGGAAGTTTATTCGGCATCCCAGCTCAGTGAAATTTTGAAAGAACTCACTGTGTCAGAAAAAGATTTGAATGATATTTTGAAAGTGATTTAATCCTCTTCGGTTTATTATAAAGGTTAACGATGGCAGAAACTACTCCTTCAGACGACAGTGCATTATCACCCGCAGAAAAAGCTAAACAGGCGGCGGCTAAAAAAGCCGCGGCGGCCAAAAAAGCAGGCCCGGTTGGCGACCCTCTTGTTGACAATGAGGATGGCACGATCACTGATCCCAATAGCGGCTATATGTGGAAGAAAACCGATGCGTGGTTGGATGTTAAAAAGTTTTTTACTTGGCCCGATCATGAGGAGTATGTTGACTGGGTCATTAAGAATAAAGAAAAATTTGGCGGTTACGATAACTGGAGAATTCCCACCAAGGCAGAAGCATTGACTCTTTTTGACAAGAGTGGTCTGAAGTCTCTGGAGGATAAGAATGGGACGAGTTATCCCATTGACGGAATTTTTGCTCCCGGTGGCGCATCTAACACTTGGATTAAAGAGTGTTCCGCTGAAAAGATCGTACGTATGGATTTGAAAATCGGTGTGGACACCCCTTACCCCACGCCTGATGTCTGGTCATCGATGCGATTGATTCGCAAAGAAGGAGAGGCCGCCACCGCCACCGCTTCATCGGCCTCAGCACCTGCTACTGCTCCTGTCGCTGAAAAAGCGGCTGAAGCGTCCTCTGCCGCACCGGTTGCGACTCCGGCGAAAGCTTCTGGAGGCACCCCAAAACCAATTCCAAGAAAAGATTTCTCCTCAGAAGAAAGATCTGCAATGCTGAAAAGAGCTAAAGCCCATGCGGCAGTGGTAAAAGCCCGAAAGGGTTAAGCTTCATTTTCGCGTAGCCATTTCTTTATTACCTGACTCACTACTTCGGGGTCTCTTTTTAGTAATTCTGTGGCGATTTTCTGTTTTTGCTCTGCATTTGGAAAAGCATCTTTTTTAATATTTTTTCGTGCAGGTTTTTTCCCCGGCAGTGCCTTTCTTGTAGGGCGGATATTTTTTTTCTTAGGCTGGGTGGGTCGAAAAATTATCCAGATAGCAAATACAATAACTAGAGTGAAAATGACCATGAATTGAAGGAAAGTCATGCTCAGTCGTCCTCTATATTAAATTTGACGATCAGGTCACCGCGCTTTTTTCCCCAGCTTATTGCCGCACCTTCTCCCGGTATACGTAGTTCTTCACCAACCAGCGTAGATTCTTCCACATGAATGGTTGTGGTCCCATTCAAGGTTTCCACTTCAAGACTTCCGCCTTCTTCAGCGAGTTGTGCTGAGATCATAACCTCATGAACGATATCATTTTTGACCCGCTTGAATTTGGGATGAGCTTGAGTGCAGACCTTTAAATATAAGTCTCCCGGTGGACCCCCATTTCTGCCAGCTCCTCCTTCTTTGATGAAGGCGAGCGTGTATTGGTCTGCCACTCCAGGGGGAATTTTTACATCCAGCGTAACAGTTCGAACGACTAATTGTTTGCCGTGGCACTCCGAACATTCGTCGCTGCCATTTACACCTGTGCCTTCGCAATCTTGGCATTGAACATATTTTTCATAGGCGTAAGGAATCTTTCCTCCTAAAGCTACAACGGGGAGGGGAACGTCTATCATGAATTGAAGGTCAAAACCACAGGTTGGCATATCCGGATCGACCTGCTCCGGTTCTTGAGCGAAAGGTTCCTCATATTCTTGTCGTTGTTGGCCTTGGGATTGCTTGCCAAAACCACCGGGGTTAGAGTTCCAGTCAGGTTGTCTTTTGGGTCGTCGCGGGGCCTGTTTCTGATAGGTGCGTTGGCGTTCATATTCCTTGCGCTTTTTCGCATCGCTCAATACTTCATAAGCTTCCGATACTATTTTAAACTTATCTTCCGCTGATTTACTGCCGGAGTTGGTATCGGGGTGATACTGCTTAGCCAACTCACGATAGCGTTTTTTTAGATCGGCTTTGCTAGTTTTCTGAGTGACACCAAGAATCTTATAATAATTTCGGGTGGTGGGTTGGGCCATT
>JABIYR010000038.1 GCA_018702695.1 Nitrospina sp. | reverse complement strand
GTACCGTGACCCTGAGACCGGGAAAGATATTACTCTCGGCAACTCTTGGAAAGCGGACGTTATCATCGATAAGTCCTATCCTGAGAATTCCCATATTGATAACTACAGAGATTTCGCTCTGTATTTTCAAGATGAGGATAACATTCTCGGAACTTCGTTCATGCCTTACTTGCAGAATGTTGCAGGTTTGACTGGTGTGAACTACCGCTTGGAGCCTTGGAGCTACCGCGAAGACGAAGGTTGTGAATTAGGTAATATGTTCACAGCTTGTGTCGCGGCAGATTCTGATCCGGCTACGCCGACGATCAAAGCCCATGCGGGTGATAATGTCATGATCAACGTGTTCGGGGCTCATAACGAGCAGAACCAGATGTTCAACGTAGATGGCCACCAATGGCGCCGACATCTGAACCAAAAAGGTTCAGACATGATCGACGTTGAGGAGTTTGGCGGAAGCGAGTACATTCAAGCTTTCTTCAACGCTGGTGGAACCTACAAGAACCCTGGCACGTACCTGTGGATGAACGCTCGTACGCCTTACCAACAGGCAGGACAATGGGGTTATATGAAGGTTCTTCCTTCAGGCGACCGCTCAATCCTACCTTTGGGTAAAGCGACGGTTAAAGGCGTGAAAACCGCATCTCAACCACAAGAAGACGATAAATCGGCTTCTAAAGTTGGGGACGATAAGTTGTCCATGCGATAACAAATCGGGGTAGTAAGAAGTAAAGGGCAGGGGGGCCATTTTTGGCCCCCCTGTTTTTTTTTGCCGCGAGTTGCCTAAGATGTTGAGCTATAGATTTATAGCGTGAATAATAAAGTGTCTAGGCTTAATGGCGTTTTTTGAATGATAAAATGGATAGGCGTTCTTATTTAGACTAAGTAATCCTAATCAAATCTCCAAAGTGGAGGCTGAAACATAGAGATAACCTGCTGTATCCTGTGAAATATTGGCACTGGTAAACCCACCCTCCAATCAATGCTTTCATTTCGAGCCATTAGTAGTTCCTAACAATTCCCCTTTGTAAATCAATAATGGTCTCAGTCATATCTTTTGCTATATCTGTCGTACTAGGTAGATATCAGCTTTAAAAAAAATATGGTTATCTGCTCTACCGCTTGGTGATGTCATATATAATGTATGTGTAAAAAACATTATTTATTAAACTTCTCATGAGGTCACAATGTTCAGAGTAAAAAACTTATTAGGTGTAAGCATGCTTATTTTTTGTCTAACGCTGGCTGGTTATGTGGCGGCTGACAATGGAGGCCTGAAAAAGATTGATGTGAAAACAGGCACGGGAAAAGAAGCGGTTGCTGGCAAAACGGTGCATGTCCATTACACCGGTTGGCTATTTGATAAATCTGCGCCCGATAATAAAGGCAAAAAGTTTGATAGCTCCCGTGGCCGCCCGGGATATTTCACATTCCAGCTAGGGGCAGGGCAGGTCATTAAGGGCTGGGATCAGGGCGTGCAAGGCATGAAAGTTGGCGGGCAACGCACTCTAATCATTTCCCCCTCTATGGGGTATGGCGCACGCGGAGCAGGCGGAGTCATCCCACCTAATGCCATGTTGATTTTTGATGTTGAGCTGATGGGAGTTCAATAGGCAGGCAATACATATCCTGTGTGGCGAGGGTAATTACCCCTTCAGACTGGAAGAGCCCATTTATAACTTAGGAGTTGTAAATTGTTCCGATGACAATTAATATCGAGGTAAGTATTGATTGGCGTGAAAACTGTTGTGGCAATGTCGCAGCAGAAGGTTTTTTCTACCTAGCTTGCTGTGAAATAAACGCATTCGGATGCAGAGTGACTTGATCCCCTTTTATCGAAATATAATTTGTATCGGTTGGAAGGTGATTAACCACTCAATGAAAGTAGCATATGTTTCAAAATTTCAGTATTAACCTAAAATTTGTTGTTTTGGTTTTTGTGATGGGGGTTATTTTTGCTGTTACCTTTATGGTGCTGAATCGAGTGGCTGGTGAAATTGATGTGAATTGGACGGATTATAGGGATCAAATTGCTCAGCGTCAAAAGAGGCTCATGGACATTAAGTCTCAATTTGGTTATGGAGGCGGAATTCATAGCTTTAAGAATTATGTTCTTAGGCATAATGCGAAGTATTTTGAAAAAGCTAAAAGTCACTTTGAACATGCAGAGAAAACTATAGCGGCCTATAGGTCAATCAAGGGTGTTGGTGAGGTGGAGCTTGAGGCACTTGAGGCCCTTGAGGCCCTGGGTGTGGTTTTAGACAAATATGTTAAGGCGCTATTAACTGCACAGGCGATGTTTGCCGCAGGAAAATTATCCAACGAGGCAGATATCGCAATTAAGGTCGATGATACTCCCGCATTTGAAGCGTTTGTTGTGCTAGAAAATGTTTATGATGATATGACCAGCAGGACCACAGATAAAATAGGGGCAAGTATAGCTAAAGAACTTAATACCCTTATATTGAGTCTGTCGTTTGCTTTTGTTGTAATAGTTTTTTTTTCCGTTATCATTGCTCGCTCGATGACCAAACCTTTGGAGGCAGCCCTAGATAAAGCAAAAAAATCCCAACTTGATTTAGAGAGTTCACGAGAGGCGGCTGAGGCCGCAAACCTGTCTAAAAGTACCTTCCTCGCCAACATGAGCCACGAAATACGTACCCCCATGAACGCTATTCTTGGTTACGGCCAAATTCTAGTCCGAGGTGGCGATTTGACCTCAAAGCAGAAGGAGGGGCTTGAAAATATAAATAAAAGTGGAAATCATTTACTGGGGCTGATTAACGATATTCTCGATATTTCCAAGATTGAATCGGGTGCCATGGAATTGAATTCCTCTAGCTTTGACTTACATTCAGTCATTAGATGGATCGCCAGTATGTTTAGTATTCGCTGTGAAGAAAAACGACTGACTTGGGTGTTGAAAGAATCGGACGAAGTTCGGGTAACTGTTCAAGGTGATGAGGGAAAGCTAAAACAGGTATTGATCAACCTATTAGGAAACGCTGTTAAATTTACGAAAAAGGGGAAAATTGAATTAACCGTTGAAAAAGGTGATGACAATTT
>JABIYR010000122.1 GCA_018702695.1 Nitrospina sp. | reverse complement strand
GTACCCGGCTTTTCTCAATATTCTCGACAACGCATCGCCGACTGCCGCGCCCCTACCATGCCCAACATGTAAGGGCCCCGTTGGATTCGCACTGACAAACTCGATCATGATCTTGATGCCTTTGCCAACATCGGTCTGACCGAAATCATTTCCCTGATTCACCGCATTGCGCAACCGTTGCAGAAAAAACTCCTGCGACATTCGTACATTGATGAAACCCGGCCCTGCAATCTCAACCTTACTCAAATCATCCGAGACATTGTTCAGATAACGAGTGATGATCTCCGCAATCGCTCTCGGATTCTTGCGCTCGCTCTTCGCCAAGGCCATGGCTATATTGGTTGAAAAATCCCCCATTTTTTCATCTTTGGGTTTTTCCACCAGAATTTCTGGAAAAGGGGAAAGCTCTAACTCACCGGCATCACGAGCAGATTCCAAAGCACCGTATATAAAATGTTTAATCGAGGTTTTCATTCAGGTTATATGGTAAAAAATATATATTAATGAAATATTAAAAACACAAAGGGGTCAGTTGAGGGCAGGACTTAATCTTTCAGACTACGAACCGTCTCCACTTCTTTTTCCATCTGCTCTTCCAAGGTCTTCTTTTGCGAGCGAAAATTAACTTCCAACTCCTCCTTCACCGCCAGAATTTCTTCAGGGGGAACTCGATCCGTTAATTTACGAATTTTATCCTGCGTGGTGACATCCAAATCGGCAATTTTAGCAGAAAAATCGGTACGAATATCAGCGATCTGCTGTTTTTGCTTTTTGGTTAATTTTTTCTTACTCTTCAGCTCTGGAACCAGCTTATCTGATCTCTCCAAACTCAATTCCCAAGCGCTTTTTAAGCCTGACATATGCGTCTCTCTAAAATGTTTAACTTACTAACTATAAAGGATTTATAACCTAGACTCAATAGACATATCTAGCACGGGTTCACAAACCTACTAAGAAATTGCAAGATGTTGAATGAATCAGGGTTTCAAGGAGAGCGTAGGGCTAAAATTGGATAGCCTAAGAATGAGGGTCTGTAAAATATTCTCTTTACGTTTAATGGTCTGATCAATGCGATGCACCCACCAAATGCCCTCAACCTTTTTATAGCGATAACGGGTTGTCTCAGTATACTCTTGGCCTTCAATTTCAAATTGAGAACGGCTTTCAGATAAGGCGCGTTTGCCCTCTAATTTTATATAACGGAATTCGCCTTCAACCTTTTCAGGGGAGTGCCTTGAGCGGGTTTGATGAAACCGTAATTTGTTGATGACTAGATCTTGAGAGTGGACCAAAAGTTTAAAACTGAGGTCCCCTCCATTTCTAGGGTTCAATTTGAGGAGCAGTTGATTCTTTCGCACCTCTTGCACATTGCCTTCAAAGTCTGAAAATTTTTGCGCTAAGGTTATGGGAATGATGGATTCACGAAACGGATTGATTTGTTGAGATAGCTCTTCAAAACGGTGTTCAGCCCCCTGCCCCGTTGCCAACTGAAAACTTCCCAAGCCTGCATCTTGGTTCTGATTCCAAGTAAAAATAAAGTCCGGTTGGCGTAAAAATTTATTCGACCCAGAACCGGCATCCAACAACTCCCACTGGACCTGAGCCGAAAAGCTTTTTAATCCCTGATTTTGCGGGTAATAATAATTTTGGTCTAATTTGGAGAGAATGGAGTGTACGGACTGACACCAAGCGGTGGGGGCAATCAACCCAACAATCAAAAGAGCAAATAGAAAACAATTTATTTTTCGATGCATGAAGTTCACTAAAACTCTAGTCTACTCGCAGCGACAGGCGGTTTGCACTCAAACTTTCAGGCGTTGCAATGCCCTTCAATGACATCATCATCTCTTTAGAGTCTTGGCTATCCCAGTCTCTGGCTCCCGATGCAAAACCGCGAATTTTACCCTCGCCATCCACTAAATAGCTGGTCGGAAGTCCCATGACATGATATTTCTTCCTGACTTCTTGGTTCTGATCTAACAACACCGGAAAGGTTAAGTTCTTATCCTTCACATATTCTTGTATCCTGTCTTCATTCCATCGGTCAATTGAGACAGCAAGCACTTCCAACCCATCAGAACGAAGTTCTGAGTACAAGTTTTGCATTGAGGCCATTTCTTCCCGACACGCTCCGCACCAGGTAGCCCAGAAATTAATCAGGAGAACCTTGCCTTTATAGTCGGAAAGGTGAACGGTTTTGCCCTGAAGGTTTTTGACCGCAAAGTCGGGAGCCGGCTCAGATGTTCTGGGTGGCACCACGCCCATTTTTTCAAAAGAGTCATGTTCCGCATAAACAGCGCTGGGCATCCACATTATCGCCCAGAGTAAAACAAGAAATATCGGTTTTATAATTGATTGCATGAATGTTTCCTCATTTTCCATTCCGATGTAAATAATCCTGAATCATCTTTTTTTCGTGGGTGGGGAATTGAATGCCTTTTTCTAGCATAAAACCCTCCATTAATATCAACATATGGTCCCATTGTTCTGGAGTATGCCGTTTGGTTCCCGGCAGACCATGACATTGAGTGCAACGCTCCTTAAACAGGTGCGCGGCGGGGCTTTCTGGTTCAGGAACCGTTTGAGCCCCGGCGCAAGCCACCATGAATAAGGTTATTAGTAACCCCAAGCCTTCTTTAAACCTCTTAAACACTCTTAAAATCCGAGTTCTTTAGGAGGCTTGAAGCCTAAATAACGGCGGCTCTTTTTGGTCGGAACCTCCATATAATAGGTGAATTGAAGCATCCAGTTATCTCTCAACTGTGGACCATTGAGGTCTTGATAAATCGGTAGAGTCGCAGTGAGCTCCATAATATGCATAGGGATGGGCTGATATTGAACTCCCAAACCAACGGCTACTTTATGACCGCCATAATTTTGCGGGTCAAAGAGTGGACTTAAAAAGGCACTACTGGGATTAAAATTATTATGCCCTTCGCCATTGACTCTGCCTTCAAACGGCTCTCGACTGAACTGACCTTCAACCCAACCGTTCAACTGTGTATGCAACACCCATTTATCAGCCACCTGTTTCATGGCATATAAATCATAACGAAATTCTTGTCCTCGGTGATAACCTTGATCATTATCATAGACATGGGCTTCCAACTGAGCGTTGGCGCCCCACCAAAAGGGGTCGTGTGAACCTTGATAGGTCACGCCAATGATCGGGTCTACCGTCCCACTTCCCAATTGCATCTTAAAGGGAAGAATAGTCCCGTTCTGATTATTTACCGTGTTATTGCTGAACTTCTTCTCAATGTCTCCTGTTGGTATGGACAAGCCAAACATCACTGACATCTGATTGGTGGGAACGAGATGGTCGTCGGCATACACACGGTATTTGCCTAACACAGATGTATCCCCGATTCCGCTGGAGGTCATAGTAAAATTAGTGCCGACATTTGAGAAAATTTCCATCTGCATTTCATTGATCGTGTAGTTGGTCATTGCCATCAGAGAAAAATCATCTGAAAAAGAATATGCCCCCCCGATCATCGTCATATACTGTTGCATTGACCGAGGAACCGCAGGAAAAGTCGTTCCATTGGGAGCGCCAACGATGGTTGTACTTAAAATATCGCTAGTGCCATCTCGAAGTGGCCCCATTTCCATAAACATTTGACTGATTTTGAACCGATATTCGTGCGGTTCAGGGATGCCACCGCCAAATGTATTGAGCGGCATATTGCCTCCACAATGAGCGCAACACAGACCTATATAAGCTTGAGCAACCGTTGCCCAAAGTAAAGCCACACAATTTAAAACCAAAATAAAAACTTTGTTCCTGAACATGAACACACCTCTAAAGTGAATAAAATTAAAATACGGGTGGTTTTATAAATTTGTAACAGGAGAAACCGCACTCAAAGCAACCACGCTCAGAGATAGCGAAGTCCAACGGAAAATGGATAATACAGCCTGTTAAAATTGTTCAGGTGAGCTGAGGGGGAAGATCGATAGCTCGGGGAAGGTTTAGAAGTTTATTGTTGATTGGTAAGTCGACCCACCACACAAACAAAGAGGGCGCTCCATAATTTATTGTTTTGCTGGAAAATTCTTTCGCAAAAGATGCATTTGCAGGAATAGCAGAACTCGACGTACCTCCACAGTCGGCACGTAACTCTGCATTGTCATTCGCACCTCGTTTTTGATGCGGACAGAAATTTCTCTGAAAATGCTCATGCAAATTCAAAATACAATGCAAAGGTTTATCAACACTTGTTTTCTCAAAGGGAGAAACAGCCTCCACTTTAGAATGAGCATGCTGATGCCCCATGTTTACCCCAGCCTGTGCTACGGATGTGAACAACACAACCGCGCAAACCAGAAGCAAACATTGAAAAAATCTAATTTTTATTTGAGAACCCATTAAAACCTTTAAAAAACTAGGACTAGAGCTGTAATATTTTGATATTTATACGTATTAAAGCTCAGGTTAAACAAAAATTCAACCTCTAATACACTCAGAGGGTTTTAGGTTATAATTTATTCCATTTTTCAGAGGTCTTACCATAATCGTTTGTTTTATTTTTTCCCGTTTGCTATTCTAAATTACGACATGACATCATCCAATCGAGAACCTCTGCTAACAGAATTAAAAAATTATCTCATCCATTTAAAGGATCTGGGATACACCGAGGTACCCTGCGAAACCAAGTTAAACTTACAACAGGAGGCTGTCGCCCCCTATTCTCAAACACCTCTATCTGTAAATAAAATGGCCGCTAAAAACTCAAAAGCCCTCACCGCCGTGCAACAAGAGCTGGGAGACTGCACCCGTTGCAAACTCTCAAATGAAAGAAAAAATATCGTCTTCGGTTCTGGCAACCCACATGCCGACCTTGTATTTGTAGGAGAAGGCCCCGGTGCCGATGAGGATGAGCAAGGCTTGCCTTTTATCGGGCGGGCGGGTAAAAAATTGACAGAAATTATTGAAAAGGGAATGGGCCTGAACCGCGAAAAAGACACTTATATTTGTAATATCGTCAAATGTCGTCCGCCGGGCAATCGAGACCCGGAAAAAGAAGAAATTGCCACCTGCAATCCTTTTCTGATTCAACAATTGAAGGCCATCAAGCCCAAAGTGATTGTGGCATTAGGCAAACCGGCTTCCTCCACCCTTTTGGGACGAACCGTGCCCATTGTCAAAGAACGTGGCACTTGGCATGAGTATGAGGGCATTAAACTGATGCTGACCCTTCACCCTTCTTATCTGATTCGATTTTATACGTTAGAAAACCGCAAAGCCGTGCATGACGACATGAAAAAAGTATTGAAAGAGCTGAAAAAATGACTTCGACCCAGGATAAACTGAGTCGGCTTAAAAACAATATTGAGCGAGTAATTTTTGGTAAAAGCGAGACCATAGATTTTGCAATCACCTGTCTGCTCGCAAGGGGACACCTGCTTATTGAAGATGTTCCCGGTGTCGGCAAAACCTCGCTGGCCCATTGCCTCGCCAACTCGCTTCATTTAGGCTTCAAACGCATCCAGTTCACTAACGATCTTTTGCCCGCCGATATCACTGGCGTTTCTATCTACGATCAGGACGAAAAATGTTTTCAGTTCCAAAAAGGACCCCTATTTTCAAATATTGTCTTGGCAGACGAAATCAATCGATCCACTCCCCGCACCCAAAGCGCCCTGCTCGAAGCGATGAACGAAAACCAAGTATCTGCAGATAACAACACATATGATCTCGACGAACCGTTCATGGTCATTGCCACACAGAACTTAATAGAGAGTCAAGGCACCTATCCCTTGCCCGAGTCACAATTAGACCGCTTCATGTTCTATATTTCAATGGGCTACCCTTCGCAAGAAGAAGAACGTCGATTATTACAACAACAATCTAACCGACCCAGCCCATCAAGTATTCAAACGGTGCTAGACAAAGAAGATATTTTAAAGCTCCAAACCGAAGTCGATGCAGTAAGAATAGAACCCGTTCTGACTGAATATATCCTCAACCTTATCACCGCCACCCGCAACAACGCCAATCTCGCGCTCGGTGTGAGCCCACGTGGAGGGCTTATTTTTCAGCAAGCGCTACGAGCTCATGCCTTGGTCTGCGGCAGAGATTACTGTTTACCCGATGACGTGAAGCATCTGGCCGTTCCGGTATTACGCCACCGTGTCATTCCTCAGTCTCACAATCCGTCCGCACGTTTTGCCGACAACGCCACTATCATTGAACAAATTTTAGAACAAGTCTCCGTGCCCGTTTAAAATGAAAAACGTCAGCGGCTGAAATGTCCCTCACCTCACCCCGTTCTTTCTACACACTCAACTTACATAACCGAACGCTACAACTGACCCGTGAGGGATTAGGCTTCATCGTTATATTGTTCGGCGTTGGGCTGGGCGCAATAAATACCGGGAACAACCTTCTCTATTTGATACTCGCCATGTGTTGCAGTTTCATTGTGGTATCAGGGGTGTTGTCAGAAATGAGCTTAAAAAAACTCAGCCTGCAAGCAGAAGTCCCAAAATATTTATACGCACAAGCCCCCGGTTCAATAAAAATAAAACTCAGCAATCACAAAAATTGGGCGCCTTCTTATTCGATCCGCATTAAAGTAGCCCCATCTCTGCAACCCTGGTCTTTAGAACCCACCCCTTATTTCTTTTACATCGCATCGGGAGAAAGTCAGGAGAAACGAGTTTTATTAACCGCCCCAAAACGCGGCCGCCTAAAAATAGATGCCTGCAAACTAGCCACTCGTTTTCCTTTCGGTTTTTTCTACAAAACCAAAACCATTCCCTTGCAATTAGAAACCATCGTTTTCCCACAAATTCACACCGTCAAACTACCCCAACAGACAGGAACCGGATTAGAGGGTGAAGGCATTATTCAACCGAGGGGAGAAGAGCTTTACGCAATTCGAGAGTTCCAACCGGGAGACGCGTTGAGTTCAGTACACTGGAAATCATCCGCCAAAACGGGTAAGTTACGCGTGAAAGAATTCCACAGCCAAAACCAGCGAAGCTATACTATTTCTTTAACCCTGACAGACCCCGCCACCCAACAACTCATCCAAGAAGATATTCTGGAAGAACGCGTGAGCACCGCCGCATCCATGATCTATCACCTGATCCAAAATGGCCATGAAGTGAGTTTGAAAACGGAACAAAAGCAAAGTCCGTTCGGCAGTTCTCAGACACATTTGATAGGTCTCATGCGTTTGTTAGCGGTAATAGGGTCGGAAGATGACCCCTCATTAAAACCGCATTTTTCGGGAAGCTAGAAATTCACCTACCTTTTCAAAATACTTTGGGAAAAATATTTAGCGGGGATTTGTACATCAAACTTGATCACATCAAATTTGTAAGAGGTTTTTGTATTTTCCTTTAACATATCGCGAAAGATCATTGTGCGGGGAAATCGACGCTGACCGATTATTTCATAGTCTTTAAACAAAATTCGCTTCAACAATTTTCCGCTTTTTGCAAACCGTTCTTCCTTTAGAATGGTTTTGTTTTCAGGGTTGATCCAAGCTTTGCGCGTTTGATAAGTCGTTTCTTTATCTCTAGCTACTAAATTTAAAATGGCGCATCGGGCTCCTTCAAACTGCACAAATTTTTCGAAAGTTGCGGAATAAGAGTAGCTCAACTTATGGTCTTCCATCTGATCTTCATAAGAAAGGTCACTACCCATCATAGATTGTCGAAGCAAATGACCGGCGATCAAAATTTTTCTATCGGTACGAGGGGTATACATCCAGAGCTTTCCACCTATCTTGAGCATTTTTGTGCCCTTCTCACGAGCCGGTGACTTGTAATGACTGTAAGATCGCTCCACCCCTTCCATCCACGAGTCTTGGGTCAGGGTGCGAACCTTACGCCCATTGTCGATAATGAGTCGACCGCTGATAAACTTGGTATTGGCCCATAAATTATCATCCACCCGTTTTAAAAGTTTTTGTGCATCAATTTCTTCTGCCATGCTAGGGCTAAGAAATACAAACAAGCAAAAACAGATCAAGCTGATGAGTAATTGGTTTTTAGTTTTCATGAAAAACATAATGTTCAACCCGCTTCCAGTTCGCGGAACAAGTTTGCTTCCGAACGTTTTAAAATAGCCAGTGCGGCGACGAGTGTACCGGCCATGCTGGCAAAAATACCAGGCACAACCCCTTGAATAAATCCCCCCAATGTCACACGAGCGCGCACCACATCATTGATCATCAAACCCGTTTGGGCAAAGCTGTCTCCCATATTCAACCCCACTTCTTGCAGGTACAAAGCAAATGCCCCTCCAAATAAAGCCCCGACAGCCGAACCTAAAATCCCTATCCACAAACCTTCTACCCCCAGAGTCAAGATCACCTTCCAATGCGGTTCTCCAAAGGCCAGACGAAGCCCCATCTCCCCATAACGGTGGATGCCACTCAAAATACCGGCATTCCACAATACCAGCACCATTAAAAACATAAAAATACCGACCACAAACCCTTTAATGACTCGAAACTTATCCATAATCGCACCGATATTCTGTTGATCACGAATACTTAGCACGATGGGGAAATCATCTTTAGCCCAATCTTTGGGTGGAGCACGCATCCAATGAGTAAGGCTTGACTTCATGTCGGTCTTGATTTTTTCATAACGCTCAAAGTTAGAACTGGCGGGAAAATAACCCAGCCAATCTGTCACCATATCTTCCATATAAAAAGTAGCTTGCGCATCGGCTAGGTCGATCAGCACCATTTTTTTATCCATCGCTGTGACACCAAACCGAACCAGCCCTGACACCTGATAATTGTCAGCAACCAACCCGCCGTCAAAAGACTGCCCAATCAAG
>JABIYR010000114.1 GCA_018702695.1 Nitrospina sp. | reverse complement strand
GTAGGGGTGAGTACGATGTTTGCATCGGTGATTCTGCGAAAGAAGATGCTGGGAATATCTAAAGGCCCCAGCTTGATGAACTCGACAACCGGTTTTATTCTTTCTCCGGGCGTGAACAATAATTTTATTTTAGCAGACCCCTCTATCGTTTGACCTTGCGGTAGGTTGTAGGTGGCATGAAGCATAAGTCCATTGTCGCTGCCTTCGATTTTGACTGTTCCTTTTTCCCGCATCGCTTTATAAGCTAATTTTTCCAAAGCATCAAAACTCAGAGTTCCTTTAGGTGTGAGCTTACCAAGTTCGAACAGGATAAATTTATTGTTCAAAATCAGGTCGTAAATATTAATTTGAACATCGTCAAAAATAAGTTCGAAGTCAGTAAGAATAATTTTATTGCTGACAGCCGAGTCGGCTGTGATCTTGATTTGTTTGTAACGGCCTAGGAAGATGTCCTCAGGGCTTGCTGTCGGAATGACAGATATCTCAGGATTCACCGCATTTTTAATGCCATAGATGGGATAGCTCTCTAAGGCGGTTAAAATGAGGCTTCCAATCTGATCCAAGTTTTTAATCCCAGTCAGGGCATTCGCAGGCTGAATGGCCTTTTTTAAAACCAAACCTTGTGACCCATCAGGGAGCGGGTAAGTCTTGAAAGGGATGAAGGTTTTGGTAAGAGCCGGGTTCTTCAAGAGTCGGGTTAATTTCGGATTGATATCCCTATAAGTTGGGGAGCTGTAGTCTCCCGTTTTGGTGATAAAAAAATCTGTCATCTCCCCGACATTTCTTTTCACACTTTTCATGATGATGGGAAGCCCGCGAATTTCAGCTGAGTCGCGAAAACCTCCACGCTGAAAAAGAAAATGGTTGGTCAAGGTGCGGACGGTTAAAAATTCGCCTGGACTGAGCTTCGCTTCGATAAGAATATCATCAAGAACTGTGTCAATGGGCCAGGATTTTGTAATAGGGGTGTTTTTATAGCCAAATAATTGCCCCCCTATGATGGGCAATGAAATATTTTCCTTGCTAAAGCCCACATAAAATGAGGTGGTCAATGCGAAAATTCCCGTAAGAGCATAAAGGCTTTTGCGCCAAGGGTAGCTTTGAATTTGAGTCAAGGCTAAAGATGAAATGAGGGCCATAGCGGGTAAGGCAGGCATGGTATACCGGGAGCCTTTATTATTGATAAAGGTAAATATAATAATTGGCAAAAATGCCCAAGCTAAAATGATTAGGCTCGAACCATTTCTTTTTATGAGAACAGAAAAACAGGCAAATATGAAAAGTGAAAATAAAGGCATTCCCATTTGGCGTTCTATTATTTCCAAATAAAAGCCCCAACTAGGTAGGTTCCAATCCATGCTTCCTTTAAGTACTTCTGCTGGGAAAGCAAACTTGGACATTCCGATGGAAATATTGACCAGATTATGAGCGTACCAGGGAAAGCAAATGAGTACGGATATGCAAGATAATGCAATGAGGTTTAGTAGTTTTTGTGGAGAAATAAGCTCTATTGAATAAGTTCTTACTAATGTGCCGATTAAAATCAGCTCAACGAAAAGAACAATAATGCGAATTTCACCTAATATATAAATGAATAACGGAAATACAAGTAAACCCAAAATCATGCCTGCATAGTATAGACATTGAAGAAGTCTTTTTTGCAGTGAAAGCGAGCCATGGAGCAGGCCAGCGAGAATGGCTGGTAAGATGTATATCAAAAAAGTCCATTTGACCATTAAGCCAGAAGCGAAGGCAATGCTGAAAAAGAATGTGAAAGTCTTATCTTCAAAAAATTTTGACTTCAAGAATAAAAAATAAGCCAACGTGACCATGCAGGTCAGCATGATGCTGATTAAATATTCGCGTGACATATTCACTATGAATGGATAGCACGAAATGAGAAACCCGGCGAGCAAACCGGTGGAACGGTTGAACAGAAGCTTTCCAATGCCGTAAGTCGAGAGGATGGCGATAGTCAAGTAAAGAGAATTGGCAATGATTCCTGTGTCCAGCGCAAAGCCGAAGAGCAGAGAAAAGGGGATTAAAAATAAATGAAAAAAGGGTGGGTAAAAGGGTTCTACATTCAGAACGTCCACCCACCAATTCTCAGAGCCAGATGTGAGTGCTTGCCAGTAATGAAAGGTATAGCGTAAATGCCCGCCTTGATCCCAAGGGGGGGGGCGTTGATCTAAGGTCATCCATACGGCATTGCTAGCCCAAACCCAAATAATGATTAAACTAAGAAGCGACCTATCATAGTGAGGGCTTGGTTCTGGAGGTATGGGAGAGGTTGACGGCATCATAGCTGTTTTGCGATAGAGGGGCTTGGGCGCTGAGAGAGTTTTAGCATTCTCAGTTGGGTCTGTTGTTGTATTCGGCGTTAAAATATTCTCGTTTTGCGTATATAATGATGCGGAACACCCACGTTGAAAAATACTTTTCTAGAACTGATTAATACACACCGTTTGATTTATGCGCATATTTTTTTATGATTATTTCAGTAAACTAACTGAAAAACAACTGGTATTGTTATGGTTGTTATTTTGTTTTATCGCTCTCACCTATAAGCTAGGCGGGGTGCCTCCTTACCATAGCGATGAGAATTTCTATGTGGAGTCTTCCCGCAATATGGTTGAGACGGGCGATTACCTGACACCCGTTTTTAACGATAAAAAGCGTTTTGCCAAACCGATTCTCTATTACTGGCTGGTGTCCGCGTCTTATAAAATATTTGGCGTGAACCTGTCTTCAGCGCGCCTCACATCCGCTTTATTTGGTAGCCTCACGATCGGTCTCCTTTATCTGCTTTCCACACGGTTGTTTGATCGACGCATTGCTTTTTATAGCATTCTTATTTTACCAGCGACCTTTTTACATTTTCAGATATCACGATGGGCGACCACAGATATTGTCATGAGCTTTTTTATTTTGGTGGCACTTTATTTTTTTGTGCGTGGCTATCAAAATGATTTTAAAGAAAAGCTCAACAGCTATCTTTTTTATTTGGCGATGGCATTGGGGTTTATGGTCAAAGGGCCTCCTGCGATAATCATCCCTGTTTTAATTGCTATAGTCTTTTTGGTCACAACGAAGCGAAAAGGCATTGGTTCGAAGCTGCAAATTGGGCAAGGCCTCATGATCTTAATGGTGATAATCATTCCTTGGTTTGCAACGATGTTGTCGCTACATGGAGATGAATTCAAAAATCATATTGTCGGCGCAGAAATTGAAGGAAGACTGGCGCATAACAGCCCCTTCAGTTTGTACTATTTTGGTGTGGTGATCCGTTATCATCTGCCGTGGTCTTTGTTTTTTGTGGCGGCTGTTTGTCAGCAGTTTGGTGTTTTTGGTTTTGGGGCTTCTCCGCTTCAAGGCGGCGGTGTTCAGTTTAAGCAGATTGCAACAAATATGAAGGCCCATTTTAAATCATTATTCGTTAAGGAGAATGAGCCAGTTCTATTTTGCTATATCTGGATTCTGGTCTGCTTGGCTTTGTTCACGCTGGTGAGAACCGAGCACAGTCGTTATATGTTGCCAGCCTCCCCTGCGTTGGCGATTCTGACAGCAAAATTCTTTGCCGACCTAGAAAAAATGAAAGGCATTCAGGTGGGTCTGGGTTATAAAATTCCAGCGATTCTGACAGGAATTATATTGCTGACGTTGGCCTTATTGTCTGGGGTGGCGTTGGTGGCT
>JABIYR010000148.1 GCA_018702695.1 Nitrospina sp. | reverse complement strand
TGCCTTCCACTTATAATCAGCGGTGGAGGTCGGTTTTCTGCAGATAGGTTTATCGCAAAACAGAGTTTCTTTTTCCTGAGCAAAAAAGCATAGGCATCAATCAAATAAAATACAATAAATGATCAACATTAAAACCTTATTTAATAAAAAGAAGGAAATATCATGGAATTTTCTGAAGTCGTTCAACAGCGTCAATCTATTAAATCCTATCAACCTGATAAAACAATAAACGATGCCGAGCTAAAGGAGCTAATGCAGGAAGTCGTATTGAGCCCTAGTTCTTTCAACCTACAGCACTGGACATTCATAGCGGTCCGCAACCCTGAACTTCGAAAAAAAATCCAGGCATCAGCCTGGAATCAGGAGCAAGTTGGAGATTGCTCTGTATTGCTGGTCATTTGCGGAAAATTAAATGCCCACGAGGATGCTCACAAAATCTATCAGGATACGGACCAGGAAATACAAGACAAGGTTCTTCCTCTGATAAATAGTTTCTATGATAGTAAGAACTCGTTGCAAAGAGATGAAGCCATCCGCAGTGCTTCACTGGCCGCTATGACATTAATGCTCGGAGCCCAGAATCGCGGCTGGGCCACGGTTCCAATGATCGGTTTTGACCCAGAGGCGGTTTCCGAGTTGGTAAAACTCAAGCCCAACTATATCCCGGTCATGCTGATGGCGCTTGGCTACAAAAAAGAGGATCCGCGCCCCAGAAGTTATCGCAGACCCATCGAAGAAGTGGTTCGACTGGACACACTGGATGGCCCTGGTTTATTGGGATGAAAAATTATTTTTTTGTCTATGCCCATGTCCTCCATGGAGCAGATATACGCCAATACAAATCAAGTTAATCGTTTCCAAGCCATATTTTAGCGGGGCGGTGCTTTCAAATCTCCCCGCAGAAACATGTAAACCCTTGAATTATTTACATTTTAGAGTTACTCTGGCAACGCTTTATGAGACAAAAACAACCTGATTAGAATCTATTGATCAGATTCAACAACATTTCAGTTTGGCACTCCGTATGAGTGATTTATATCAATCCAACCGTAAACTTGTCGAAACCTACCGGCAACAACTGCAACAAAAATTTATTTCTCTTCATCAAGGAATTCAGTCTCCCGACAATACCGAGGTCGATACACAGAAATTTTATCTAGACTTTAAAGACCGTGCGATTGACTTGGTGCAAAAAGAAACCGATCTATTGCAAACAGAATGCGCCATCTCCGACAACTGCCATTTGTTGCTACTCAAACAAACAGCACTGGTCGACACTTTGGTGCAGGCTAGTTTTTATTCTGCCGTCTGGTATTTTAATCACCTCAACAGTCAACATTGGACGACCCAAACCATCCCTATCGCCATCGTAGCCCGGGGTGGTTATGGCAGAGAAGAAATGTATTTCCGGTCCGATTTGGATATCCAAATCGTTTCTCAATCATCATTGAATGAGCAAGATAAAAAAACGGCCGAGCAGGTTATCCGGCATTTTGAGTACTTGTTTATTTTTCAGGATATTTTTCCTTCTTCCAGCAATGCCTGTTACACCGATAATGACACGCTACAAAAAGATTTGGACCCCGCCCAGTTCTCCAATTTTATGGCTCTTTTAGAGCATCGTTTTGTCACTGGCAACGCCTTGGTTTATAGCGAATTTAAAAGTTCTATCAAAACCGTCAGCCTGATGCACCGAGATGAAATTCAAAAGCATTGTTTGAGCCATGACGGGTGTTACGAAGTCCAGAATACGGTCTTCCAACAAGAACCGAATATCAAAGATGAAATGCTCCGTCTGTACTGGGCGTTGGTATCTGTAAGGTTTCTTCAAAACATAAACACCACCAACCAATTTGAATTGCTCAATGAATTGTTTTCTAAAAACCTACTCAGCCCGCAAGCATACAAGAGCATGCAAAAGGGACTTCATTTCTTGTCTCGAGTTCGGTTGTTCCTGCATACCTTCCAAAAAGGCACACACCGAGACTCCATGAGCTACGAAGTGCGTGAGAAAATTGCCAAGTCTATGGGCTTTGATGTACAAACATTCTTTCAGAAATATTATTTTGATGCGGTCTATCCGCTCAAAAAATTAAGCCGAAACCTATACTGGGAAAGTATGGCAACGGACACTAAAAAACAAAAAAGCATTTCAGAGTTTTTCTCTCTCAACTCACAGAATCAAATCTACTTTGAAAAGAACCCCGACGCGCTTTTCGCCCAAGAACCGTTATGGCTGTTTAAAGTATTTATTTGGGTCGCTGAAAGAAACTATTACCTATCCTATGAAGTGATACGTGCGATTGAACAACATGTTGAGCAAGCCTACCCACTGTTCATGGATGAAGAGTCCAAACTGGAAATACAGAATTATTTCAAACGCATTATCCGCGGTAAATTTTTCTCAAAAGCAATTCGCCTACTGCATGAGTTTGGAATTTTGGGCGATTATTTCATCCCGGAGTTTAATAATCTGAAAGGAATGTTGCAGGATATTTATGTGCATAAATTTCCTACAGATATTCACATTCTCTCCGCCCTCGATGTTTTAAATGGATTGGAGTTTCGCGAAACTTCCGACCCTTTTCTTTCTGAGCTGTATCATTCCCAAAGAGATAAAACGGCGTTGAAACTTTCTGTTTTATTGCATGATATTGGCAAGGGTGCAAAAGTTGGGGAGCAGAATGAAGAACTGGTCGGAGCCAGAATGATTCCAAAAATATTGCAAAATTTAGGTTATGGCGACAAACCTAAAAGGGTGGATGATATTTCTTCCTTGGTCGAAAAACATTTGACCATGTATGATTTGATGCTTCTCGACCCAGAGGCGGATGACACGTATGACATGGTGCTCGACCTTGTCAATCATGACAAGGAAAGGCTCAAAATGCTAGTTCTGCTTACCTATGCAGACCGAGGCGGAACTAAAATGGACCTGAGCTCCTCGCAAATTGCACAATTCAAATTATTTTACCAATATACCCTGCACCACAAAAAACGAGTGAGTGTTCCCAACCATGTAAAGCTGGAATTCCTGAAAATGGTTCGTCTGCCTCGCGAACTGCAATCGCAGTTGGAAATTTTTTATAAATTTTCCCAATCGCAAGAACCCTTCATGGCTGAAATGCTTTTCATGCCAGAGCAACCTTCTGAACTGATCATTTGCTCGCAAGATATTCCTGGATTTTTGCATAGGATTTCTGCGGTATTGGCATTCAATCAGTTAGACATTGTCGATGCTAATATCCAGACTTTTCGTGACAAAGTTTTTGATGTCTTTAAGGTCATCGATTCGACGGGAAAACCCATCGACTACGGTGATTTCTTTTTTATCCAACAACGTCTGCAGGAAGATTTGCGACGCATCTTTATTGACCAAGAACCGCTTGCATCCATATTCAAGGGCAAAACTATTGGTAAAAACATAGAAACACCGGCTTTTAAAGAGGTGAAGTTTAAAATGAAAACTATCGGGCGATCCATTAAATTATCGACCCACAATCTGCCGGGAACATTCATGATGGAGGCAAAGGTGCTTTCTGATACGCAGATGGTATGTCAGAAGGCGGTGCTTCACACCAACCAAAGTACCGCTTCCAATATTTTTTATTTACGCCCTGAAGATGTGAAAACAATCATGAATAATCAGGAGCATTTCATTCAAACCTTTAAAAAATCACTATTACCCTTGTTGTCCGGGAAGCCTTTATTCTTACAATAAATGAGGTCACTCCGGCCTCCAATTTCACTATGAAGTTCAATTTAAATTTTCGTAAATCTTGGCAAGCCCCTCTTTATCTATTGGTTTTCCTATTCTTATGGCCTTGTTTGGCAGCATCGCAGGAAACCTATGAAAGCAGTTTTGCTCAGGCACAAGTTTATGACAAAGATGATTTTTTTGAAGATGCCATTAAGCATTGGCAAAAAGCGCTGGATGCCAACCCGCCTGCTAATATTGCTCTTTATATCCAACTTAAGCTCGCCAACACCTATTCGCGCCTTGGAAGATTAGACAAAACAGTTCAGATCGCCAAATCGCTCACAGAATCGAACCTCGACCATTATGACTCTTGGTTTCATTTTGCCAACGCGCTTGCGGGCCTAAAACAATACCCACAAGCCGTCGAAGCCTTCAAGAAGCTGAACGCGTTAAAACCCGAAGAAGGCCTTGGCCGGGTGGGCTTGGCATTTGCTCAATTCGGGAACGAAAAACCCGATCTGGCTGTCGAAGCACTCAGACAAGCCATGAAAATATTTAAAAATAATAAAAATATTTCTTGGCACAGAGATTGTCGCTTGGCCATCAATCAAATTAAAGGATTCGCTCGCTTCCCGCCCCACTTTGCTGACCTCTGGCTGAAAAAGAACCTTATAAGAGTGCAAGAGACTTATCTCAACACTATCCTCGACCTTGAGTATTTATTAAATTAGCCTCGCCCCAATATTAAATAATTTTAATGATGGGTTAATACTTCTTTAATATTAGTTTACTACTATGAATCTAGTAATTTTCATCTCCTTTAGGGAGTAACGAGTTCGGTGCCATGACCGAGTCTTGCTCCCGTCTCCTCCACTTTAGGGGAACAGGCGGTTAGCCAAGTCCGCCTGTTCCCCTTTTGTTTATTGCCCCATATTAATTCCCAGCCCCCTAAATTCAGCATTTACCCAAACAGGGGTTCATATTTCCTCAGATTTAAGATACAATTGTTGTTAAATTTTTCACTCATAATCAGAATGGATCTCTGGGCAGAAGCTATATTTTTTGCGTTGTGCAAGTCAATTGCATGAGGTAAATAAGCCCATAGGCCAAACTTTACCAGCCCCAGCAAAACTTTTAGAAAAGAACACACCTTAATTCTATGGCTCGAAAATCAAAATACAATCTCGTTTGGATGGATTTAGAAATGACAGGGCTTGATGCAGACAAAGAAGTCATCATCGAAATTGCCACCCTGATCACCGATAGCGAATTAAACACTCTTGCAGAAGGCCCCTGCATCGCCATTCACCAACGTGACGAAATTCTCGATAAAATGGATGATTGGAATACAAAACATCATAATGCATCGGGGCTGGTCAAACGAGTTCGTGAATCTTTGATCGACCAAAACGAAGCGGAGAAACGAACTTTGGATTTTATTAAAAAATATTGTCCCAAAGGCATCTCCCCATTATGCGGGAACTCCATCGGTCAGGATCGAAAATTTCTTTCCAAATACATGCAGGATTTGCATAATTATTTTCATTACCGAAGTATTGACGTGACCTCTATTAAGGAGTTGGTAAGTCGTTGGTATCCCGATGGCCCAAAATTCCCCAAAAAAAGTAATGAGCATATGGCCCTCACCGATATCAGAGAGTCGCTTCAGGAACTTATTTTTTATCGGCAGCATTATTTCATTGAGCAAAAAGAAACGATTGCACAACCCGTAACCTAAAACCTAACAACGACCCTTAATTATGAATAAAGGTGCTGTCATCACTTTGGTCTTTCTCGCTTTCGTGGCCAGCGTGTCCATTGACCTGCTATGGACTGGCAATAAATATGAATGTGAAGTTTGTATCAAATATAAGGATCAGATCGTCTGCCAGAAAGTAAAAGGCATGGCAAAAGAAGATACCATCATGACAGGCATGAGCACGGCCTGCGCCAAGGTGGCAAACGGCATGACAGAATCCATAGAATGCCAAGCTCAGCCCCTTGAAAAAATGGAGTGCAAGGACATTTAGCTTCGGTGCTAAAAATTCTACCGCTTGGCTTTAGCTTTCTATTCTGACAGCCCTTCCTCACTGGCGTGAGAAAGGGCGATTGTACTAGCTGAGTCTATTTTAAGGCGTGCAAATTAAGTCGTACACTTCCTGATATTTTTCTTCCACATTCCCAAGGTTGAACCGAAACCGATCTTTATCCATTTTCTCATTGGTGTCCCCATGCCACAGTCGGCATCCATCTGGACTGATCTCGTCTCCCAAAAGAACTTCACCATTATGTCGACCAAACTCCACCTTAAAATCAACCAAACGAATATTTCGGTCCTTAAAAAATTTGATCATCAGTGTGTTAATTTTGAGCCCTTCTGACTTCAAAATCTCGACCTCTTCTTTCGTGGCCCAACCAAACACATCAACATGACATTCATTGATCATCGGGTCGCCCAACGGGTCGCTCTTATAAAAAAACTCTAGGATCGGCTTTTCCATCACGCGCCCTTCTTCAATACCCAGTCTTTTGCACAAACTACCAGCCGCAATATTACGGAGCACCACTTCTACAGGAATGATATCCAGCTTCTTCACCAGCATTTCCCGGTCGTTGAGATTTTTAACGAAGTGGGTTTTGATGCCCTCACCTTCCAGATATTGAAAAATCTTGCTCGACATATGGTTGTTCATCACCCCTTTGTCAACAATGGTCCCTTTTTTCTTTCCATCGAAAGCCGAAGCATCATCTTTAAAATACTGAATCATCAAATCAGGGTCAGGCGTGTTGTAGAGGATCTTTGCCTTGCCCTCATAAAGTTTTTCCAAGCGTTCCATGAGTGACCTCTTATTTTTTAAAGACGCGTTTAAAAATACGGTCTATGTTTTTAAATTGTGTTTTTAATTTAAAGGTCTTATCGATCTCTGCAACGGACAAGAGCTTTTTAATATCCTTATCTTTTTTCAGAAGCGTTAAAAAATCTTTCCCCGTCGTCCAGCTTTGCATGGCATTTTTCTGCACCAGCGCATAAGCCTCTTCTCGGGTAATGCCTTTTCGCACCAATGCCAGCAACACGCTCTGAGAAAAAATCAGCCCTCCGGTCTTTTCTAAATTTCGCATCATGTTGTCCGGGTAGACAATCAGGCCATCCATCAGCTTCGTCATTTTCCTCAGCATATAATGGATCAGAATCGTGCTGTCCGGCCCAATCACTCGTTCGACAGAAGAATGGCTGATATCACGCTCATGCCAAAGAGGAATATTTTCCATCGCCGCAAAAGCGTTCGCTCGCACCACTCGCGCCAAACCAGACATCTGCTCAGAAACGATTGGGTTGCGTTTATGTGGCATTGCTGAGGACCCTTTTTGTCCTTTAGAGAAAAACTCCTCAGCTTCCAAGACTTCCGTTCTTTGCAGGTGGCGAATTTCTGTGGCAATTTTGTCTATCGTTCCGGCAATGATCGCTAGCGTGGAAAAGAACTCCGCATGCCGATCACGCTGGATCACCTGACTCGAAACCGGGGCTGGTTTCAACCCTAACTTGGCGCAAACATATTCCTCAACATCCGGGTCGATGCAGGCAAAAGTTCCTACCGCACCCGATATCTGCCCGTATGAGATTGTTTGTCTCGCTCGTTTGAGTCGATCAATATTGCGGTTGACCTCTTCATACCAATTCGCAATTTTCAACCCAAAGGTCAAAGGCTCCGCATGAATGCCATGCGACCGCCCAATAGTCGGCGTGAGTTTGTGTTTCTTGGCCTGCTTTTCCAATACTTCTTTTAAAGCTTTAAGCTCTTTCAAGATCAACGTTGCGGCTTGTTTCATTTGCACCGCCAACGCCGTATCCAAAACATCGGAGGAAGTCATTCCCATATGCATATAACGGGCCGACTCACCAACATGTTCTGCGACACAAGTTAAAAATGCGATCACATCGTGCTTGACCTCGCGCTCAATTTCATCGATGCGTTCAACATTAAAGGCAGACTTCGTTTGAATGTCTTTCAGCGCAGATTTAGGTATCTCCCCTTTTTTTGCCAGGGCCTCACACGCCAAAACTTCTACTTGGAGCCAAATTTTGAATTTGTTTTCCGGCTCCCAAATGGAAGCCATCTCAGGCAATGAATATCTTGGTATCAAAGTTTCCTCGCAGAGCTGAAGTTGCGGTTGAATGAATGTAGAAAATTTATTTATTTATGTTATTTTTACAATGATGCATATCTTAAACGCAATTGCCCGGTAAATCAATATATGAACTCTACGGTTGAAGTCTGTTTTGTCTGTCTCGGAAATATTTGTCGTTCTCCCCTAGCCCAGGGAGTTTTTGAAGCACTTATTAAAAAAGAAAACCTGCAAAATCAGATTCTTGTCAGCTCTGCCGGAACCAGCCACTGGCATGTCGGTAACCCGCCAGACAGCCGAATGCAACAAACGGCTCGGTCGCATAATGTTCTACTCACCAGCCGGGGACGACAATTTCAGGCGTCTGATTTCAAGCAAATGGACTTGGTATTGGCCATGGATCACAGCAACCTGAATATTCTACAGCAAATGCGGCCTGAGGCTGAACTTCAGGATAAACTGTTTCTATTCCGTTCTTTCGATCCTGATAATAATGGCGACCTCGATGTCCCTGACCCTTATTACGGCGGTGATCAGGGTTTTGAAAACGTCTATCAGATGGTAGAACGTACCTGCCCTAAGGTACTGGATCATCTTAAAACCCAGCTTGCCAACAAAACATGAAGGCAGAAATTTGCCAACTTTTAAGACCTATTTTTGGCTATGATGTGCAGATACAATCTGCCACCGCCATTGGAGGAGGGTGCATCAACACAACCTCCGTCCTGACATTGAGCAATGGCGAGAGAGTTTTTCTTAAACAGAATGCCCGACCGCCACAAGACTTCTTCGCCGCCGAGGCAAAGGGCCTGAAATATCTCTCGAAAGCCGAGCAGGGGCCGAGAATCCCACAACCACTGGCATGGCAAGATTCTTTTTTAGTTCTGGAATATCTCGCAGAGTCCATACCGGGGCCTGAATTTCCTATCCGCTTTGCCCAGTCCCTCGCTCAGTTACACAAAGTCAGCCAAAGCCATTTCGGTCTCGACCACGATAATTATATCGGCTCCAGCCCGCAGAAAAATATGCTCACCGTTAATGGCTTAGATTTTTTTCGCGAACAGCGATTACGGTCCCAGCAGGAGCTGGCGCGTCAATCTTGCAAGCTCCCGGCATCCACCGACAAAAAGCTCGATACACTCTGCGATCGATTGGGAGATTATTTAGATATTTCAGGAGAAAAACCCGCCTTGCTACATGGCGATTTGTGGTCAGGAAATTATTTTCCCGACACAGACCAAACGCCCTGCATTTTTGATCCAGCGGTTTATTTTGGTCTGCGCGAAGCCGACTTAGCTATGACCGAACTGTTTGGCAGACTGCCGCAAGAATTTTATGATGCCTACCACGAAGAATTTCCGCTCAACCCAGGCTATTCGGAGAGAAAAGACCTATATAATCTGTACCACCTTCTGAACCACCTCAACCTCTTTGGCGGCTCCTACCTGAATTCAGTGGAACAAGTGATTCAAAAATATATTAAGTAGAAGGGCAATCAGAAAATGATAACGCATTGCCACAGAGCAAGCACTCTTCAAGCCGTGACAACTCTTTGCGGGTTTACGGGCCATTGCATACTGGCCCCCTACGCTGAGTAGCTAGAAGCCGCCGCCAGTTTTAGCCATGAACGTTTTTAGTTCTCTTTCAACCGGGCCATCCCAATTTTTAATTTCTATGGCAAGTGTAGAAAGCACCGCTCGGCCTTCACTGATTTCTAGTGCGCTGGCGATACTCACAAGAATTCTTGCCCCATAACGCTCTACCAGTTCATGTTCTTCTGCCGCGCGAAATGCCATCTCGGAACCCAGAATCATCGCCCAAGCTTGGATGACTGAGATCTGAGCTGACTCTCGGAACCGTAGAGAATCGAGATCTTCCATATAGGTTTCTGCATCAATCTGACCCGATTCAAACCTTTCGATCAACTGTTTCAAGCTCTCTTCTTTTGAATCTATTTTTTGAAAAATAAATTCGAAAAATTTTGCTTCCAGTTTTTTAAATTCATGCATATTCCAAGGGCACGAAAAATCTACCGTTTTGGTTGTCGGGTTACTGACTCGTCGAGTTTCTCTCTCTATCTTATAAAGGCATTTTTCGCACCGGCCCCCGGCATCATGTGTGAATTCGCCGCCGCACTGACAAGGTGCAAGAAGACTTTGAAAAGCCAAAGCCAATGCTTCACCTCGCACCCCTAAGACTTCACGCAAAGCAATCCTTACCGGGTTCACACGCGCCACGGCCAAGTGCAGAATACATGAGGAGCAATAAATTGGGTAAGAACTTTGGCCTTCGTCCGGTTCAATCACTGGCTCAAAAATATCGGGACAAAGCTTACATTGCACTTCTTTTTGAAAGGTATCAACCATGCGTTCGTTCCTCACCTATTGTTAAAGTTCAAAAAGGTCAACAAGCTTGCCCATTTTGACGGTACTCATCACCCTACTTTTAAATTAAATTTTCCAATGGAAGCCTCTACTAAACAACATTTTTCCAACTGTCGACCTAGCGCTGAAGCAATCATAAGAAAGTTTCTCTACATATCTTAGATGTTAAAAATTGGTACAGGTTCTAAGAATTACCCTGCTAGCGGGCAAAAAAAAACCCATGACCAAAAAGGTCATGGGTTTAATTTAATATGTGTGACTCAACCGGCGTAAGCTTGCCCCATAGGAACGACTTCGTCAGAAACATTCTCACCCAAAATGACTTTCCCCGTAACCGGGTCAACCGGGAACATGGTTATGGCATTGTGAGTGCTACAAACAACCTTACATAGGTCACAGCCCTTACAACGTGGCTCTATGACTATAGCTTTTTTGGTAGTCTCATTCAGCATGATGGTGTCCGACTCCGGACAGTACATGATGCACAGTCGGCAACCTTTTTCCGCAATACACTTTTCATTATCTACCCAAGCAACGGTATACACTCGAAAATTCTCCTCAATTAAAAAAAAGGTTAAAACACCTAACCGACTGATCAGACCTTAAACTATTAGACCTCAACCAATTGCAAATCTTTCGTCTTGGCCCACTCCTTACCAATTTCGTGGCCCTTGATAATGGTATCCATATTTGCCTTCAACAACTGCTCTTTTTTGGCATACTTCTTTTTAATCGCCTCATCAAGAGTCGCAGTACCACCGGAGGCCACATATTTTTTACCGAAACGATCTTGCAACGCAACTTCCATAGCCTTAAGGGATACAATATTGGTGACCCCCATACAAGCCCCAATCATCGCCATATTGGTCGAAAGCTCGGTTTTACCGACCTCCAAAGCCAATTTGGTCGCGTCATGGTTTAGCACTGCTACATTAAGATCTTCCAGAATTTTATGATCTTCATCGCTGAGTAGGTCGGCACTGGTGTTTATGATAACCAAACCATTTTCTTTGACCCCTGAGTAAAAGGGAGCGGTGTAACTTTTTTGCATGGTAATAACTTGAGGATGAAATACCATGATGACATCCGGGAACACCAGTTCACCTCGGTCATAGATGCGTTCTGATCCAATTCGGCAATAACTTTCTGCAGGGGCTCCCCGCTTTTCTGCGCCAAAGAACGGATTGGAAATTGAAAATTTTTTATCATTATTTGCTGCCATGGCCAGAAGGTGCGCGGCTGTTACCGCTCCCTGCCCTCCCAAACCGGAAATTCGGATATTCATCCTGCTCATAGTATTTCTACTCCTATCTCTTAAGCGTTAACCGACTTTTTTTCTTTAGCCGCTTTTTTTCTAGCTTTAGTTTCTTCTTTAATAGAATCCAAAAGTTTCTGAGCTTCATCGGTGATAAATTCTTTTTGCACAAATCGACCGCCAATGCTCTCAGCATCCTTCATTTCATCCAAGCCTTCCATGCTTTGTTTTCCGATTTCAAGAATACACGGAGTATAAAGCTGAACAAACGTTGGCCCCACTTCACGCGCCACCAACACTGCGTTCTTAATGGCTTGCTCCACTCGATTCGGCTTACTTACCGTCAAAACAGCTACATAGGCACAACCTGCTTCTCGAGCAATTTCTGCCAAGCGCACTTTATCAAAGTTTTTACCCTTTGGTGCCATTTTCGCAACAAAACCCTTTTGCATCAGGCCACTTTCTTGCCCACCTGTGTTTGCATACAACTCATTATCAAAACAGATGGTGGTAAATTTTTCCTGTCTGAACCAAGACTGCATGGTCATGTCCAACCCAATATCAACGGTCGCACCATCACCCGCTAAAACTACAACATCTTTTTCAACGCCAGGAAAACGAGACGCCAAAGTTCGTTTCAAACCCGATGCTATGGCATTTTGGTTGCCGAACAATGAATGAATGTTTTGCACCGCAACATGCGGGAACACCAGACTGGTACAACCGGTGGAACCGACAAATACCGTGTCCTCTGGAGCCGGTAAGCTGGCCAGAATATAACGGAATGCGATGGACTCAGGACACCCTGCACATAAAGAATGTTGCTCGATCAACTCTTTTGAGGAGCCAATGTCCTTCCAACCACGGTCCTGATTACCAAACGTGGCGGTCGCAACCAGCTCCTGATACTCTGGCGGCATAATATCAGCCAGATCTTCACACATTACGATCTTTTCCTTGCTCATAAAATTCCCCTTAAAAATAAATTCCCAATCTCGGGAAAGGTGATTTCATTAAATAAATCAATCTATCGCGCTACCATGGGAACGGTTTTCATTCCCAAATGTTTTTTGATTTGTTCCACAATCACTTCCGACGGCATGGTCATGCCACCTGCAACATGCGGCCCAACATAAACCCGTTCGTTGTTCGGGAGGATAGCCTTGACCTCACGGGCCAACCAGCCTGCCACATTGAACTCTGGAACAAAAATATGCTTCGCATTCTTGGTGGCTTCTCTGATTTCTTCAGTTGGGAACGGACGAATGGTTTTGATTTTGATCAACCCCACTTTGACGCCCTCTTCTTCAAGAAGTCGAATAGCTTCTCGACTCTGTGAGACTGCGGTGCCAGAACCAATGATGAGAATCTCACGATCGGTATTTTCTTCATCAATCAAACCATCCAACAAAGGAATGGTGTGTTTACGAGAACGCTCCATCGCCGCCTTGACTTCCTGTTGCCAAGAAGCATGCGTTGCATAACTGATATAATTCGATTTCATAACAAACGGGTCACGCATCATACGAATCGGAACGGTCTCCATATCCATACATGGAACCGGTGCTTTGTAAGGATCGTAAGGAGTCAAACATTTTTCTACAGGCGAAAGATCGACCGTATCTTTGGTATGTGTCACGAAAAAACCGTCACAACAAACCGCAATAGGAATATGAACATCCGGTTGTTCGGCAACGATGAAACCCTTCAAAATAAAGTCATACAGGTCTTGCGCCGTTTCAGCATGCCAGACCATCATCCCGGTCTCCAGCAGATAATACATTTCCAACGTATCCGGCTGAATGCTCAACGGAGAGTTAATGCCACGACATGTCACAACCACTTCAATCGGCAATCGTGACCCCGCCCACATGGGGAAGTTTTCCATAGCCCGAAGTGTACCCGGACCAGCCGTTGTGGTCATGACTCGATGCCCACCAAACGCGGCGCCGGCACATTGCCCCATAACAGCAAATTCGCTCTCGCCACGAAAGTATTCATCGACATAACCTTCGGCATAAAGCTCACCGATCAAAGCCGCCGCTTCACTCTGTGGAGTGATGGGGTAAGCCACCGATGTTCCTACACTGGCACGTTTGACTGCCTCACGGATCACTTCACTTCCGGTCAGGAAGTTCGGTGTCTGCTCTGAGTTGTAAAAAATATCATTGATATCTGAATACGTCTGGCCTTTTTTGTTCTTTGTGCCCAACGCTACATGGTTCGAAGCTATGATTCTTTTATTCTTAAGATCCACTTGTTTATTCATAAATTTACTCCCGAATAAAGAGTGCTTTAAAGTGATTAAAAAACTCAGCAGAGTTCTGCTTTGTGTCTATACATATCAAACCGACTAGGTCACACGACCTTCTCGAGTCATTTTAATTTGCGTGAATTCTTCGGCTTGAGACTTCACGCCTTCAGATTTCAGCTTTTTAACAGCGGCAGTCAGTTTGCGAATTTTTTCCGGGGTCGCATCGCGAAAAGAGAGACACGCATCTTCGTGCCCGGCCTGGGCGCACATAGCCATGGTGTAACAGTCTGTTCCACCACGAATAATTTTAAGTGCCAGGTTTGCCTGATGGCAATGCACCCCGACAAAAATACAGACATCAATCTTGTTATGCCAGATGGTCAAATTAGGATGGTTGGGGTTGATCTCAACCGCTGCATCAATTTTTGGGTATTTCGGGCGATAGTCTGCCATAGGGATCAACCGCATAGGAAGCTCATTCGCCAACTCGCGAATGGCTTTAGCTTTTTCCGCCGCATGCTCATTCCACTTCCACAGCACCAAAGGTCCTGGAAAAATGGTTGGAACCTTGGCTTCCAAAAATTTTCTGGCAGCAAATTCATAGGCCTCTTCTTCAGGCACAATTACTCCCCCGATATGCGCTTGCCCAGGATCGGGCAAAACGTTTCCCATTGACGCGGCCGCAGGAGGTAAATATGCCTCCGGCCCAGCTTTGACCTCATAGTGGCTCATTCTGATAACCCTTCTGTCTGTAAGTTATGTTTGAAAAAAGTACCCAATAATAAACCAGGCCTAAAAAGTTGTCAAACGTTTATAGTTAAAACACTAAGGCCAAAATTTACTTCGCGTGCATCAATTATATACTGGATCAGCCCAGCGTCTAAACCTATTTTTCCGGCATAGAAATTCGCTTGACCGAGTCATCCCCCGATTACGAGAAAAACCCGCTAAACCCCTGTTAAATAAGCCGCAAGAATCGCCCAAGCCAACAAAACCCTAGACAGTTCCTGCAAACACACTCACATCTCAATGGTTTAGCAATCTTATCCTCTACCAACCCCTAAAACCCTGTATTCAGGTTTTAAGACCTTCTAACAAAGCAAGATGTTTTTTTTCTTCCACCAATAAATGTAAAAAAATCGCCTTCACATCCAATTTCTTTTCTTTTTCCAGCAATTTCTGTAGCACTTCAATCGATTTTTTTTCCGCATCAATGCCCAACTCAATAGCTTGCTGGTCGTTTTGAATTCCCTGCATTGAAGAATCTTTTGAGGAAGGAAATATCTTCCCTTTCAACTCTTCCATTAAAAAATGGTGCACATGCTCTTTTGATCGATTTCGGTTCATGATTGCTGGTTGTAAAAACCGGGCTTTTTCCTGCAAAGCCTGAATATGCTCTCTTTCCTCATCGGCTAAACGAGAAAATACTTTTTGAATCTTTGGGTCCTGCATCTTCTTGGCCGCAGACTCATAAAAAAGCAAACCCTCTTTTTCTATGCAAAGGCTGATCTCGATTGCATCCACACATTGAAAAGAAGCTCTAACGCTACCCCCCCCTACAAGCTCAGAGTTTCCTTTTGTCATTTTTGTCCTCACGGCAGAATCTTACTGAACATTAAAACTCATCGCATACTTTTGAGCGAACTCTTCTAGCACAATCTATCACAGCTTTTTGCCCACACCTCCTAGAGAATTATCAAAAAAACCGCCACGATGGAATATCCTCAATAAAAAGAATGTGTTATAGTAAGGCCTAGAAACTTGAGGCCGCGTGTCTATACTCTAAAAATAGGGCCTCATTAACTTCAATAAAATTAGAATTGTAAATCTCACATAAAATTTAAACCATGAAAATAGTTGAAATATTTACCGATGGAGGGTGCAAAGGCAACCCCGGCCCAGGGGGTTACGGATGCATAATCAAGCAAGAAGGTGGCGTGCAAGAGTTCAAAGGAAGCCACCCGCAAACCACCAATAATATTATGGAAATGACAGCCGCCATTGTCGCGCTAAAAAAACTTCAGGACCCCTGCAAAGTTAAGTTAACAACTGACTCTCAGTACGTCGTAAAGGGTGTGACAGAATGGATGAAAGGCTGGATTCGCAATGGCTGGAAAACAGCATCACGTCAACCGGTTAAAAACAAAGAGTTGTGGCAGGAGCTTCATAAGCTGAATCAACACCATGCGATCACATGGGTATGGGTGAAAGGCCATAATGGTCACCTCGAAAACGAGCGTTGTGACGAACTGGCTAATGAAGCCATTGCGGGAATATAATATTTAGAAGGCGAACGAGCCTTCATCGCCAGAATGGGCGACCTCTAAAACTTGAGTTATTAGATCGAGAGATAGAATGAATTTGATCCTAGAACGGTTGCATTCTTTTTTCAGTAAAAAAACGCTTCCCTCTCATCTCGTCATCCTAAGCCTGTTTTTCTTGGTCGCATCCTGCTCCACCAAAGGGCCGGATGCCCCGATCAAGCCTTACCCCGAGCAAACCGGAAAACGCGAAAACCCAAAAGATTGGGATTTTGACTATCGCAAAGATCGGCTCTACCCCAAGGAACAAGCTCAAGAACCCGTAAAAAAGGCAAAACCCTTCAACGCCCCCGAGACGCTTGCAGACTTGCAAGGGTTCAATGATGACTTAGACCGCGCATCCTTAGAGCAAGCCATCACCTATCAACTGCAAGCCATGTTTGAGCAGGAACCCTCCACCCCTGTAAGGCTGGGAACCTTCACCCTCACGCGTGGACGACTTGTAGAGACGCTGGAAGCTTTTTTAGAACTTCTAAAACAAGACCTCCCGGCTGAAGAATTCAACAAAAAAGTATCAGAAAACTTCGTCCTATATCGGGTCGGAAAAGGAAAACATAAAAAATTTCTATTCACCGGCTATTACCGACCCGTCATTCAGGCCAGCCCGGTGCGAACCAACCTCTATCGCTACCCTCTCTACCAAATGCAAGAACCCGGCTTGCAACAAGTGACCTATAAAAAAGAGATTCAATTGGTGGGTACACATACGGGAATCAAAAAAGTTCGTGAACCTCTCTCAGAAAAAAAATGGCGACATTTCACTCGTAAAGAAATTGATGAAGAAGGTGTTCTGCGCGGTTTGGGGCTGGAGGTCGCATGGCTAAAAGACGATATGGAGCGGTTCTTTCTTCATATTCAGGGCTCTGGCATGCTGGAATTTCCCGATGGTCGTCGTCAGGGCGTGGGGTATCAAGGCTCCAATCAACACTCTTACACCGGAATCGGTAAGCTAATGATTCGGGATGGGGCCATTAAAACATCTCAAGGCTCCATGCAAGGCATTAAAAAATATTTCGCCGAAAACCCGCAAGATATCTCGAAATATCTGTACCAAAATAAACGTTATATCTTTTTCACCCTCAATGATAATGGGCCACGAGGTTCAGGGGGGGGCGAGTTGGTAGGGGGACGTTCGATCGCAACCGATAAGTCGATTTACCCGGCTGGAGGGCTGGCTTTTATTAAAGTCAAGCAACCCATTCTCGATGAAAACAACAAGATCATTCGCTGGCAACCCATCTCAAGGTTTGTTGTAGATCAAGATACCGGAAGTGCCATTCGAGGCCCAGGCCGAGGCGACCTGTTTTTTGGAACCGGATTGAAAGCCGGGGCCAAGGCCGGTCACTACCATGAACGTGGCGAAGTCTATTACCTCATCAAAAAAAGCTGATCACTCTTCGCTGAACAACGACACCAAACGTTGATCGATGAAGCCCATTCTTTCATCGGGAACCCGCAAATGCTCTTTTTCCGAGTCACCGTGCACCGCTGAATAATCTAAGTTTCCAGGGTTGCGTTTGATCATACATGCAAAGGTAATGGTTTCGGGCTTTTCTTCCACTTCCAGATAATCGACCGCTCGAATAAAAGAATGTCCGGTCGTGACAATATCATCCACAATCAACCAATGCGTATCAGGCGAGTAGCTTGTTGCGGCAATTTGAGAATAATCCAACCGTTTTTTGGGCATGATATAAAAAGGCAGGTTCATCAATTTGGACAATTGATGACCGATGCGAATGCCTTGAGTTTCACAACCCACCACCACATTGAATTTTCCATGTTGCTTTTGCCAAGCCAGAAGTTTTTTGAGAAGCACCTCACAGTAAGCCTCGTTCATGGCATCCGACAGATCCCCATATTCATAAGTGTAAGCAGACTTAACCCCTGAACTGAGAACAAACTCCCCTTCCTTTTTGATTCTGGAAAACACTACACACCCTCCCTTAAAAAACTGGATTAACCTTTATTCTAGTAAAATGCCGCACCCTCTTTAATGTAAGAAGAAAGCGTTCCAACCATTCCCCCTTACCAAGGGGATTATTTGTCCTGCCAACCGTATTTCCCTATCAAGGGAACAAATTTGCAGTCACCCAACTCCTGACGACTGATACGGCCGTCTTTTTTGGTCAGCACAATCAATTTCTGTTTTTCCTTATCTCCAGCCGGGGCCACCAGTCTTCCGCCCTCCCCCAACTGCTTGATCAACGATTCTGGAATTTCTTTCGCCGATGCGGTGATCAAAATCGCATCAAAGGGTGCCTGATCTGGCCAGCCATAAGTTCCATCAAACATCTTAAAAACAATGTTCATATAACTCAAGCCCTCCAAAATCTTCTGGGCTTGTCGCGAAAGATTATTCAACCGCTCAATCGTGAATACCTGACGAGCAAGTTCTGCGACAATGGCGGTCTGGTATCCCGACCCGGTACCAATTTCCAAGACGCGCTCTTCACCCGTTAAACCGAGAGCTTCCGTCATCGCACCAACAATATAAGGTTGCGAAATAGTCTGGTTTTCGCCAATTGGCAACGGCGCATCCCCATAAGCTCGATGCCGCAATGAATCTTGCGCAAATAGATGGCGAGGCACCCGGCTCATAGCTTCGAGCACCCGCAGGTCCCTGACCCCACGCTCCACCAATTGTTCTTCGACCATTTTACGGCGTTGCCCAGAATAAGACTGGATCGCCTCCGGAGACAAACGGTTCATAACCTCTCCTCAACTGACCGGCATTGTCGCCGGGAACAATAAGCGTTGTGTTCTTTCACTAATATTATGCCCTGCAAGGGATAGAAGGGGATGCCACCTCGTTTTTTCAGGAGAGGTACTGGTTGTCCGGTTCCATTTCTTCCCACCCGGCTTTGCGAAGTGGGTTCATTCCAGAGCTCGAATAGGGCAGGGCATTCATTTTCTTAGGGTCTTGATAAAAAACCCATTCCCAGCCATTCGTCCGCTTATCGTATTTGAGAAGGTAAATATTTCCATCATCCGCCTTAACTTTAAAAAAAGACGATCCTTCGCCATACCAACGGTCAATGACTTCTTCCACCTTATAACGACTGTCTCTAAGGGTGAAAGCCACCGGGTTTTCCTGCAATTTGGAAGCTGTATAACATTCCACTTTAAACATAACGGTAATGGTATGACTTTCAAAAAGGATTGTAAAGAGCTAAAGTGCTTCCCAAGCCCACCCGCGTTAGAGGTTGCGAGCAAAGACTCGGCGCTATGGGCGGGAAGGCGAATTATTGCTATAATTTCTGAACATGCCTGATTTTTTGGCGTGCATATATTTCTTAACCGATTGCATAAATAACTCTCCCTATGGACGAACCCGGACTAAAAAGAATCCATGACCACCTTAAAAATCTGGTGGGAGAAAGAAACCCCTTCACTCAACCCGAACACCTTGAGAAAACCGCGCAATATATATCAACGCAATTTGAAAGAATGGGGTTGCAAGTCACCCGCGAAGCCATCGATTATGAAAACACACGCTCTCATAATATTCTCGGGCAGATGCCAGAAGGGTCTCAAGAAAACGGGCTTTTCATTCTCGCCGCTCATTACGACTCGGTTCCCGATTCTCCTGGGGCCGATGATAACGCCAGCGCCGTAGCGGCACTTTTGGAAATCGGTCACGCTCTCAGCCAGACAACATTGCACACCCCCCTCTTGTTTTCGGCGTTCACATTAGAAGAGTATGGCTTCATCGGCTCGAAATATTTCATCCAGCATGACTTACAGAGAAAAAAACAAATTTCAGGAATGATCTCGCTGGAGATGTTGGGTTTCAAAAATACAAGTCCTGGGTCGCAAACCTACCCACCCTATGTAGACCCACTTCAATATCCAGACACGGGAGATTTTATCGCCGTCGTCGGTAACGAACCTTCAGCCCACTTGGCACAAGCTTTAGCTGAAGGAATGGCCCACTCAGTCCCCGACCTTGCAGTAGAAACGCTTGTCGTCCCCGGACAAGGTGAAGGCTTCGCAGAAGTCCGACTGAGTGACCATTCGCCATTTTGGGATGCTGGCATCCCCGCTGTCATGGTCACCGACACGGCTTTTTTTAGAAATCCGCACTATCACAAACCGAGCGATACGCTGGAAACGCTGGATCTACAATTCATTCTCGACAATGCAAAGGCTGTAGCCGGGTTTCTTAAACAATTTCTCAACCCAGCAAGCTAAAATTCTATGACAGAGGAAAATAAAACAAAGGAAGAGCCTTCAGCGGATAACGAACCCCCTTCTCAAAGCCCCCCGGCTCCAAAAAAAACAAAATCCACCGGAGGGTTTCTGTTGCGCGGGCTAACATACTTGCTGTTTTCTCTATTTTTCCTCTTTGCTGGAGCGGGCTTGGCACTGAAATATTTTTTCCCCGTCGAACAGGTTCGTGTGCTGGCAGAAAACCAGCTCTCTAAAACACTCAAGATACCGTTGCGAATTCAAAAATTAGACTACAGCCTGCTCAGCGGCATCCAGCTCGACAACATCACATTGGGTACTGCCACAAACGCACTCATTCAGGTCAAACAAGTAGTTCTCGATTATGATCTGACCCAACTTGTATTGGGTAAGTTGGTCATCAATCAAATTCTGGTTGACCACCCCCAACTGACAGCGATTTCAAAAAATGGAGTGTGGAATTTTGCACCCCTGCTCGAACAAGACACAACGCCCGCAAACAAAAATTCTTCTGCGCTTATGGCTTTCATGCCGACACTCAACATTAAAGAATTGTTGGTTCGCAATGCCTCAGCCCACATCAACCAAGGTGGCAAACTCAATGCCCATATCAATGGGCTCACCCTGCAAGCTCAGGGCAAGGCCAGCCTCAAGAATATCGACCTGCAACTAAAAATTCTTCTTGCACCCGACAAAAATGAAAAACCCAATCTGGGGTTTCAATCTTTAGGAGCCATGAGTTTTCAATCTCGCGGGGTCACAGACTTAAACATCTCAGTCCGCGATCTCAACCACTTTCTGGTTTCAGGAACCCTTGTATTGCAAAACAGCAAGGCTCGCATGAAGACCTCTGCTCTCCCCACACCCGATTTTCGGTTAGAAATGGACACCGAAATTTCTTTAAAGCCGGAAACTCTGCATCTCAAAAAAATTCACCTGACTTTCGATGACGACAACCAAATAAAATTTTCGGGCCGGGTGGTTGATTTCACCCAAGACCCTTCCTTTCAATTACAGGTTCACACAGCCTCTTTGCAATTAGAAAAGCTCCTGACATGGGGAAAGCAATGGATGCCTCCTTTAACCGGACAGGGCCTCCTGCAAGCCAAGGCAGTGAACGCCAGCGGTATATTGCAAGGGTCCACCCTAAAGAGCTTAAATATAATGGGCGGCATGCTCGCGACAAAAAACCTCTGGCTGAATTATCCCGACCAGAATGCTCAGTTGGAAAACATGAATGCCAGCCTTGAATTGCAAGAAGTCACCCTGAATGACTCGCAGTTGAAAAATGCCGCCGTCAATATAACTCTGCAATTGGAAAAGGGCAGAGCGCAAAAAATCGAATTGAATAACTGGAGACAGTCTTTAAGCCTCAAAGCAAAAGCAGTCGATGACGTTTTCTGGCAATTTAATAGCGACTTAAAATCCTTACATTTCGACCATCCCGACACCCACAAGATTTTTCTTCCCGTTCACGCTGAAGGCTCTGGGCATTTTCACAAAAATGACATCAACCGCCTTAAACTCTCTTACAAGTTGGGAAATTTGGCAAACGGCACCCTGACCGGGAGCCTTAAAAACTTCGGCAAAAACTCCATCCAGTTCGATCAGAGTCTCAGCCTCAACCTTGCCGAGGTGACAAGCCAGGTTCCAGAAAGGTTTTCTGCTCCCTTGCCCCAAGGCCTTACAGGCAGGGCAAAAATGCGAACTTCTTTATCCGGCAAACTCGACGCCAAGTTCGCTCCCGCCGAGCTAAAGGGTCAGGCAAATATTCAGCTTGAGAATCTGACTGCAGACCTGAAACAACCTACCGTCCATATCAACCAACTCGACACTCGCATTGATTTCCCTATCGAGTTTCGTTTTGATAAAGGGGTTCGCATTGCAAAGCTGGACATTCACACCGAACTGCATGAGGCAGAAGCCCTGCAAGCATGGAAAGTCAGCACCGCTAAACTTGATACAAAAATCACGACCTCGGCGTTTTATAATTTTCAGCCTGATTTTGGCACTCTGCCTGTTCAAGTCGAAACTCAAATCTCCTTCGACACGCTGAGCAACCCGCAACCGGCACTCTCTCTCGCCAATTTCAAGACCGACCTCACTCTCAAAACCGATCTACTGTCAGAGGATGTACGCAACACGCATGCTGAAGGCACACTCTCTTTTGAAGATCTATCTGCCATAAAAACATTCAAAGCCGGGGGCTGGACCTCCCAATTCAATTTGGATGTGCATGACAAATCGCTGTCACGCGTCCGATTTTCACAAAAAACTCAAGTCAACAAACCCTCTATCAATCAGGACGGGTTGGGCTTGAATTTGGCATCGGTCAGCCTTGCCACCACAAGCCGGCTGAACTTAAAAGATGGAGACGTTAACATCGACCGTTTGCTTTTGCAGTCACCCGATCTCATTGATGCGCGGTTGAAAGCGGCTCTCCACCAATGGGGCAAGTCTTTCGAGCTAGAGGGAAAAATAGCAAGTTTGCAACTGGGCTCTTTGTGGAAACATGTTCCCGTTTCTTATAAAACCGAACTGGAAAATATCAATCTAGGCGGCGACATTGCAATCACTTTGCAAGCAAAGGGAAGCCTGCCCAACCCTATGCAAAATGAAAGCAGCAAAAATGCCGCACCACCTCTTTGGTTGCAGTTACTCGACCCGGCTAAAATTGACAAGCCTGCTGAAATAGAAATGTTCACAGAAATGCGATTGAAGGATGGATTTCTGGAAAACCCCGACTCAAATTTTCGCGCTGAGCATTTAAACACGCAAGCACGCCTGACATTTGAAAAGAGTCATATCAATCTCTTCGGGAATTTTTCAGGCAACTTGGAGAGTCAGGCAAGCATCTCTTTGAACCCG
>JABIYR010000161.1 GCA_018702695.1 Nitrospina sp. | reverse complement strand
TTTTGCAGTCCGACCGGGCCAGTATGAGTCTTGATTCGTTCGCGAAGGAGGGCTTTGACTGTTGCGTTGCTGACCTGAGCCGATTTCAACCGCTCCAGCACCTGACTTTCTGTTTTAGCATCGGTGGTGGAGAGAAATAAATCCACTTCCGAACTCAGGTTGATAGGCTTTCGTACCGGCTCCTGATGCGCAGTGCAGGACACGACAAAAATTAAAATGGCGAAAAATTTGTGGGCATTCATGGTTTACACAGTATCGAACTTTAAATTTTTTGTAAAGGTTTTAGGGGGATGCTAAGTGGCTAATTTAATTGCTAATTTATGTCTCCATGCGGTAAGATTTAAGCCTGTTTAGCTGCGTAGTACAATTCCTAACTCTTCTTATGGCCTGCCGCATGAATGCATTGAAAAGACCGGTTCAAACATTGTTTAAGACCCTCAGTTTGGGAACGCTCTCGCTTGGAAAATATAGAATGGATGCTGGAGAGTCTTCCGGATTTACTCGTATGTTCACGATAAAGAAAAATGGAATGGATTTTGTGGCGCAGATACGTGTGCGTCCTGGAAACCCCGCTGTTAAACTTGAAATCTTCAATGACAGTTATTTTGATGAATTTGAGCAACCCGAAGCGGCTGTGCTCGATGGCTTGGCACGAAAAGTTCTAGCGCAAGTGTCGAAAGACAATGCGTTGCCGGAGGGGGCATTGAGCTTGATTCAGGAATACTTGGAGGAGCTGGACTCGAGTGAAGCAGAAGTCGCCGATGAAACCTATGCGGAACGAGATCTGGATGCAATTTTTGCACGTTTTAATAATGAGTATTTCGATAATCGAATTCAAGCCAAAATTATGTGGGGACGTGATGTGAAGTCGCGTAATAAAAGCGGTTTCCGTTATGGTTCCTACGATGAAGGAAAAAAACTCATTCGCATTCATCCTAGGTTGAAGCAAGATTTTGTTCCACTCTCAGTTTTGGAGCTTACGGTTTATCATGAGATGTGCCACCAATTTGCACCGTCTTTTAAGAAGAACGGAACCTGGCAGAGCCATCATCCGGAATTCAAAAAGAAAGAGCGGGAATACAAAAACTTTAAGGAAGCTCGCCATTGGGAAAAACATAACTGGCACCGTTTGCTCCTTCCTTCCAGCGAGCATGCAGAAGCGGTGACAGCTTGATCCCTATTTTTTAACGCCATTAATTGGTATAAATCGGTTTCACGCCATGAAAATGATTAAATGCTATATTCAATACGAAAAATTGGAAGCGGTTCGGGAAAAACTTTTTGAACTGGGAGTGCCCGGAATTTCGGTGGTCGATGCGAAAGGCATTGGCAAACCGATGAGTCATTTGAAATCTGATAAGGACCTGAAAGTTCCACAATTTCATCCCTGTGTGGAAATCTCATTGGTGATGGAAGCCGAAGGGGTTGAAGAAGTGCTGGATATGATTGTAAAGACCGTGCAGACGGGGAATTTAAGCGATGGCAAAATTTTTGTTCTGCCCGTTGAGGAGTCTGTTCGTATTCGTACCGGGGAGCGCGGCAAGCAGGCCCTCTATTGATTGCTGAAAACTTTGCTGAAGTTCAGAGGCGGATTTCTCAGGCCATTCAAAAGTCTGGCAGAAAACCAAATGAAGTTCGCTTGGTCACGGTTTCTAAGCAGGTGGAGTGTTCCCAAATCCAAGAAGCTAGAACTGCTGGTGCTGTGGTTTTCGGGGAAAATAAAATTCAGGATGCGGTTCCTAAAGTAGATGAATTAGGAGCTGAAGGAATTTCTTGGCATTTTATTGGGCATTTGCAACAGAACAAGGTTAAGTTTCTCCACGCCCGCTTTGAGTTGATTCACTCGGTAGACAGTTTTGAATTGGCTGAAAAAATTGCCAAACAATGTCAGGCCGAAAACCGTGTGCAGTCTATTTTATTGCAGGTTAATATTTCTGGTGAAGCCGCTAAATTTGGGATGAATCCAGCTGAGCTGAAGGAGCAGGTGCAGGCTTTCTCTCGCTTGCAGGGAGTTCGCGTACAGGGGTTGATGACACTTCCCCCTTTTGACCCCGATCCTGAAAATTCCCGCAGTGTATTTTCACAGTTGCGAGAACTTCGCGATCAATGTGAGAAAAAGAATCGATTAACGCTTCCCGAGCTTTCTATGGGCATGACCAACGATTTTGAAGTTGCGATAGAAGAAGGGGCAACGCTGGTTCGTGTGGGCACCGCTATTTTTGGCCCACGGCAACCCGTTGGGAAAAATTAAGAATCACTCATCAACCTCCTGCGTTTCATTGAGAAAACCATGGCGGTTGTTTCAAGGAGATCATCGTTGTGCTGACAAATAAAAAAATAGGATTCATCGGTGGCGGAAATATGGCAGAAGCTATTGTCAAGGGTTTGCTTTCTGCCTCCTTCATTTCGGCAAGAAATATTATTGTTTCGGAACCTTCAAAATCGAAACGCGAGGCTTTGCAAAAGGACTATAAAGTCAAAGTGACAGCCGATAATTTGGAGCTGGTGAAGAAATGTGAAATTGTTGTTCTTGCAGTCAAGCCGCAGATTTTAAATTCCGTGCTTCATGATATTCGATCATTGGTAGATAGCGACAAGCTGATTATCTCTGTTGCCGCCGGAGTTCCCATTTCCATCATCGATGGCGTATTGAGTGGCAATGAGAATAAAAAGTTCAATGTAGTGCGAACCATGCCTAATACCCCGGCATTAGTGCAGGAGGGTGTGACCGCCATCGCTTCAGGAAAACATGTCAGCAAAAAGGCTATAAAAATTGTTCACCGTATCTTTGAAGCGGTGGGGCTTACGGTTGATGTTGAAGAAGGGCATCTCGATGCGGTGACAGGCTTGAGTGGCAGTGGGCCGGCTTATATTTTTATGATCATCGAAGCTCTCTCCGATGCTGGAGTCAAAATGGGGCTTTCGCGCGAAGTGGCGAATACCCTGACTCTACAAACCATTTTGGGTTCTGCAAAATTAGCGCAAGAAACTGGGAAACACCCCGGTCAACTTAAAGACATGGTCACATCCCCGGCTGGCACTACTATTGCCGGTTTGCATGCTCTGGAAGATGGCGGCATACGAACAACTATTATGAACGCGGTGGAAGAAGCCACTCTGCGCTCGCGTGAATTAGGTGACAATGCTCTCATCGCTAATATGAGAGAGAACAAATGAGTAAGAACTCGTCTCTCTATTGGAATGTGTTGAATGCGGAAAATGCTGGTAAATGGGAACCCATTGATGGCGCAGAGGGAATGCTCGAGCAGTTGACTTTAGCGATGGATGCCGTGACCGGGGACTACACACGATTGACTCGGTTTCGCGCCGGAGCCGATACCAAAATATTTGGCCCGAAGTCGCATGATTACCCAGAAGAAGTCTACATCGTTTCAGGCCGCCTTTACGATGAAGCCTTTGACCTCTGGCTGACAGCTGGTTATTTTGCCAGCCGCCCTCCCGGTGAAGTGCACGGCCCTTTTATTTGCGAAGAAGAATGCCTAGTGTTAGAGATTTCGTACCCCAGTCAAGCAAAAGCAGAGTGATCCTATCTTGACGGGTGAAAATACATTTGGCTTCACGCCGGATGGATTATTTGCAACGGAATTTTTTGTATTCGCCGTAGCCGATGATGCCGAAACCGAGAATTAGTATCCAAGTAGGGTGCAGGACATGCTCTGGTTTATTGAAATAGAGGATCAGCATCAGCCCGACACCAGCCATGCAGACGATCAGCCCCATATAGACGGCGTTCAAGCCTTTTTCAAACCCATCCGGGTCTTTGAGTTGAGTTCTTATCTCAGGTCGCAGTTTAATCATAAGTCCTTTATTTGTTAATTTCGAGGGCTGCATTCAGACTGCCCATGCGATAGCCTTCTGGGTCTAATATCACTGTTGCGAACCCTAATGCTTTAAGTTTTTCTTCAACCGTTTTTTGAATTCCTTCATCATCGAGATAGCGTGGCATTTCATTTTTGCTCAATTCGATGCGGGCTAAGTCGCCATGATGTCTCACCCTCACTTGTTCAAACCCCATTGAGAGCAGAAGGTCTTCTGCTTGCTCCACGTGTAAAAGTTTTTCCACTGTGACGGGCTGACCGTATGGAATGCGCGAGGACAGGCAAGCCATCGCGGGTTTGTTCCAAATTGAAAGTCCCATTTCCTGGGATAAGGCCCGAATTTCATTTTTGTTGAAATTGGCTTCAACGAGTGGACTGCGTACACCCTGTTCGCGGGCAGAATCAAGCCCCGGTCGATAATCACCGAGATCATCGCTATTGATGCCATTCAAAATATGAGTAAGATTTTCTCTTTGGGCAACCTTTTTGAGATTGGAATAAAGTTCCGTTTTGCAATGGTAACAACGGTTAGCTGGGTTGGCCGTGTATTGCGAGTTCGACATTTCATCGGTTTTGATGACGCAGTGCCTAGCCCCGATTTCTTTGGCCAATTGGCGAGCCGCTTGCATTTCTCGATTTGGGACGCTAGCAGATTGTGCGGTAACGGCGAGTGCTTTTTCGCCCAGAACCTGATGCGCGAGCGCGAGAACTAGAGTGCTGTCGACCCCGCCGGAAAATGCAACGAGCACGCTATCCATTTCCCGAATCAGCGATTTAATTTTTTCTGTTTTATGTGCAAGGGTCATGGTGGCTTAATATTGGTTTTGGGTAAGGGTAACATAAAGAACGGCAAAAAAAAATCCGGGAACAGAGGTGTGTACTCTGTTCCCGGATTCCGAGGAGGAGGAGCTGTTTGAGAGGTCTAGAGAGCTACTCTCTCTAACCTCTCTACTATATTCAGTGTAACGGAAGTCACCGTGAAATCTTTTATTTTCAGGGAGTCATCGCATCTTTATTTGCTTAGCGAATCTGCGTTTCAGCGCCTGCGCCAACGATTCACTAAAAACGCAATAAAAACAAGGGGGTTAGGCGAGATGCCTTGGGCGGTGTTGAGCTTTTTGTTGCGTAATTTATGCAGGGTAGAACTCACCTATAGATTAGCTCAAAGGCAACGCTCACTCAGCTATTGTTAAGACAGGTCGGCTTTGAGCCTCAACTCGCGCAGTTGTTTGGGGTCTACTTCTGAAGGAGCCTGAGTCATTAGGCAGGTCGCTTTCTGAGTTTTTGGGAAGGCGATCACATCACGGATGGACCCGGCACCAGTGAGTAACATGGTGATTCGGTCTAGCCCTAAAGCGATTCCACAATGTGGGGGCGCACCATATTTCAAAGCGTCTAGGAGGAAACCAAACTTGAGCTCGGCTTCTTCCTGCCCGATTCCCAGAAGTTTGAACATTTTTTCTTGTATTTCTTTTTGGTGAATGCGGATACTGCCGCCGCCGATTTCGTTGCCGTTGAGCACTAGGTCGTAAGCACGGGCCTTGATAGAGCCGGGGTCGCTTTCAAATTTTTCAATGTCTTCATCGCGTGGGGCAGTGAAAGGGTGGTGCATGGCGGTGTATCGTTTTTCTGTATCGTCATAATCCACGAGGGGGAACTCGGTGACCCAGATGAACGCATTTTTAGCTTCATCAATGAGGTTCAATTGTTTACCCAAAGCCAGACGCAAGTGAGCGAGGGCATCGGCGACAATCTTTGGGGTATCAGCGATAAAAACCACCGTGTCGCCCGGTTTACTTCCCAGTTTTTCCAGCATTCGGTCGAGCATTTCCTGCTCAAAGAATTTGATAATGGGAGACTGCAATTCGTTTTCTTGCACTTTGATCCAAGCCATTCCTTTAGCACCGTATGTCTTGGCGATTTCGGTCAAGTCATCGAGCTTTTTTCGAGACAATACATCAGCACTATTTTTGACATTGAGAGCGCGGATTTGTCCGCCCGACTTCAACACCTGTGCGAACACTTTAAATTCAGTGCCTTGAACAATTTCTCCGAGATCAACAATTTCCATGTCGAAGCGCATGTCCGGTTTGTCGCTTCCAAAACGGTCGATGGCATCTTGATATTTCAAAACAGGAAAAGGAGTTTCGATTTTAGTATCGAGGACTTCTTGGTAAATTCCGCCCATCATTTCTTCGATCATCTTGAATATGAGATTTTCGTTGCCGAAAGACATTTCAATGTCGATCTGGGTGAATTCGGGTTGTCTGTCAAAGCGCAAATCTTCATCGCGGAAGCATTTAACGATTTGAAAATATCGGTCCATGCCCGAGACCATGAGAATCTGTTTGAATAACTGTGGCGACTGCGGCAACGCATAAAATTTTTGCGGATTGAGTCGGCTGGGAACGAGATAATCTCTGGCCCCTTCAGGAGTGCTCTTGGTCAGCATGGGGGTTTCTACCTCCATGAAACCATTGCGATGCAGTTCGTTTCTCGCTACCCGGGTGATGTCATAACGCATTTTCAGGTTGCGTTGTAACTGCGGGCCACGCAGGTCGAGGAATCGGTATTTTAAGCGCAAGGCTTCAGACGTATCCTGTGGTTCCCAAGGAGATATAGGGGGTGTTTCCGATGGGTTTAGAATCTCCAGATCATCAACATAAACTTCAATTTTACCGGTTTTCAGTTTCTGGTTGACCATATCTTCGGGTCGCGCACGCACTTGACCCACAACGGCGATAACAAAGTTCCCGCGAATAGACTGCGCATGTTCATGCGCCAATTGGTCGATCTGAGGGTTCAGCACGACCTGTGTCATGCCATATTTATCCCATAAATCTACGAAAATCAGGCCTCCATGATCGCGTCGGGTATGCACCCATCCGCACAGAGTGACTGTTTCACCAATATGAGTGTCCGACAATGTTCCGCAATCGTGTGTCCGTTCGTTTTTCATTGAGGCCTTTGAAAAATTAAATTCTTATAAATGAAGTTGGGCTGGATCAGAAATTTAAGAAATGGGATGATCAACCTGCCCATTAAGCGACCTTAAAAAAGGCCAAAGACCCCATAAGGTACTGAAAACTACAGTGACATGCAAGCCTTAATCTACTCACATCGAGTTGCAAATCAAGGCTCAGGGCTTGGTGAGACTTCTTCAACTGCCTGGTCAACGGTAGATTCTTCCTGCTCCCTTTGCTCCGCCTGTTTCTCCGCTTCCATTTTTGCCAGTTCCAGCTCTTTGCGTTTTTTATGCAACTGAGATTCAATGACCATCTGAGGCTTGATCTTGATTGCTAGGGGAATGTTGACGGTACTGCAAGAGCGCATACAAACCCCGCATCCGGTGCAAATATTTTTGTCAATTATTGGCTTATCTTGAACCTGATGAATGGCTCCCGGCACAGGGCAGTCGATCACACATTGCTGACAGAACGTATCGCCATAGGCCTGACATTTTTTCTTGTCCAAAATTGCATAGCCCATGCTGACATCCGACAGCTCCTGCACGGGTAGTAATGCTCCATCCGGACAAGCTGAAATACAGGGTAGGTCGGTACACATCACGCAAGGGTTGCGCATGGGGTCAATATAAGGGGTGTTGAAAACGAGAACTCCCATTTTCTTGGTCGCCCGTTGAATCGCATCCTTTGGGCAGGCGTGGATGCACTCATCGCAACGTGAGCAAGCTTGCAAAAACTGTCTTTCTGAAATCGCACCCGGAGGCCTTAATAAGGGTACGCGTTTAGTGAATTTATCGACCACCTTATTGACGCTGTCGATTTTCCCCTGAACATTGTCAACAACGGGTTTGGCAAAAAAATGAACGCCCTGTTTCAGCAGGTTGCGACGGTCATACTCTGGGTCTTCTGCTTCCTCGTCATCGAGGGCGAAGATGTTATCGCTGGCTGGGGCCTGGATATTGGACGATACTTCCGCGTATGTTGGGTCGGGTTCTGCTTGGGGAGCCGATTGCGGTTCTGAGGCAGCGGGGCTTAAAATATCTTCTTCCGGATCAGATTTGAATTTAGAAATCAGACGCTTGAAAAAACCTTTTTTAGGGGCTGGTTCTTCAGGTTCTTCCGGATCTTCGTGAAGTTCCAAGTCTGGGGGCAACTCGGGTTCAACATCTTCTTCGACAGGCGTGACCGCTTTATTTTTGTCCGATTTTTGCGCTTCATCTTCTACCGCCGCGCCGAAGTCGAGAAAGTTTCCGAAAGAGAACATATCTCGGCGAGACATTTCTCTGGCCTCCTCTTCCTCAGCCTCAATGGGTGGGGTGATGGTGTCTTTGTCCAGACTCAGAATATTCGGCTCGCGCTCATGGCTTACATGGTTGCCACGTTGATCTTCTGAAATATGGTCTTCAACCCCCCGGCGGTGAGTTTTCTTTTTCCCTTTAAAAGTATCTTTTGCGAGGTTATGTCTAAATTTCATTTTTGTTATTTAATTAAGTCTGCTCACCTACGTGGGAAGCAAAATGCCTTTTTACTGGGAATCAATGAGTGCTAGCAAAAATAGCTATACCCCGCGCCACCAGCGATTCAACAGTTAGACCCAGCCGTTTTCTTTGGCGATATTATTATAGTCGTGCCAGTTTTGCGCATCCGCATTTTCCAGCATATATTCATCCATCGCTAAAACCAGTGGATGCCCCTTGTTCACGAAAGACTGCACGGTGGGAAAGCGCAATACAAAAGTGGTGACGGCGGCTTTGCCCAATGTCATGATGTTCGGGTCTTTTAAAACCGTTTCCAGAACCTCTTGCGAGTTTTCTGCTGAGATCGATTCAAACAACTGCGCTGTTTTATCTTCCAACTCCGGGTGTTCATCGCAGACGATGGCGGCACGCATCTGCAATTCGAGAATCTTTTGGTAATCGGTCTCGTCGTACTCGCCTTCCATTCGACCTTCTTCCCAAGCCGACCCATCCAAGTTGCGTTCTCCTGAACTGTCTCTACGTTCAGACGTTTCCGAAAATGCTAAATTTGCTTCATCCAGAAGAATCTTGGCTTTAATCTCTGTGCTGGTTTCCGTTGTGGACATAGCTGGTTTCATGCTCCATTTAACAATATGTTTTCTATTAATGCGGGGTGGGGTTGAACTCCGTAACATGTCAGGAGACATTGCCCACTCATTGCCCGATTTTGATTAATGGTATCGATGGTGATATGTTAGCATCAACCTCTAAAATTCCAAAGAATTTCCAGAAGGTTTTTGGTAGGCGGGTTTAAACATAGAGCATGAAATTAAGGTTGATTGTGTTATGAAAAAAGTGATGCTGATATTTCCACCAGAGTGGGTGCCAACGGCCCCTTATCTGGCATTGCCAAGTCTGGCGGCAGTTCTGCGCCAAAACGGCATTGAGACCGTTCTCAAAGACATCAATGTGGAAATGTTTGACCATTTCTTCACATCCGGTTTTTTGCTGTTCATCAAAGGCAAAATGCAGAACAAGATGAAAGCATTGAAGCTAAAAGAACGAACAGAAGGGGTGAGTCAGGAAGATATCGACATGATGCAAATGCTCACCGACTATCAACATATCGACCTCGAGCATCATATTCAAAAAGTGACACGGGCCAAAGTGATCATGCGCGGGCCAGAATTTTATGAAGTCGAAAAAGCCGAATGGGCGCTCAATTCTTTTCGAGAAGTGATGGAATATATTTCCGTTGCCTATTTCCCCGCCAGCATTAATTTTTATCCCATCGAGAGCAATCTCAATAAATACCGGCCTTGGGTTTCTGAAGATCTTTTGAAAGTTCCCCACGATAACGATGTCAATGTTTATGCCGACATTTGCCGACAATTAGTATTGCGATCGATAAAAAAAGAAAAACCCGATGTCGTGGGCATCTCCATCGGTACACCTGTGCAACTCATGTCTGGCATCACCTTTGCCACATTGATCAAAGAGACCTATCCCGATATTCATGTGACCGTGGGCGGCAATATTATCACCCGGCTCAAAGATGAGTTCGCTAAAAAACCGCATTTCTTCGGCAAAGTGTTCGACTCAATGATCACCTACGAAGGCGAGCACGCTCTGGTTTGGTTGGTGGAAGCGTTGGCAGGCAAGCGAGAAATGTCTGCTGTTCCCAACCTCATCTATAAAGATGAAGACGAGAAAATGCACGTGAACGAAACCTATCAGGAGCGTGTGAGCGAACTGCCCCCGCCTGATTTTGACGGCATGCCGTGGGAAAAATATTTCTCGCCAGAAAAACTAGTGCCCTATCTCGGCACACGCGGTTGTTATTGGGGCAAATGTACTTTCTGCGATCACGGTGCGGGTTATATCGATCAGTTTCGAGCCAAACATGCAGACCAAATTGTTGAAGAGCTGGAATACCTGAAAAATAAACTCAACGCCAAACATTTCATGTTCACCGATGAGTCGTTTCCACCAGCCCTGTTCATCAAACTGCCTCCACTTATGGTCGAGCGTGAGTTAGATATTTACTGGACTACACTCATCCGTTTTGAATCGCAATTGCTCGAACCTGAACTCTGGGACATGGCACACAAGTCCGGCTGTCGATCGTTATACTATGGGCTGGAATCGGCCAACGAACGCATCATCAAACTGGTGAAGAAAGACACCGATATCGCCGCCGCCCGAATTAATTTAGAGCAGGCCAAACGCGTGGGCATTTGGAGCCATGTCATGTGTTTTTATGGCTTCCCCAGCGAAACCGAAGCCGAGGCTGAAGATACCCGGCGGTTCCTGCTAGAGAACCGCGATAAGATTCCATCGGTTGAAATGTATTTTTTTGTACTCTATAAAAACGCGCCAGTGATGTATCAGGCCGATGAATACAAAATCAAAGTTCAAGAAATCCCCGAGCACGACCTGGCACTCGATTTCTATTACACCCCCGAGTCAGGCCAGACTACAGAAGAAGCTATGCAACGTTACGAGAGTTTCTACCAGAACGATTTTGACCCTTGGGCCATGCGCATCAACGCCCGCGAACACGTGTTCCTCTATATCACGCATTTTGGCACCAGCGACCTGCCACATCTGTACGTCAAAAATGACCCACAAGCCCCGGCTTTTGAACTCGAAGGCAAACCCTGCTGGGATGTTAGATAGGCCGAGTTCGCTCGGCGGCGAATAGGTCGATGCCCTTCTTCGACATCCCATACCTCATTGGGATACGAAAGATAAGGTTGGGTATAACGGTTCAAAGTGACAAGCCAACCCTCCCTCAGTCCCTCCCTATGAAGGGAGGGAAATATTTATTTGTTTATCTGCAGCTGAAAAGAATTGTGTGATCCCACGGCTAGGTGGCGGTCAGTTGTCCCTTCTGAAGCCGCGCATTTGTGGGGCGGTGCCGTCGAAGGTGCTGGTTGCTTGATCGGATGCGGGTTGGATGTCTTTCTTTTCTTCTGGCATTTTTTTCTCTAGCAGGAATACGCACAGGTCGGGGTTGACCTGATTTTCCGGGCACATTTTCAGGTGCTGGCGGAAAAACGGCATATTGTAAACCGGATCATTATAGAGGGTGTCGAGCCCGTAATGCTCGAACAGGCCTTGTAGCGGGCGCGGCCCGACTAGGTAGAGGAAACCTCCCGGTTGCAAGGCTCCTGTTAACGCTTGCAACATGCTTTCGCAGGCAACGCGGTCAGGATGATACATGAAAGGAATCCACTTGAAGATCAGGCCGTACTGGGTGCTGTAAGCATGTGCGATATGATCTTTTTCGGGTAGAAACGAAACTTTTTCCAAGTTGCTCAACTGGTCGCGCGATGCGGCGTAGTTCCATAATAGTTGTGCATTTTTCTGAGCGAATTCTGCATCGCTATACAGGACGGTGTATTCTCGCTCTTTGGTGCAGTCAATGCAACCGGCGAGTACGGTGTCGAAAGTGTGGATGAGAACTTTATCTATTTTTTCTAGTCGATGCGGCATAGCTGGGGCCATTTCCATGTAGTGGAAAATTTGGTCCAGCACCATCGGTTGCAACGACGACTCGTCGATATCCGCCGCACCTTCTGGATAAAAGGGAACGGTGTAAAGAGATTTTGTGGCATCGACCACTGGAGGTTCTCCATTGAAGAACCATTTCCAGTTGAACGGATATTTGGTCTGCAGTTTGGTCGGGTAGGTCTGTGGGCGCAGGCCCCATAAAGGGTTGAAGGGAATTTCTCTGCCTAACTTCCCTTCGAGTAGAGTGAATGATTGATTGGCGACTCGTACTTCCCGTTCAATAGGTGGTTTTTTTACACCGCTACAATTGGTGTAGGGGAAGATGATGGGGTCATCGTAAGCGGTGACTTTATAAAGATAGCCATCTTGTGCGGTGAGCGATATTTTCTGGGTATCGCTGAAATAACGCACCGGGGCGTGTTTCTGCGGTGTCCAAGTGATTTCATGGGAGGTCATCGGATCCATGAATATTCTTTTGATGTCTTTACCTTCTGGCCCTTTGGGTTCAAAAAATGCCGAAAATATATTAAAGGCTTCTTTCGATGGATAAGTGGGAAGACCCCGATATTTCAAAGGGGGCAATGCCTCTTCTCGCGATTGATCGTTATAGATTCCCCAGATAAACTCGAACACAGCTCCACCGGTTCCGGGTAAGGTAGACTGGAATAACTCAACGACCGGAATCAAGTCGAGCTTTGCCCAGTTAACCTGAAACATAAAACTTATGAAGAGCGATTTATCAAAACTGCCTTCGTGCAGGGCATACAATGCATCTTTTGTTAGCTGAATGTTGTATTTCCCATCACCCTGATGAATCATATGTTCATCGTTATAAAAGTATTTGACCTCAGAGAAGGGAACACGCCAAGCTTCGGCGGCTTTTTCGCGTAAATCGTCGAGCGACATTTTTTCCCAACCGTCGTGACTGCTGATGTCGATTTGTGTCTGAAATGTTTTAGCGCGTGGTTTGATGCCCACCCATTGTTGGTTATCGAGTTGCATTCTGGCTTGAGCCAGTTGTGTTTCCCCTGATGCGTCGTCATGAACCCATAGGGCTTCATGTAAAGGGTGGCCTTCGGGATCGGTGCTGAGGAAGCGTCTGCCCTCTTCGTTAAAGAATATAATATGCCCGGTGGTGTTGACGATGACGCGGGTATTGGCGATGCTGGCAGACCCGTTTTCAAACCAGTGGGTGCTTCCTTCGTGCTTCTGGCTTTCCAGCTCGGGAATTTTCTTTTCCAGCGCGGATGCATATTCAAGGTTTCCGGCAAAGGTCAGCGACCCTTCTCCGGTTAATGCGTTGATCAGCTTATCAGTATTCTTCACTTTATCTCCTCTTAGCGAGCGTAAAACCATCGCAGGGGTATTCATTACAATATCACTGACGACAAGTGACTTTTTGGCTCGAATATTAATGGAACCAGAAAGTCATTACTATCTGCCGGTTAGTGAAAGGCCAATTTATAATAACCCTCGTGCGCTCGCAAGATAAAGTTATGCGACCTGTCATATCTCTCTTTCGGGGTTTGGTTGACAGAAAGCCGGATGCCCCTTATAATTCACAACTTAAACCCGTAAATTATAAGCTGTTTTCAACGGTTTCCTGATTCGCAGGGTCTTGGAGTTTGGGAGTTGTTTTTGTTTTTAATTACAAACTCGTTTTTGTGAAGGTATAGCTATGGATGAGGGAAGAAAATTAGAGAAATTGGGTTATGAGAGTTTACAAAAGAACAATGTTGAAGAGGCGAAAACCCATTTTCTTGAGGCGTTAACGCATATGGAGCAAGCCGCAGACGATACGGGGCAAGCTTATGTATTAGGGAATCTGGGCAATATTTTCTTTCAAGGCAAACAATTTGATAAGGCGGAAGATTTTTATTCTCGCTCTTTGACTTTCATGGAAAAACTCAAGGACGCGAAGGGTATCGAAAGTTCCCTTGGCAACTTGGGTAGTGTTTATTTTTATCAGGGCAATCTGGAAAAAGCGGAAGAAAGCTATCAAAAAGCTCTCGAAATCATGGTTGAGGCCAATGACCCACTGGGGCAGGGGATCTATAATGAATACCTCGGCAACACATCCCTGAAAAAAGAAGAATTAGAACTGGCGATTGATTATTATCAAAAAGCCAAAGAGTTCATGCAACTGGCCAAGCAGGATGAACGCAAAATCCAGCAACTGGATGAGCGTATTGAGTCCCTCAAAAAACACCCCATCTTACTGAAAAATAATGAGTCTGCATTACTGGCTGAGGTGGAAACCCTCAAGTCAACAGGGCAAAACAGTCAGGTCATTGCCAAGTTGCAGGAGCTGGAAGAACTCTATTTTCAATGGAAGCGAATGGACAAGGTGGCGGAAACCATTCAACAAACCATTGCTGTATTAGAAGAGATGGATGATAAGACCTCGGCGGGAATTTGTTATGCCAACCTAGCGGGAATTTATCTGCAATTGGCGAGCGAAGGCCAGACAGAAAAAGTGGACGAGGCAGAGATCAATTTTAAAAAGGCTTTAGAGGTGGTGGGTGATTCTGACAAACGCAGAAACTCATATCTCTTGGGAAGTCTGGGAAATATTTATTTCAACAAAAACCAGTTTGACCTAGCCTGGAAGAATTATGAAGAGTCTTTAAAGGCCATGCAGGAGTTGGGCGATGGATTGGGAGAGGCGAGAGGCTTTGCCAATCTCGGTAATGTTCGGGTGATGCAGAAAGATTGGGACGGTGCTTCTGAGCAATACTTCAAATCTCTGGAATTGATGGAGAAACAGGAAAACCGACCGGGAATCGCTCAGCAATGTGAATCGTTGGGAGACATTTTTGCCAAGAAAGAAGAGTTTGATCAGGCTGAAGATTATCTGATGCGAGCCAGCGATTTGTATGAAGCCATGAAAGAGATGGGTGCGGTCCAAGATGTGCAAGATAAATTGATGCATATTTTTGCTCAACCCAAATACTTGAAAAGTCGAAAACAGCAAATCAATGAAGCTCTTCAAAAACCAGAAGTCGAAAAAGACAGGAAACTCAAACTAGCTTTATTGAGCGATTTGGGTAATGTTTTGTTCATGGCTAATGAGTGGGTTGAGGCCAGTGACGTGGCAAAACAAACCATTGTTTTGCATGAAGAGTCTGGCGATAAGGCCGCATTGAGTGCCACTCTGGGAAACTTGGGTAGCATTTTTATGCAAAGTCAAGATTACGACGGGGCAGAAGAAAACTACGGTCGTGCTATTGAACTCAAGCGAGAGTTGAACGATCAAAAAGGCCTGCGGGAATTATATGGCAATTATCTGAATGTTTTGATCATGGCTGGGAAGATGGAGAAGGCCGAAAAACTGGTCAAAAGTTCCTTAAAGGCACATGAAGAGAGTGGTAATACTTCTGGCGTTATGGCTGAACATCGCAATTTGGGCAATCTCTGTCTACAGAAAACCGACTGGTTTAATGCCGAGAAAAATTATTTGAAAGCTCTGGAGATCAATACCAAGGCCGGAAATAAGCCCGAGATGGCAGAGGACAATCGCAATGTTTATAACCTTTATCTGCAAAAAGAAGACTGGTCTAAGTCAGAAAAATTTGCGCTGAATGCTTTGGCGATTTCTGGGAAAATTAAAGACCATCGCAATGCCGGGGCCGACTGCCGCATCCTCTCAAATATTTATGCTGAGAAAAAGGAGCGTTCCAAACAGGAGGAATATTACAAAAAAGCTTTGGAGCATTCTCAAGCTCTCAACGATCCGCGAGAAATCATTGTCGATCTTCGGTTCTTAGGTAAGTTTAATATGACAAGAGGCTACAGAGAAAAAGCCAGCGAAAATTTTCAGGAGGCGTTTGCTCTCTCGAGTCGGTTGAACGATAAGAAGGAAATTGCTGAGGACTATCGTAATCTCGCAAACCTAGCTTTTAGCAATGGCGAGCGCAAGGTGGCAGAAGATTCGTATTTGAAAGCTTTGGGGCTGACTCGTGAAATTGAAGATTTTCAAGGGGCCGGTCAAGACTTGACCTATCTCGGTAATTTGAAGTTCAAAGATTCTTTGTATGAGGAGGCTGAAAGCTATTTCAACGAGGCTAGCAGTTGTTTCGAGCAGACCAAAAGTTGGACGAGTCTGGTGCAATTTTATTTGACGGTCGCGCGAATGGAAATTCTCGTTACTCGAAACGACCCTGCTGATGAATATATTGCCAAAGCTCGGAAGATTGCCAAAGATTTAGGCGACCCTGAGCCGATCATGAAAGCACTTCAGGAAATAGAAAAATTCAAGAATTCCGTCGATAAAAAATAATCGCGGGTCATTTTCTGATGAAGGTTGTAAGCCGTTTGATGACCGGATGTTGTGGGCTTTTTACGGTCAACCTGAGAACATCGGTTACAGAAGAGAGATAAAAAGCGGAAAACTAGGTTTTTTCAAGACTTAGCATTATCAGGGTAAAAAACCATTTGTCTTGACACGAGCCTTAAAAAGAAGATAAATTACTGAATCACAAGCTTGTAGTTCGGGGGGGAGAGCTTTGCCCCGTTAGATCAAATTTTTAATGTGTTTAACCTTATATTTGTGGGGATGAATGAAGGTCAATTATAGCGCTCAATTAATGGAAGAGTCTGTTTTTCGGCACCTTAATCACTTGGAAAGATCGGGTTATCGTGCGGATTATGACGAGTTTCATTCCCTTGCCGACCCTATCTACGAACTTCCAGAAGATGACCGGGAAGCCGCTTTTGAAAAGGTGAATCGTCTGTTTTTTCTTGAGCGATTGATGCTGGGTGACCATGTATTACGCGCTCTGGAGGCCGTTGGTCTTATCCCAAAACGCCGACGTACGGTAAAAAAATCAGCCCTGACTGAAAAAGCCGCACCGCAAGAGCTTGAAGCTTCAGAAGGTGAAGATGAAGAAGCTGAGCAGGTTGAAAATAGTGAAGAGCATGGCGAAGAAAATGAAACAGCCATTGCCGAGTTTGAAAATGAACCCGAAGAAAATGCCGATGTGGCCTATGATTTGGCCCGCGAGTTTGAGGAACGCATTAAGGAAGTGACCGTCAAGCGCGCGATCAATAAGGTGGATGAAGGTTCGAATGTTCTCAACCGTGTTTCGGGAAACCCCCTCATTGAAATGAGAGTGTTGGCCAGTCGCTTCAGTAACCCCGAAGAAGCGCAAGAACTCGATGCCTTCCTGATCCATGAATTGATGCACGCCAAAGACATGGTCGACCCTGAGTTTGACTATGAAGATGCTTTCATTCCTGGCAATCCGTCCGTAAAGAATTTAATCACAGCCCGGTTCCGACTTTTGTGGAATATGTATGTCGATTCACGTTTGGCACGCATGGGGGTTGTTTCGGTTCAGCCGAAAGAATCACGCTACCGAGAATTTGATAATTTCTACCGTAAAATTCCAGAGAAACAGAGGAAGGGTATTTTTGAAGGCCTGTGGAAGACAGAGAAGCTGACGCATGAGGAGCTTCTGTCCATGGCGACCGACCTCGATACTCTGATGAGTAAATATGTTGATCCGGGAGAGATCACGGATGAAGATAAAGACTATATCCATCTTCAAGGTTCACCCTGTCCGCTTTGCAAATTCCCAACCTACAACTGGGTGGATGATCCTGAAAGTATTTGTGATGAGATGGTGATTGAAGCTATCCAGATTGACTTTCCGGATTGGGAAAGCCGAGATGGGGCGTGCGACCGTTGCGTGGAGGTTTATGAATTAAGAGCAGGTGTGGGTTAATCTGCTTTTTTTGTTTGTGTTTTGTATAAAAATAAAAGTTTTTTTTTAAGCATTTAATGAGTTAGAGGGTTGATTTATTTCAACGCCTGACCAATGTTAATCAAGGAGGTAAGATAATGCCTGAAGTTTATAACTGGCAGCTAGGTCGGATGGCAACATACGTCTATGACGAAAACCATCCGAAAGAGCAGTTCACGTTCGTATTCAATACGAACCGATGTATTGCTTGTCAGACTTGTACGATGGCCCACAAATCTACTTGGACCTTTTCAAAAGGCCAGGAGTATATGTGGTGGAACAATGTAGAAACGAAGCCTTACGGTGGCTATCCACAGTTTTGGGATTGGAAGATCCTGAAAATGTTGGAGCAGTCTAATCCGGGCCAGAATGTTTGGAACGTACGTAAGACATCTAACAAAGCGATTCATGGAGTATACGAAGGTGTGACCATCTTTGAAGCTCCAGCTAAGATCGGTTTGAACCAGCAAGCAATCGGTTATGTACCGACTGATGAAGAGTGGCGTTTTCCGAACTTCGGTGAGGATACCGCACACGGTCGAGAGTTCACCCAGTCCCGTGAGGGAACATTTGGTGGTGATAACGGCACGCGGTCAGTATTGCCGGAGCATAAAATCTGGTTTTTCTACTTGCAACGCATCTGTAATCACTGCACGTACCCGGGTTGTTTGGCGGCGTGTCCTCGAAAGGCGATCTACAAGCGTCAAGAGGATGGCATCGTTCTGATCGATCAGAGTCGTTGTCGTGGTTATAAAAAATGTGTAGAGCAGTGTCCTTACAAAAAGCCAATGTTTCGCGGCACGACACGAATCTCTGAAAAATGTATCGCTTGTTATCCACGGATTGAAGGATTGGATCCGTTGACAGAAGGCGATCAGATGGAGACTCGTTGTATGGCGGCTTGTGTTGGTAAGATCCGATTGCAGGGTCTTGTTAAAATCGGCAGTAATGGCGAGTGGGCTCATGATCCAGATAATCCACAGTATTATCTGATTCGAGACCGCAAAGTAGCCTTACCGTTGTATCCGCAACTGGGAACAGAGCCTAACGGATATTATATCCCTTCACGGCACGTTCCTCGGGCGTATTCTCAGCAGATGTTTGGTCCAGGTGTGGATCATTCAATTGATCAGTACATGGTACCGGATCGAGATCTGTTGGGTGTGCTTCAGTTGTTCCGAACGACCCAACGTATTATATTCAAATGGAAACGTGAGCCCGGTCCGAAGATTTTCGAGACCAATATTCACGGCAAGAAGTTTGAAATGTATAACGACACGGTCATCGGGTTTAACCGGAAAGGTAAAGAAATCATCCGAGTTACGGTTGAGGAGCCTTTCTATGTACGACCCGAAGAACATCCGGGTGCAATTTAAGAAGCAATACGACGTTCTCAAGATAGCAGCGTGAATCAATGTGGTTT
>JABIYR010000184.1 GCA_018702695.1 Nitrospina sp. | reverse complement strand
ATGTTGCGGAGGTTGTCAAGGAAGGCAATGCGATCATTGAAGAAATTAAACGGTTCCACACAACCGACCCGACCTTGGTTCAAGTCAATTCTGAAAATGCAGAAAAACCTCACGCCTCCACTCTCTTAGTCATTGCCGATGAGATGTAATGATTCGGCGATGGTTTGCTAAGTAGAAACTGTCGTTTTAATTGTTTGGCCGTTCATTTCACACTCTCTCAAGAAGTATTGCAGAAAGCGAAGAAGATACTATGAAAGCTCTGGTTCTAGATACTAACGAATGGGAAAACACAAAGGGCATGAAGCTGTTGGATGTCCCCCCGCCTGAACTGGACGAAGTCCGCTGTCCCGAGGATGCCAACAAATGTATCATCAAACCCCTCTATACTGGTTTTTGTGGCTCCGACAAAGGCATCTGGTTTCGTCACGCCTTCAAGGACATGATTTTTGACTCGATCCATCAAGAAGCTAAATCATATAGAATTTGTGGGCATGAATTATTGGGAGAAATTGTCGAAACGGGTTCTTATGCCAAAAGTCATTACGGTTATAAACCCGGTGATATCGTCGCAACCGAATCTCATATCTTCTGCGGTCGTTGCCACCAATGTAAAATTGGCGATGCTCATGTATGTTCCGACCATCTCATAATTGGAATTTCTACCGATGGCTGTTTTGCAGAACAAGTCAAACTGCCGGCAAAAGAATTATGGCCCACCGATCTCGATAAAATTCGCCCTGAGGTAGCCGCCATTCAAGAACCATTGGGAAACGCCGTACACGCTTGCAGTCGGGTGGACCTGCGTGGCAAAACAGTGGCCATATTTGGATGTGGAACCATCGGCCTCTTCACAGTTCTTGTTGCCCGAGCCATGGGGGCCACCACAATAATTGGCATTGATCCAGATAAAAATAATTTAAAGATAGCCGAAGAGCTTGGCTTAGACTCAAGCCTGCACATCCCCCTAAATCGTACCCAAAACCCCACCCCGTCGCCCGATTTGGAAATTGCTGAAAAGATTCGTCAGCAATGTTTTGGCGAAGGCGTTGACGTGGCCTTCGAAATGTCGGGAAGCAATCAAGCTTTGAACACGGCCATTGCCTCAACCCGAGCGGGGGGAGATATTATCTTGTTCGGCATCTCCTCAGGCGATTACACCTTGACCGATTTTCAAAACATCATCTTATTGGGGAAATCCATGCACAGCGTAGTGGGGCGAAAAGTTTTCCAGACTTGGTATATCGCCAGCAACCTGCTCATGTCGCAAGGTCATTCGTTGCAAGACAAAATTTACGAGGTCATTTTAAACCGTGGTGTCGGCACCCTTTTTCCTTTTAAGGATTTCAACCCTACTGAATTTGAAAAAGCCATCACCTCGCATCCTAAAATTGTGCTGAAATATGACTGACAAAAATACAGACAAATTTTATCAGCATATTCTGTCAGAACTGGAAACGATTCATGATTCCGGTTTGTATAAGGGGGAGCGCATGCTTCTCTCACCGCAGGGAACCACCATTACTACGGGCGAAGGCAAGAAGGTTCTCAACTTTTGTGCCAATAACTATCTCGGGCTGGCAAACCATCCAGAAATTATCCACGCCGCGCAAAAAGCCTTGGAACGATACGGCTATGGTATGGCCTCTGTGCGCTTCATTTGCGGGACGCAGGAAATACACAAACAGCTGGAGCAGAAAATCTCTCAGTTCCTACAAACGGAGGATACGATTCTTTATTCCTCATGCTTTGATGCCAATGGCGGGTTGTTTGAGGCTTTGCTCACCGAAAAAGATGCCGTCATCAGCGACCGCTTGAACCATGCCAGTATCATTGATGGAATACGGCTCTGCAAAGCCAACCGGTTTCGCTACAACCATATGGACATGAATCATTTGGAAACGCAATTGCAAAGGGCGCAAAAATATCGACACCGCATTATTGCCACCGATGGAGTTTTCAGTATGGACGGTCATGTTGCCCCGTTACAAGAAATTTGTGACCTTGCCGATCGCTACGATGCAAAGGTCATGGTCGATGACTCACATGCCACCGGTTTTTTTGGCAACACCGGCCGTGGCAGTATCGAATATCAACAAGTCATGGAACGCATTGATATTGTCACTTCAACATTTGGCAAGGCATTAGGCGGCGCTTCAGGAGGGTTCACCAGTGGACGAAAAGAGGTGATTGAACTCTTGCGTCAACGCTCACGACCTTATCTTTTCTCCAACAGTCTGTCACCGGTCATCGTAGCCACCACACTCAAAGCCATCAACCTCATTTCAAGTTCCCTAGAGCTAAACCATAAACTTCGTGACAATGTGAATTATTTTCGCTCTGCAATCACTGCAGCAGGGTTCAACATTGAAGCTGGCGATCACCCCATCATACCCATTCGTATCGGAGATGCCTGCGTGGCTAAGAATATGGCCGACCAGTTACTGAAGGAGGGCATCTACGTCATAGCCTTCAGCTATCCAGTTGTTCCTCAAAACACCGCCCGCATCCGCATTCAAGTTTCTGCCGCGCATGAGTTAACTCACCTCGATCAAGCTATTTCAGCGTTCATAAAAATATCCCCACCATCTAAATAAGCAACAAGTATACAGCTACACTAAATATAGAAATTGCCCTAAAGACAAGGCCTCTTGATGTGAAATTAACCTTTGAATAATATGCTGTCAAATCTGCTCAAGAAGCCATTACTATCGTCAATAGTTTAGGGACTAACAGTCAAGAAATCGGCTGGGAAAATTATCGATCAGATAAAATGACCCGTAATGTTTCGGATACCGCAACGGGAAGCCAAATTATCGCAAAAATCTTGCCTCGCTAGCCACCGCATTTAAAGAGTTGCTCAGAGTCGATATTTAACGGGGATTTTATTGCGTCGCGTCATGCTCAATTCTTCGAAAAATACATCCTCTATTCTGGTAGAGTTTTTCAGTGCTTCGCTCAGCCATTTCACACAGTCATCAAATTGATCAAATATGTAGCTCTCAGGAATGAGACCGGGAACCACATTGATCCGCTGTAACATTCTCAGTGGCTGGCTTTGCAGACCCGTTATCGCCACAGCAATATTGCGTTTTTCCAGGGCTAAAACAACTTCTTCCATCGCATAGAGACCTGTTTGGTCAATATACGGCACATGTTTCATGCGAAAAATAACCACTCGGATATCTGGAAGCTTTTCTGCCATTGCCTGAAAAGCTGGGGCAAAACCAAAAAATAGTGGCCCGCTTAAATGTTTGACGTAAATTTTATCTGCAATGGCATCGGGAATTTCATAATCGAGCCATGGGAGGCTCGTATCGCTTTCCTTCAAGGGAAAAATCTTCACTTCGCGCCCAAGCTGGTCGCTCATTTGTTTCATAAACAAGATGGATGAAAGAATCAATCCTGCGGCAACAGCTTGAATGAGATCAACAAATACCGTCATCACCAAAACAATCACCATCACCACCGCATCGGTCCGTGGCACTGACTTAATATCACGAATGCCTTTATAGTCGATGATGCCAATTCCAACCGAGATCAATATTCCAGCCAGAACCGGGAGAGGAATTTTCTGTGCATACGCCCCCAACCCCAGAAGCACACCAAGCAAAAGAATTCCATGAATCACACCAGAGAGAGGCGTTTTCCCACCTGCGTTCACATTCACCAATGTCCTCATTGTGGCTCCCGCTCCGGGCAAGCCACCAATACTTCCGGCTAAAATATTTCCTATCCCCTGCCCCACCAGCTCACGATTACTATGATGCTTGGTTTTAGTAATATTGTCCGCAATCACCGAAGTCAGCAACGAATCAATAGCGCCCAAAAGAGCAAGCGTCAACGCCAGTTCAATGATCAAGGTCCAGTCTTCAGCCTTAACGTGAAATATCGTTCCGAGTTGTATCTCCGGCAAACTAGTGGGGATGACCCCAATAAGTGGAACTTCTAACCCGGAAAATGCCGTTATAAGAGTCATCGAGATGAGAGCCACCAATTGACTGGGAACAGATTTCGTAATTTTAGGGAATAAATAAATGATGGCAATGGTAGCGCCTGCAATGACCGTCGCTTCCCAATTTATTGCCGGGATGACCTCCGCTATATTCCTTACAACCTCAATAACCTTTTTGGGTGAAGTTTGGCCGAAAAAGGGAAACACTTGAAGCAGGATAATAATGCAACCAATCCCGGTCATGAATCCTGAAACAACGGGATAAGGGATATATCTTATATATGCACCGAGTTGAAGAATTCCAAACAATATTTGAATGAATCCGGCGAGAACAAAAATGCAGATCATGAAACCCATTCCCGCTTGCAAGCTCCCATATCGTTCAATAACGCTGAGAACAACCAGAGCCGAAACAACCGTCATCGGCCCTGTTGGACCACTGACCTGTGAGGATGTGCCCCCAAAAGTGGCGGCAAAAACACCAAGAACAATGGCACCATATAGCCCCGCGACCGCCCCCGCCCCAGACTGAACCCCAAATGCTAAAGCAAGAGGAAGTGCTACGATTCCGGCAGTGATCCCGCCAAAAATATCGCCACGGATATTATCAAATCTCCAGTTGTGAACTAGCTTCATACTGTTACCTATTTTATCGTTGTCGAAGTTAATGCCTCAGACCCGCTCAACTCAATCCAAAATATTTAACAATGAATTAAAAATATGAGCAAAAAACTCACTCGAGCCATTCTAATCCTCAATGCCATCTAGAAAATTCAACATCCCCGCTGTTTAGATTATAAAAAGCTCCAATGATCCCAACCTCATTCCTTTCGCGAACTTTCTTGATAACAGGGCTTTCCAACAAGCTATCAATCGTTTGTTCAACATGAAGTCGAACAGCATCATTCACCAAATCTTCCTTTTCAATTTCAGCCTGATTACTTTTGACCGCATTCCGAACAGCAGGAATCAAAGCATCGACTGACAAATTCAGGTTTTGGGTCGGCAACTCTACCCCTGTCAACTCTCGATCCAAAGTCGCCTGAATAGCTCCACAACAACTATGACCCAATACAATGATCAACGGCACCTTGAGTTCCAGTAATGCATATTCAATGCTTGCAAGGGCGGGCATGGATGCATGGTTTCCAGGAGTACGAATGACAAATAAATCTCCAACGATTTGGTCAAACATCAACTCTGGAGCCACATGAGAATCCGAGCAACTGAGAATGGCACAAAACGGCATTTGATCACCGCTGACGAGTTCAGCAGGTTTAACCTTAAAAAAGTCGTGACCATTACCGTTCACAGAATCCGGGCGTTTAAAAAATCGAGTGTTTCCCTGAAATAACAATTCCAAAGCATCTCTTGCAGAACTAGCAAGACCATTATTCATTTCTAATCTCCTTGGAAGGCAAAGATCAATTCAGAGCGCATCATATAAATTCCGCTCCGAACCATTTGAGGTTTCACAAGAAAAAGGCCTCAAAAATATTTTATATTTTCAAATTACAAATAAAATAGTATTCTATAATTAGAATTTTAAAAATTCGATATTTTTTAACAAATACTTCACTTTTACCGAATTTAAAGAAGGCGAAAAAATATGGCTTGGCTAAACTATCATCATCTCTATTATTTTTGGGTCACAGCAACAGAAGGAAGTATTAGCAGTGCGTCAAAGAAACTTAGAATCGGGCAACCGACTATCAGCACCCAAATAAAAAATTTAGAAGAATCAATGAGCCAGGTTTTATTCAAACGAAAAAGTCGAGGGCTTCACCTCACAGAGGCAGGCAAGGTGGTTCTCGATTATGCGAACCAGATATTTAACTTGGGCAACGAACTCATGGAAGTGGTCAAAGATGAGACTTTTTCAAGACGAACTCATATTCAAATCGGAGCGCTTGACAGCGTCCCCAAAACTCTCGTGCAATCACTGATCCACTCAGCGCAAAAAATAGCTCCCTGTGTCATCACCGTCATTGAAGGAGGTGGGGATTATCTGTTTCGAGAGCTCCAGGCCCACCGAATCGACATAGTGGTCTCAAACTTTCCACCCACGATTGGCAGTTCAAAAGAATATTTTTCTCGGCTTTTAGCAAAAATCCCCATTACGGTTTTTTCAACGAAAAAATATCAACCCTTGAAACGCAAATTCCCCAATTCGCTGCAAGACCAACCCTTCATCATGCCAACCCTGCATAGTAAACTTCGTCATGACCTGAATCATTATTTTCAGACCCGTCAAATAAAAATTGATGTCGTCATTGAAACGCAGGATACCAGCATTCAAAAATTACTGGGAAACGAAGGAATGGGTTTGGTTCCCTTGCCAGACATTGCAGGGAAAGAACTGATCAAAGAGGGCAAACTCATTAAACTTGGACGACTGCAAGGTGTGACCGAAGATTTTTGGCTGGTTTCCAGCCCGCGAAAGTTTTCAAATCCAATCGCCGAAACCTTGATGAAAAACTTCAAATGGCAAGCATAAGCGAAAATAGATGATTGAATCCATTTGATGAAACCACGAATGAAAAATTAATATCAAAAGGAAGCGGTAACCTTTTATAAACTTTTCTCCTAATCCGCCAACTTTTTAGTATCAAAAAGCAATTTCCTGCCACCGCATTGACAGTTTCCACGCCGACTCATACGTAAAGAGAATAGTTTGTCAAAAACTTAGCTCTTTTCTTATAGAAAAAAAGACTTACCCCCTTAAATCAAGTTTCTTTACAACGATTTGTAAGCCCCATTTAACCTTATTAATTTCCATGCCCACGGCATCCAGCTATGGCGTTAAAAGACCCATTATTATTGTTAATGGTTTTAATTTATAACCCGATAATAAATTAAGGTATTAGCCGCATCAGAAGAAAATACTCAAAACTTTCTAAATAT